>JAEOTM010000170.1 GCA_016839815.1 Candidatus Hodarchaeota archaeon
AATTCTCAGTTAGTTGATATTTTCACCAAGGAGTTTTCTAGTCAATCAATTATGAAGTATATCTCTCGAATTTCTCAGTACCACCGAATTCAAGGTTCTCAGGGATTTCATGATAGTGCACGATATATCCAATCTATTTTAAAAGACAATGATGTTTCTTCAAAGATTCTGGAATTTCCTGCAGATGGAAAATGGGATAAATGGGGTTGGATCTCACCAGTGACATGGAATATCAAATCTGGGGAATGTTGGTTGACTGCACCAGTCAAAAAGCAGCTTTGTCGATTTATTGACCATCCTATGAGTGTTATAACACATTCGAAGCCAGTAGATTTCGAATCAACTTTGGTCGATGTAGGAAGTGGTGATAAACCAGCTGATTATGAGAAAGCCGAAGGTAAAATTGCTTTGATTACTGCAAGTCCACGGAGAATTTTCTCCTACGCGGATAAGCACAAAGTAAAAGGACTTTTACTACATCCAAATCTGAATCGTGCTGCTCAGATCGGAGATAGAACTGTACAATATGATGGATTCTGGCCTATAGCTGAGAACTTAGATGAGGTTACTTCGGGATTTTCTATATCACATGCACAAGCTAGGGAATTGCAGCAATATTTAAGTGCGAAAAAGGAAGTAAAGCTGCATTTCAAAATTGATGCCAGCTTTTCGGCTGATAGAGGAAAATTACACGTGCTTGAAACAAGTATTGAGGGAACAGAGACTCCACAGGAAGAAATTGTTCTCATAGCACATCTTTGTCATCCCTCACTTGGTTCAAACGATAATAGTTCAGGGAGTGGTACCTTGCTTGAAAGTGTCCTTAGCTTGAACCGAATGATCAAATCAGGACAAATTTCAAAACCAAAACGAACTATTCGATTTTTGTGGGTACCAGAATTCTCTGGAACGATCCCATGGTTAGCTGAATATGATCAACAACGGGAGAACGATAATAGGCAGATTCTTCTGGCATTAAATCTTGATATGGTCGGAGAGTCTCCAATTACGGTTGGTACACCCCTAACAATTAGTTCTCCCAGTATATCCACACCTTCATTCATACCAGGGATGATAAAATTAATTTCGGAGTATGTTAAGACAAAGAAAGTTTTACGCAATGGATGGACCTACCAATTAAATTATGATATTCAACCTTTTGCAGGTGGAAGTGACCATTTAATTTTCAATGACAATTATTTTTCGATTCCAGGAGTAATGTTCGGCCATGATGACCCATATCATCATTCAAGTGCAGACTGCATGGATAAAGTTGAACCTCTTGAATGTCGTAGTGTCGGTGTGATTTCAAGTGTTGTTACATATGGATTAGCATGTTCGACAACTTCAAACCTACAAGAAATCTTACCATATGTTTTTTCAGATATCATCGAATCATTGGTGAATATTGACCAAAATGTCATTGAAAAACTCTCTCAATCTCAAAGAATTCGTCAGAACGAGCTCCTACTAAATTTATCGAAAGATAGGTTGCAGAGCATATTAGTTATAGAGGATAATGATATTCTCAGAAAAGAAGTCAATCATTTTACAAAAATGATTGAAAGACATTTTACTCATTTAAATCAGAAGAATATGAATGATGATAAAACAAAAGTCTCTCAGGATTCTGTAAAGACTCCCATAGTTAAAAGAAATTATATTGGTCCATTACCATTTAAACGTTTAATGTCTCCTGGTCGTTCTTTAGCAAATCAAGAAAAGTTTATGGCTCTCAGTGGAAAATATTGGGGAGGAATTATATTGGAATTCCTCAATCTAGTAGACGGAAGCTTGAATATTGAGGATATCTATCTTCAGCTCATATTGCCCTATCCTGAGCTGCAATTTGAAGATATCACATTCATTGTAGACCTCTTCATTAAGGAAAAAATACTCTCTGTTGTTGAATCCTAACTATCGTTTCACTCTAATCCTTGTAAGTCTAGATTGTAAGAAAAATCCGGCTTATCATAATTACCCCAATGACTAGTAGTGAAATAATTATTACTTTTGTAATAAAAACACTCCGGATCCGATCACGAATCCTACACCCGACCTCTGCACCGATGATTAGTCCCAGCGTTAAGGGAATGAATATGATATCTAAACTTCCATGAAGAAAATGTGTATATCCCCCAACTAAAGAAGTTATGACAATCATAAATGTAGCTGTGGCAGAAGCAATATTTGATGGGACTCCAAAACCCGTTATCATTATAGGCGCTTTTATCCAGCCTGCACCTATTCCAAATATTCCAGCAAGCATACCACTTGTTATACCACTTATGATTAGCATCAAGATACCAATTTCACTAGATTCCCCTTTCCCAATATATTTCAATTTCGGTCCAAATGCCATAATCCTTTTGAAAAGTGGATTGTTTTGTTCGTTTATCGAATTTTGAGGATTTAACTCCTTTATCATCATATAAGCCATGATAAATGCAATTAATCCAAATATAAAATACAAAAGCGTTGGTGGAAGAAGTAGAGTTAAATTTGCACCCAAAACTGCACCGAAAGCGGTAGGAATTTCAAATCCAATTCCTAATCGATAGTTGATAGTATTATGTCTGTGATTATGAAAAGTTGCCAAGATCGAGGGAAAAAACAATGCCATCAAAGAATTCGCAGCAGCAGTTTCAATAGGATATTCCATTAGGATTAAAATCGGAAAAAGGAATACTCCACCCCCAAATCCTCCAATCACTCCAACTATTCCAATACCAATACTGAGAATAAACAGGAAGATATGGATTAAAAATTCCATGCGCGATTACCTATCTAATGGGACTTCATTGCTATAGATATATATGTACAAAGAAAAAAACTGGTTAACTGAATATCTCTTCAGGAATTATCGAAAAATTACTTCTATCCTCGCATTAGCAGGATTTGACATTTGGATGGATCATCTAAGTCCAAACAGGGCTTCTGCATTCCTGTATAGAATTTTTGACCCAGTTCTTTACACATACTATTAGCTTCATCATAATGGGGGCAAGTCATGGAATGATCTCCTTTTTAACAAGTGAATCATACTGGTGCTTATATAAAAAGAATTGTATTCAATTATACCTTTATTCTGAAAGCGTTAATTCTCCCGTTTCAACACGTTCGGAGATTTGAGCTTTTCTTAATAATGATATACCAGCCCCAAGTAACGCAAACAACGCAAAAATCAAATATGTTGACTCCATGCCTTGATAATAACTTGAAATGAAAATCTGGCCACTTCTAATATCATCGGGATTTTGTGTTAGAAAAAATAAGCTAAAGAACGCGGATGTTAATGTCGTTCCTAATGTAAACCCAATATTTCTTGAGAGACCAATAAGTCCAGATACTACACTTACATCCTGTTTTGGAGCTGCATTCATAACTGAGGTTCCATTAGAAACTGTAAATGTGGTTAACGCTCCTGCAGATAATGCTACTAAAGGAACAATTATGTATAATTCTAAATCGATGGTTAATGCAAGAAAGAAGATGAAACTACCTAATAAAAAAGCACCAAACGACGCTAGCTTGCGAATATCAATGCTTTCAGCAAATAATCCCGCTATAGGACCCATAATCGCCATTGCAACAGGAGGGACTATCATGAGAACTCCTGATTGTGTTGGGGAAAATCGTAACACTTCTTGATAAAAAAATGGTAAACGAAAAACCATTCCGTAGTAGACCATATAACAGAGAAACGAGGAGATAATACCTGTTAATATAGTTCTATTCTTCATGATTTTTAGCGAAATCATTGGTTTTGGATTTTTTATTTCTAAATAAACAAAGAGGACTCCAGATAATATTGCAGAAATAATCAGAAATCCCCCGATTACTTCATCCTTAAAGATTATTAACACTCCTCCGACAAAAGAGAAGGCAGTAACTATAAATACGAGCATTCCCACGTAATCAATCTTTATTTCGTCTCTACGGGGAGTTTCTGGGATATTAAAATGAACCAAAATGAGACCAATTAATCCTATAGGGAAGTTAATTAAAAAGATACTCTGCCATCCGATGAATTCAGAAAGGAAACCACCAAGAACAGGCCCAGACGACAAAGCAGAAGCAACAACTAATGAATTTAATCCAATAGCTCTTCCGCGAATCACAGGATCAACATAGGTTATCACCAAAGCAAGACCATTTGCTGTCAATCCAGCTCCACCGATTGCTTGAATTGCCCTAGAAATCGTTAACATCTCAAGGGAAAAAGATCCAGCACAGAGTATAGATCCAAAGATGAATAATCCCATCCCAACTTGAAAGACTTTCTTCCGACCATAATTATCTCCTAACATGCCTGAAATTCCAATGAAACATGAAATTACCAATAAATAGACAATAACAATTAGATGTATATCATTGCTACTTGTATTCAAACTTTCGGCAATTGTTACTAAGGAAACATTAACAATAGATCCATCCATGGCTGACATGAATGTACCGATGGCTGTTATTGGCAAAATTAAGTTTAACGGAATGAAAGTCGATTTCGACTTTTCTAGATTGGGAAGAGAGGGATTATCATCTACCATTACAGCTAACTCGATAAAATTGGGTCCAATGTGGGATGATGCTGAATATCTTTAGAGTAAAAAGTTTTCCATTGTCTACGATTAAGAGTATCCTAAGGAAAGTATTTCAAGGTAGAAAGTTCACTTTGGCTTACATATTTTAATTTAAAAAATGGGTTCTGGCCTTTGACTAAGCTAAAATTATTTTTCCTGATTTTAATAACAGGAATTCTGATAATGGGAAATCCAAACAATTCGACGACCATAATTGTAACATCTATGGATTCATCTTTAGATTTTGAATTCCAACTTTTGAATTCGACATCCGTAATGTTATCCAACTATGAAGGTAATCCTATAGTTTTAGACTTCTTCGCTACTTGGGCTCAACCCTGTATAACCCAAGAAGCAGAATTAGCCAAAGTTCATGACCACTACCCGAATATTACAATCATCTCGATTTCCATTGATCTTAGCGACTCCATTGCCGCATTATCTGATTTTCAGAATAATAACAATATGACTTGGGTTGTTGGAAGAGATTTCAAAGAAGAAGCAACAAACTATTTCTCGATCACTTCAATTCCCACTCTAGCATACATTGGATACTCTGGAAGCGTACTTCACCATAATTCTGGAGTCCAAAGTTACACTACAATTTCTACATGGATAACTTCTGATCCAGAACCTATATCATCAACTTCTGTATCATCCACAAACGTATTGACAATTTCAGACACCTCATTAACTACTACTACCTTACCACATATTACATCGGGATTAGAATTTCTGATTAGTGTACTCTGGTTAGTGGGTATAGGTCTATACCATTCAAAACGAACCAGGATCTAGTGGTCGATTTCTCTCGAAAAGCACCAAACTCTTTTTTTTTCAGACCATAGATAATATGAATGGATCCTTAAAACCTATTCATTGTCAAAATCTGGTGTAAATCTTATGTCTTGGTCTAAATCTGAGTTACATGATCTTCAATTAGCGGGTAGAATTGCTCATTTAACCTTAGATCAAGTAGAGAAGGTAATTAAACCAGGATTAGAAATTGCTAAGCTATACGACCTCACAGAATCTCTAATAACAAAAAAAGCCGATCTAGCTTTTCCCCCCAATATTTCTATTGACCATTACGCAGCTCATGATTCAGCTGGAATTAATGAAAAACGCATCTTAGCTAAAAAAGCACTTGTCAAAGTTGATATTGGTGCCAATGTGAATGGGATGCTCTCTGATACAGCCCGTACCTTTAGTCTTGATGGTAAACACTCCCGTTTAATTAAAGCTTCCAAAGAAGCTCTCAATGCAGCAATTTCGATCATTAAACCTGGATTACGGGTCAATGAGATAGGGGTGGCTATTCAAGACACTATCGAATCCTTTGGATTCAAGCCAATTGCAAATTTAACTGGGCATGAGCTTGAAAAAGGACATTTACACACCGGGTTATCGATTCCAAGTGTGAAATCAATGCCTTTTGCCAAGAGAGCCAAATTAAAGGCGGGAATGATATTAGCCATTGAGCCATTCGCGACGAATGGAAAAGGAATGAATTCAGGGTATGTAGAAGATGCTCCAAGACCAGCATTGATATTTTCCACAAGAGGAAAACCAAAATCTCCGATTGGGAAGCAATTAGTTCAACGGTTTGGAAAGGTTCCTTTCTCCCTTCGCAGTGCAGCACGCTATTTAAATAATGAAAATATTAGTTTTCCAGCCGATTTGGGAGCTATCTTAGTTGATGATAAATTTCATGGATACAAACCACTAGTTGAACGTACAGGAGGATTAGTCAGTCAAGCAGAACATACTGTACTTGTTACTACTAAGGGTGGACGGATCATTACGTAATTGTAAACGGATTATTCTATATTCTTCATTTAAAGTTCGGACATCTTATTGAGAGAGATTGCTGGGGTACCCTTTTCTTTCATCATGAAATCATAAACTGATTTCCAGATTTTCGCCTCTGAATTCCATTTATTCTCAAAATTATTAATACTAAACCAAGCTTCAAGAGCATCCTGTTCGGGTTGCCCCCATTCCTCCCCTGAAGAAGTAGTTAAATATCCCAAGTCAATCAAAACTGATCTAATCTTTGTTTCAATCTCACCATCTATTTGTAGGAGGTTTTCTGGCTCTTCTCTTGTGAGAAAAATCATATCGTATATTTCGAATATTCTTTGCAATTCTTTAATTGGTTCTACATGTTCGTCAACGCGTATATCGACTAATCGATCTGTATACCCACCATAACTACCCCCTTCCCGTACTACAAGAAGTGATGCTGATTGTTTTCCACGACGGTCACCCATTCCTTCTGTTCCACCCGCACTAAGACTAGCCAGTAACTTATCAGAGATATCACCCTTGGTTGTTTCATAAGCCTTTGCCATCGCTTCCACAGTATCTTCACTTATGAGAATATTCCCTTGAACACTATAGGAATCCCCTACAATATGGCCAGCCCATTCAAAACATTCTTTCCCTGTATGAGTAGCTACTCCTCCCTTTGTATCAATTATTGCGACTTGTCGATGTTCTTTTTCCTCATCTTCGCTGATTAACTTTTTTATTACATCATTGGCTCCAAGCCCCGTAGCTAGCAACTCCAATCCCCTCGGTCCATATGAAACGTTAGCCATGGCTTGGGTAGCTATCGCGCCTACCTCTACTTTTGCCCATGGAACAATCGCCCCAACACAGATAAATTTACTTTGTACAGCCACACCTAATTCCCCCGTATTTTCATCATAAGCAACTATAGAAAAGGTCATGAGAAATTCACCTATCTGACTTGATTGGATGACCTAATTTTTAACATAGCTTTGACAATAATATTGCCAATATCATCTAACACTTATATACAAGGTTTTTAAATTGCCTACCTTCCAAAGAAGAAGACGAGTAGACCTAAATAGAATTCATTTATTAGGACATAGCTTATCTCAAAAAAGAGGATGAATTTTGGATATCACTGCAAATTCAGAGTTAGAAAATTATTTGAAACACTATTTTGTTTTCTTAACTGGGCAATGGGTTTCAATTCTTGGATCTAATATTGTAAGATTCGGAATTATTTGGTATCTTACAGTAAAGACTGGAAATTCTTTCATTCTTGCCTTAGCTGTGTTTTTTGCCTTTGCTCCATTTATAATAGCAACTCCCGTCTCTGGAGTATTCGTTGATCGCTGGGATCGCAAGAAAATTATCATATTTGTCGATTTAATTCAAGCATTATTAACACTTGTACTTATTGGAGCCTTTGCAGGTATAGCCATCCCAGAAATCGATTTACGCATATTTTTTACTGATGATGACTTAATTTTGATTATCTTTGGAGTAAGTATAATATCTGGAATTTTTGGAGCATTTCATACGGCTGCAGTAGATACACTCTTACCGATTATGGTTCCACAAAAGTATTTGAGTCGTGTGAACGGACTTAATTTCCTTGTAAATGGAGGGATTCAAATAATTGGTCCAATCATAGGTGCTTTTGCTTTGAGTTTCGTTCTCATGCGCGATCTTTTTTGGCTGGATGTAATTACTTTCTTAATTGCAGTAATCCCCACTTTTCTTATTACTATCCCACGTGTAACGCAAAAATCTCTTGAGATTAAAGAGAAAACTTCTTTTAAAACGGAATTTAATGAGGGTATCACCTTTATAAGTGCCACAAATGGCCTTTTGGCATTGCTAGCTGTTTTTACGGGTGCAAACTTCTTTTTAGGTCCTATTTTTTCTCAGATACCAATATTAGTGTCTGAAATTCATCAGGGGAGTGAAGCCAATTTAGCATTTGTATTATCTATGCAGCAAGTTGGCATGTTATTCGGTTCACTTCTTATGAGTTCCTGGAAAGGATTTGAAAATAATGCAAAAGGAGTGGCTTCGGGATTATTCATAGGCTATATTGGAATGAGTGTTATGATCTTAGCTCCCCTAGGAAACTATTATGTGCTAGGAGGGGGATTACTTATTACCGGTTTTGTATTACCTTTAGCAAATGTTTCGAGTGAAACTATTTGGGCAAAGATTGTACCAAAAGATATCTTAGGAAGAGTCTATTCTGTCCGTAGAACTATTGCACAAGCTTCCGCACCTGTGGGAATATTATTAGGAGGTTTTTTAGCAGAAGTATTTGGATTAGTACCAATTATAGGTCTTTTTACATTAGCTGGCGCTTTACTCTTGCTATACGCGTGGTTATTTACCTCTTTTTCTCATGTGGAGCAGCTTGCGAATGAATCTCTTAGTCTTGAGAAAGATGGAAAACAGTAAACCGAGGAAAACTTATTCAAACTACCAACTCATGACATATCTGATTATCGATGTGTGATACTTTCATTGCATTATCAGATGCGACATTAGATGGTTCGATTATTTTTGGGAAAAATTCTGACCGGCCTTATTCTGAAATTCAAAACATTACCTATTATCCTCATAAGGAGTATAAAGAATCAGAGGTACAATGTACCTACATAAAAATCCCTCAAGTTGAAAATACTAATGCGGTTCTCCTTTCTCAGCCATTGTGGATGTTTGGAGCAGAGATGGGGGTTAATGAGCATGGTGTAGTCATTGGAAATGAAGCTGTGTGGACTCGTGAACCTCTTGGCCCTCCAACTCTTCTTGGTATGGATATCCTTCGTCTAGCACTTGAACGTTCTCGAAATGCGGAGCAAGCCCTTAAAGAAAGTATTAGACTATTAGAGGAATATGGTCAAGGAGGACCGTGTGCAGAAAACGATTCATCCTTAGATTATCACAACTCATATCTTATTGCAGACCAATCAGAGGCATGGGTTTTAGAGACAGCAGGAAAATGGTGGGTAGCAGAACGCGTAAAATCATCCACAAGAAATATTTCAAACAGTTTGTCTATTAGAACACAGTTTGATCTCGCAGCCGATGGATTAGTAGATTATGCTCTAGAAAAAGGATTATACCAGTCGTCTATTGATTTCGACTTTGCAAAATCATTCGGGTTACATTGGAGGGAGCCCAGTTCATTTTCTCGTGAAGGGATAGGTCAGATCATGATGCAGAAAGAAGCTGGAGGAATTACGCCTCTCACGATGATGCATGTATTACGTAGCTGTGAATCGGGCATATGTATGCATGGTGGTTTTAGAAGTACTGCTTCTATGGTTTCCCAGCTGTTTTCTTCCAAACCAGATATTCATTGGATGACTGGTACCCCCTATCCCTGTAAAAGCCTGTACAAGCCAATAGCTTTTCCACCTGGTAATCTTGAAGCATATCAACCAGCAACAAGAAATCAAAACCAGAAATCAATTTGGTGGGCTCATGAAATGATCTCAGATACTAAAAAAATAGAATTTCCCTCTTGGAAGGAGTATCAGGAAGATCTGTTCTTGAAAATGAAGGAAGTAGATGTAGGACAATATCAGGACATTACTAAACAGGCCTTTACAACTGAACAAGAAAAGTATTCAACTCTCCTAAACAATAATCACTGATCTGATGACTAATTAAGTCAGTTTTTAAATTGATGAAAACCAAGGGATAGTCATGGCCACCTTTGATTTTAACCCATTTCTTTCTCCAACTCGGCCACTTGTCATGGCACATCGAGGTGACCAAACAGTCTCTCCCGAAAATTCTTTATTAGCACTAAAAAATGCCAGTTTATTAGAAATTGATTTTATCGAAACAGATATCAGAATTACTAAAGATAAGGAACTCATTTTATTTCATGATGAAACATTGGATCGTACTACAAATGCTTCAGGACCCCTGATCAATTTTACGTTAGGAGAACTGGAAGAGGGGGTTGATTTGGGTTATCGTTTCACTCTTGACAATGGAAAAACATTCCCTTGTCGCGGGAAAAATTGGCGTGTTGTTACTTTGCGACAAGCTTTTGAGGTATTTCCTGAAATGCGATTTAATCTTGACATAAAAAATGCTGAACCTGAAGTTCCACAGCTATTAGTGGATCTTATTACTGAATTCAAGCGAGAAGATAATGTTCTTGTAGGATCTTTCCACCACAATCAAATTGCGAAATTTAGGAATCTTCTTCCTAATGCACCTACCGCTGCATCTCCTAAAGAGGTCAAGAATTTCATATTCCGACATAAAGTAAGAATAAATCGATTTTTTAAGACGAAATATTATGCGCTTCAAGTTCCCATTCAGTATGATGGAACACGCATTGTCTCAAAGAATTTTGTGACAGATGCTCATAGTCGTAATATTGCTGTTCATGTTTGGACGATTAATGACCGTCCCTCAATGGAATGGTTAATCAGATTAGGCGTTGATGGAATTTTCACAGATGATCCTTGGTTATTACTAGAAACTCTCCAGGAAAAAAAGCTAATCTAGGTATCACAGAGAAGAATCCAGCCAGAAAAAATCCGATTTTTACTAGTAATTTGGTTTTTCACTTAAAAAATTAAGTAGTAATGAATTAAACTCTTCTGTACACTCATTAGCAAACCCATGATCACCATCATAAACGTAATACTGAGTGTGATTAGGAAGATGATCTTTCATGGTGTTAAAGACTAATTGTGGGGTTACTGTATCTTTGAGGCTATAAATCATTAGGATAGGAGCATCTATTTGTTCCAATTGTAGCAAGTAATCTTTATTCTGTCTTTTTTGGATTACCGTCGCCATATAGGTAAATGCTTTCTGGAATCGCTTCACTATAGACCAAGTAAATGAGCTGGCTGATTTTTTCTTTTCCTCTGTTCGTTTTTCCTTCGCTAAAAAGTTCCAAGATCGAGTATTCTTGTGGAGGAAAGGACGAGGCCCAAGTAAAACTAACCCATTGACCTTTTCAGGATAACGGATACAATATTCCATACATAATGCTGCTCCAACTGAATATCCTATTAGAACTGGGTTTTCTTTGAGATTGAGGACTTTATTCAATAAATAATGTATATCTTCAAGGATATCCAATGTTCGATTTTTCTCAACAAACTTTCCTAAACTAGACTTTGCAAAACCCCTAAGATCAGGGGCAATCATATGATATTTAGCTGATAACTTTGGATCATCAAGTTGACGGCCCCAATGTGATCGTGAACTTCCTAAATATCCATGGATAAATACTACTGGAGATCCGTCACCAGTTGTCTCATAAAACACCTGATAATCATTTCGAGTAAAGTATGGCATATATCGAATGTCCTTCTCAGTTAATTACTGAAATTATCAGTAAATTACCCTTTTCATATCTCAACCTAAAAGTTTGCCCTCAAGAGGTGAAGATCTCAGTTATTCTTAATATTGTCCGTGATAGATACAACTCTAGTATTCTCCCTTATAGTAATACTTTTTAATGTGAAAAGAAGAATATACATTTGTGTAAGCACAATATTGCAATGATTTTGTGGTATAAAGACCCGTTGAAATAGTCTGAATAAATCTTAATCCCTCTTCGTGATACTATGTTCCTCTCGAAAGTGAATCTGAAAAATTTTCGTAGTATTACCTCTCTCACTTTGGATGATCTTAAAAGTTTAAATTGCTTCATTGGTGGTCACAATTCTGGGAAAACGAATATTTTAGATGGAATCTCCGTTTTTTGGGACCCTCAAATTCGAACCTTTAGCCAGCAACGGCAATTCCAAGCAGAAACGACTTCAATAACGGAGGATTTTGATCGAAGTATCTTATCATACCTTGATACAGACCATATTCATGGGACATTCAACTTTCAACTTGATCAGCAACGGGGTTTGCATCCTTGGAAAGATAATGAATTTTTAAAACAGAATTTTATCCAAACTGCGTTTAAATATAAAATTATTAACCCATTTGACGTTTTTGAAATTTTTTTAGATGATTTGAACTCTATTGTTGACTTAGCTCAAATTCGTGCCCTAGAATTTAATCTTACCCTAAACCCGGGATTTTTAGAATTTATATCAGAAACGATGCAACTTCATCTAGAGTCAGAGGAAATTATAAGATACGAATCGGTTAATGTCCCCGTACCAATGATACGTGAATCCATTGGTTCAACCTTTATTCGACGTTTTCACGACATAGATGTAGAATACGAGACATTACGTGATAATTTACTGAACATTCTTCAGGGAAGAGACCATCATTCCATATCTTCAATAGAAAAATTTCTTAAAGAAATTATTGATCAGGATTTTGTCTTCCAAGAAGGAGGATCTTCACCAGATGGCAAACCTCAGATCGATGTTACCATTGAACGAAGTTTTACAAGTCCATTATGGCGGATTTCAGGAGGGACAGTCAGACTTATTGCATTAGCATGTTTACTGACCACAGATCCTACTAGTGACCAAATTATAATTCTAGATAATCCAGGATTATTTTTACATCCACGAGGAGAACGAGGTCTTGCCAGAAAGCTGGAGTCATTCGCTAAAAGTAGACAATTCTTTTTTTCCACTCATTCCTCTCGATTATTAATTGGACATGCTCATCTTGTCGAATTAAAGAATGGATGGACTAATGTAGAACGTATAAGAGGACGTAAATCCATGAAGAAGATTGTGAAGCTTTTAGGGATTAGACCTTCCGATTCATTGGGTTCTGATATTGTTGTATTTGTGGAGGGAAGAACTGATTCTCGTGTATTTCGAGTGTTCGAAGATAAAATATGTCGGAGTTTTTCAGAGCTACCAAAAGTACGTGTTTCTTATGTTGGGGTCGGGGGCTGGACAAATATGAAGTATGTCTTATCAATAGAGTTGTTGAAAAGTAAATTTGTACGGAGTAGAGCTTTAGCAATTACTGATGGAGATATTGTAGGATCAAAAAATTATGAAAAAATTAAGCAGAATTGGTTTGATGTCTTTCATATGGAAGGAGATTTTTTTTCACTTAAAGAAGAATGCATTGAGTCGATTTTTTTAAACAATCCTGAGGTTTTCATTCGTTTAAATGCTGAAAAGGATAAACTTTATCCTTCCTTATCAGAAATAAACGAGTTTATTGAGAAAAGACGTAATCGTGGAGTTTCAGACAAAACTATAACTCGTGAACTCGTAATTAAGTACAATATTGGTCGAAAATATTCTTCCGCTCTCGCTGAAGGACTGGCGCGTCAATTTAAGGACAGAGAAATTCCTAATTATTTAGTAGATTTCTATAAAACACACGTTCTTCAGTATGAGTGATCTTCTACCAATACGAGGACTTCAACCGTAAATATATAACATTTGAAATTCTGCTCATTTTCTCATGAAGTTTAAGACAGATGTACTTTCGACAGTTTGTTTTACGCTATTACTATTGGTTATCGCAACTATTCAACCTTTGATTAGTTCAGGGCATATTAAAGTAATGCAGCTGACTGTAGAGGGGGATGTTAGTGATTCATTTACTGAAACGCAGATTAAGGATGATTTACCAACTATTTCTGGCTGGGGTGGATATCGAAGATCAACTGGAACAATTGTAGATGCATCTAAATGGAAAGGTGTCCATCTCCCACTATTCTTGACTTCTCTTGCTGGAGATAGCGATTACAATATCAGTGCTGTTGCCATCGATGATTACTCGGTTACAATAACTCGTGATGAAATTGAAGGTGGAATACGTGCGTTTGATGAACTCAACAATACCCTAGCAACAAAGGTAATACCTGTATTAGCATATGAGGAAAATGATGTACCCGTCTCAAATGATGATGGTCCTCTTAGATTAGTATTTATTGGTGAGAATAATGCGAGTATTCTTACAGTTAGTCCTCGGTGGGTAAAACAGATTGTAACATTAAGTATATCCCTAGGGACAGATGAATCCAGTTCATTGATTGTTACAACCACTTCTACCCAAACTACGATCATAAATTCTTCAACTCCAACAACCTCAACTATTGAAGAAAAGACATCAGCGACATCTGGTTTATCTTTTGGTGTTTCAATTCTTGTATTTGTGCTAGCCACTTCGGTTGTTGCTAGTTTACGAAGAAAGAAACATAAAAAGTAACGATTTCTCAATATTAAGAATCAAGAACTTTACAAAAATTCTATTCTTGTGGAATTCATTGATTCTTGCGATAATTACGTGATTTAGTCACAACCTAGTTCTATCCTGAACAGCTAGAAAATAGCCATCTAATATTTAGGTAGATAGGATTAAAAGACTCCATGTGATGAACGCAAAATCAAAAGAAATTGTTGGGAACTAGCAATGAGAGCTTTCTTAGTCAACCTTATGCCGTCATTTTTGGTTAAATTTTTTGCTCGAGCATACGTTGCTGGAGTAGGATTAGATTGTGGCATTAAAAAAGCACGTGATTTGTGGGAACGACAGAGCATCGCCTCTACAATTGATATGCTAGGTGAGGAGGTTACGAATCGCGAGGAAGTTGATAACATAGTCCAAATTTATTTTTCACTCGTGAAGAAGATGAAAGAAGAATCATTTCCCAAACACATTTCCATAAAACCTACCAGTTTAGGCCTGGATATTGATAAAGAATTATGTCAAAGGAATTTGGAGGAGATTTTGAAGGTCGCATTAGGGGAAGGAATCACTGTTACATTGGATATGGAAGATTCTAAATATACTGATGCCACTCTCGAGCTTTACAAGAAACTAAAACCTAACTATGAATTCGGAACGGTATTACAGAGTCGATTATTTAGAACTAAGGATGATGTTTTAGGATTATCTGGACTAGATGCTCGTGTGCGCATGTGCATTGGTGTGTACAATGAAGATAAAAGCATCGCATACACTAAAAAGAGTGAAATGAAAGCAAAAATTGTTGAGTACACTAAATTACTGCTAGACAATCATCATAAGGTTGATGTGGCTACTCATGATCATAAATGTATTATCAATGCACTTGAAGAAGTGGAAAAACGAGGATTAGGTCCTGAGGTTGCTGAATTCCAATTCCTTCTAGGAGTCCCTCGAGAGCGGATCCAACATGAATTAATAGAACGAGGTTATACAGTTCGATTATATGTACCTTTTACCATTGAATGGAAATGTGCGATCGCTTATTTAAGAAGACGATTAATTGAAAACCCTTCTATGATATATCTTGGAGGGCTAGATTTTCTAGGTCGTATTATCCAACCTCTTACTAAACGTGGAAGAAAGCCAATTCTCCCACCCAAACCTGAGGTCGTTTCGAATTAGAGAAAAGACTAGCTTTAAATTTTGATTATTCCTTTACTTTTGGTGTACTCTCTTCATCACACACAGTATCTGAGAGATTTTTATCAAATATATCTTCGAAGAATATTAGGTATATTGTCACACCAACTGCACCAATAAGGAATAATATTGCATCTGCTAACCAACCCATCACTGCTATCAAGTAGAATAACCCTCGAAGTCCAAAAGACCAGTGGTTCTGAGCACTAATGATCGTGTTTTTTGTAAATCGGAGACCATTTATTCCACAAATATTAATTTTATCTGGATGAGATGAAATTAATAATGTAAATCTTACATGCATTCTAATAGCCAAAACAAAATTAAAAAGGCAAAATAGGATAACAATTACCATTACAACCAGCTGTAAATACCCAATGGAGAGATTACTTCCACTTATTGCCCCCTCCGCAAAAATATCAGGATAGAAAGCGAGTAAAATTCCTAACAGTACCAATAAAGCTGATATAAACGCAGTATTTGCCATGATCACATTCCGTGAAGCTTGTACTGCAACCAAAGGAGAATCGTTGACTCTTTCATCGACATACTGCTCATAAATCAGATTTAATGATCCTTTTCTTGATATAGTTGGATGTTTAAGTCCGTAAATTATCAATATACTATAAATAAGTATACAAATAACAAAAATCCCCAAGGCAAGAATATCAAGAGTAAGATCCATATTGTTTGTCCTCGTAGAGTGTGTTTTCCTGCTTGCAAATTTATGTAGTTGATTATATTAATTTTTGCTAATATATTACTGATGCATTTTATTTATCATCATTTATAATTGCCAGATTAAAAACAATCATTAATATTCAGTAATTCAAGGTCATCCAGCGATTAGAGGAACCGAAATAAGTGAATTTATTTGAAATTTTTGGCGTTTGGATAATTACCGCGTTTCTAGGGATAACTCTTGCGGCTCCTTTAGGCCCAATTAACCTAGAGCTTCTTAAAAACGCGCTAAATCCAGAATTCACTCGTAAAGCTGCATGGATTTCTGCTTTACTAATTGGAATTGGGGCTATGACGGGAGACTTTATCGTAGCTCTCTCCGCAGTAACGCTTGGTGGGGAGATAATGGAATCTGTTTTCAGCAATTCTTGGATAAAGTTGTTGCTATTTACTTTAAACCTGATAATTTTAAGCTTCTTAGGCCTTTCTACATTAGCTAAAAGGCCTATTGGAGTGGTTTCCGGTATTGATGGAGAACTTCCTCCTGTAGAAAGACTAAAAGAAATTAGTATTCATTCAGCAGTAAAGAAGTACGTTACTGGATTATCTATTGTAATTACTTCTCCCTGGTCTTATCTCTGGTGGGCATCGTTTGGAACTATTATTTTATTTAGTGATTTAAGCTTACCAGATCCCATTTCCCGGTTGATTATTGTGTTGATGTTCCTCTCAGGAATATTTCTTTGGTTATTTGCGTTTAGTACAACTTTAACCATTATTGGAAAGCATCCAAATCCAAAATTCTTCTCCCGTATTACTAAGGGTACAGCTCTAGTTCTATTGCTTTTTGCGCTCATAATTCTTAGAGATCTATTACTAACCTTGGGAGAAATTTTAAAATAAGAGAGGAAGAAAGTTTATATTTCTTCTATATGTAAAAATCAGTAACATTCATTAGGTTTTGAATATAAATGGGAAAAGATATCACACGCTCACTTCAACTTACAGGGGCAAGAACATACCTCGTGAGTCTTCCAAGAGAATGGATTGAACGAAATGGGTTAGAAGCTAAGGATGAAATTGGTATACGGATTGAAAATGAAACTTATTTACTTCTTTATCCACGAAATCCCCGTTTAGTTCCAAAAAAGACCACTACTATACCTGAATCCGAAACTATCGAATTAGAACTACTAAGTCGGTATATCACGGGTTTTGACACAATGGTGGTTTATCCGAGCGAAGGAAAAAAGATTAAAGATCCAGATAAGATTCGAGAGGAAATAAGACATCAAGTTGGATTGGAAATTATACGTGAATCTCCAAATCAGCTTGAAATTCAATTTATTGCCACGTCAGTGCTTGACCTGCAGACTCTAGTTCGAAAAATTTATGCACTCTCTTTCAGTATGTTGGATGATGCGATAAGTGCAATTTTTTCTGGGAATGACGACAAGAAAGATAAAATTGTCAAACGATATTCCGAAATTGATAGAGTATACTACTTTATCGTTCGTTTGCTTCAGAAATCGTTTGAGGATCCACTGGAAGAAATAAACGAGAGTCTATATCCCTTTGAAGGATTAAACTATCAGATAGTGGCATATCAAGGTGAGGTTTTAGGTCGTTCGTGCAAAGAGCTCGCAGAACGAATAGGTAAGTTCCAAAAATCATTCTTAACGGTTGAAACAGAATCTATGGTAAAGGAAATCGCTGAAAAACTTATTGAACTACTAGATACCGCTATTGAGGCTTTCCTAAATAAGGATACAGAGAAAGCCGCGGTTACGGTGGAAGAGGTGAGGAATAAAAAATATCAAGTCCAACCTTTACTCGCAATTATTTCAGAGGAGGCAGCTGATGAACCTACTTGGTTTTTAGCTCGATTAATGTCAAGTTTACTTGAACAGGCAGACCAAGTATGTTATCTTACGGATATTGTGACACGAGGGTTTAACGCATTACATGAATATGATGCTAAACAGTACTTGGATTCAGAGCTTTCTTAATTTTCTTGTTTTTCGTAGTACTGAAACGTAGATATCAGTTAAAGAAGAATATGAAAGAAATGGTGAGTATTTCTGCATTTTGCGGGTTAAAAAAAATTGAACAAAATAAACAGTTATTTTGTTGCCATAACTACTAAATGCTTTCTTTACCTCATTTTAGTCAAATCTAAGATATTTGGGTAAGGATTCAAGTGGAAAAACCAGCTATTCTTGGTGGAAAACCTACAAGAGAAACCATTTTACCTCTATTCGATGTCGACATAGGTGAGGAAGAAGCTAATAATGTTCTCGAGGTTTTAAAATCACGTGATTTGGTACAGACGCATGGAACATGGGCTAATCAATTCGGAAAATTAGCTAAAGAGTACCTCGGTAGTAAAAATATTGTCATGGCAAATAACGGAACATCTACAATTCATTTAGCTTTGATTGCCTTGGGTGTAGGTCCAGGAGATGAAGTCATTTGTTCTCCCCTTGGTTGGATTTCATCAGGTACTCCAAGCTTATACCAAAACGCCATCCCGATCTACGCTGACGTTAATCCTGATTATGGTTATATTGATGTAGAGGATGTTAAGAAAAAAATTACTCCAAGGACTAAAGCCATCTGTGTAGTACACCCATGGGGATTACCTGCAGATCTTGATCCACTTCTTGAATTAGGAGAGGAAAAAGGAATTCCTATTGTTGAAGATGCTGCTGAAGCTTTGGGTGCCACCTATAAAGGGAAGAAAGTTGGGCTATTCGGAGCTTTTGGAAGCTTCTCAACCGTGTGGAATAAGATTATCACAACTGGGGAAGGGGGATTTCTTGTTACTGATGATGATGAATTGGCCCGAGTTGCAGGTCATTATGCTAGCTTCGCCAAAGTTCCTGGGAAAGGAGATTATTTTGATGGTTTGGGATATAATTACAGGATGACCGAGATGATGGGGGCACTTGGAGTGGCACAAGTAAAACGAACAGAGGAAATAATCAAAAAGCGACGAGCGAATGCAGAATACCTTCGGAAACAATTAAGGGCATTAGAAATACAAGGGTTAAATTTACCAACAGAGCCATCTTGGGGACGGGGAGTATGGTGGAAATTTACTGTGTTACTTGATTTGAATTCCTTCTCTGCTTCACGAGATGATATTTTAAAGAGTATTCAGGCAGAAGGGATAGGTGCAGCCGCACCTGTATATCCTGATAATTTACAACCATTATATGCAGAAAAACAAGTCTATGGAAAGACAAAATGTCCATGGGATTGTCATTACTATTCTGGGCCGAGTAATATTGATTATACTCAGATGTGTCCTGAAGCTGCTACATACTCTGATCGGGCATTATGGTTAACAGGATGCGGAACTAGGTTAACTCAACCTGATCTGGACTCCATTGTGGATGCTGTGGGGAAAGTACTCCGCTGGTATAGAAAATGATAAAATGATGAGATAAATGAAATTTACTAAAGATGAATTCGCTAAATATATTGACCATTCAGCACTAAAACCGCTTTTTGGAGAAAAAGATATCATTAGAATGGCAGATGAAGCATTAGTATGGAAATTTGCTGCACTTTCTGTGAATCCCGTGTATACAGAGATTGCTGCAAGAGAACTAAGGGGAGAAGATATTCATGTTAATCCTTGTATAGCTTTTCCTTTTGGAGCGATATCTCCTGAACTTAAAGCTCTAATAACAGAAAAATGTGTGAAAAAAGGAGCTACAGAAATTGATATGGTTGCTAATATAGGTGCAATTAGGGAAGAAAAATGGGATTTTGTGAAGAAGGATATAGAGGGAGTAGTAAAGGCTGCAAAAGAAAGAGAAGTAAAAGTAATTATTGAAACAGCATATCTAACTGATGAATTGAAGAAAAAGGCATCAGTTGTAGTAGCTGATGCTGGTGCGGCATTTGTTAAGACAAGTACAGGATATGCCCCCGCAGGGGCGACAATTCATGATATAAAACTCATGTACGCTGCTGTAGGAGATAGGATCAAAGTTAAGGCGGCAGGGGGAATTCGTCATTTTGAAGATGCTATAGTGTTAATTGAACATGGTGCAAGTAGAATCGCCTCAAGCTCATCTATACAACTTATGAAAGAAGGGGGATTCTCATAGAATTTATACTATCTGAGAGACTAACATAGAATAAGCAGCAATAATTTTATAAGTGGAAAAAGTCATTATTTCATTACTTCTTTTAGAATCAAATATCACTTTGATATTCGGGTTTCTCCCGACAAAACATCGATATTTCTTTTCTCAGACATTTTCATAAGAGATCAGGCTCATTCTAACCTTTATTTTACATTTGAAATAGATACCCTTATATATGAGTATTTTGCTAAATCGAGACTTGTGATTTGAGAATATAAACTCTCAAATTTCGCTCGACTATTGAGAAATATTCAATCGGTGAATAAATTTGGCAATAATGCAAGACACATTTTTCGATACAATAAATGAGTATTTACAGCCCCCAATTGATTTCTTATTCGACGGTGGTCCTGTTATTTTCATGCCTATTATCATTATTATCTTAGGACTGATCTTTAGACAGGGATTATCTAGATCGATTCGATCTGGTATCCTAATAGGCATTGGATTTATCGGTATCTTCACGTTTGCCTTTGATGTCTTTGGTGGTACAATTGGTCCCGCAGCTGCCGCTTTTGTACAAAATACAAATAGTGACCTTACGGTAATTGATGTAGGCTGGGGTCTAGCAAGTAGTATCACTTGGGCCATGCCAACAGCATTTGGTGTTATTATAGTATGTTTCTTAGTAAACCTTGTAATGTTGGCACTCGGATCTAGATCGTTTAATTTCCGTGGACAGACATTCAGACTGGGAACTTTAACTTTAGATATCGATCTTTGGAACTACTGGGCTTTCGGTTTTACTGCAGCCCTCACCTATGTTGTGCTATCTCCAGACGACTATTTAGGTCCTGAATTAGCCTACATCATTGCTATGATCTTCGCTGCTATTCACGCAATCATGGCATTTAAGATTTCTGATTGGATTGCTCCCTGTATGGCTGATCCTGAAAATTTCAATTTACCAGGAATTTCACTACCACATGGGAATGCAATGATGGCTCCATATGCATTTGCTATTGACAAAGTTCTCAAAAAAATCCCAGTTATTGGCACCGCAAAAGCTGATCCTGACTCTGTTCAAGAAAAATTAGGTCTCATTGGAGAACCTATCTTTCTAGGACTAGTCATTGGTTTTGTAATCGGTACTCTTGGGTATTACGAAGGATTAACACCCCTCCTTAGTGCCTCATTCTGGGATACTTTAGGAACAATTGCCAACGTGGCAATGGTTTCTGCAGCAGTAATGTATTTAATCCCCAAAATGGTCGCAGTATTGATGGAAGGACTTATACCCCTTTCAGAAGGTATTCGGGACTATATAACGAAAAGATATCCCGGTCGGGAATTCATCATCGGAATGGATATGGCAATCATAATTGGTTATCCAGCTGTTATCGCTGTGGCTCTACTTATGATTCCGATAGCAATTTTCCTTTCTCTGCTCTTTAGTGCTCTTCCCGCTCCATTTGGGATGGTAGTATTACCTTATGTTGACTTAGCAGGTATGGTTTTCTACTCAGTCTTAGCTGTTATGCCTTCAAAAGGAAATATTATCCGTGGTACAATATCTGGTACAATCCAACTAATAATGATCCTGTATACTGCGGGAATCATGGCTCCGCTAATGACAGCAGCAGGAGCTCAAGCTATTGCCCAAGGTTTCGAGTTCGGACTTGCAGATGTTCAATCGATCTTTGGAACTGATATAACTATCACTTCTCTAGATGCTGGTAGTAATGCAGTCCATTGGATGTTAATTCTGCTAATCTTCCCGTTCTTTACCATGGAAGCTTGGACCGTACTCTTCGAAGACGGATATTGGATTTGGTTTGCGATAGATGTACTGTGGTGGGTTGGTTACATACTACTTTGGTACTATCTACGTGATGAACCAACGAAAATTGCAGAGGAGAAACTAAATATCGATGCCGCTGCAGGCACCATATAGGATTTTACACGACTACGAGTAAAATTCCTTCCCCCCTCTTTTTTTTTCAGGAAATTTCTGACAATAACAGCTTTTTATGTTGCTGAAAATTTATAAGCCTCAGTTGTAATTTGTTCTAAAATTGTAGGTTAAGGTGATAAAAATTTCATTCAAACAAATTCTAGTTGCTTGTGGTACCTCTATTGCTACTGCAACGGTTGTTGCATCAAAAATCAAAGATTTATCGAGAGCAAACAAAATAAAGGTAAAAATCACTCAATGTAAATCATTTGAGGTAAAAGGAAAAGTGAACTATCAAAAATACGATCTAGTAGTATCTACTACCAAAGTCAGTGGAGAACAGGTTACAGGGGAGAAAAGAGAGATTAATGGCGTCCCCATCCTAAATGGAATTCCTTATCTTACTGGTATGAAAAAAGATATATTAGACCAAAATATTCTAGAAATCTTAAAGGGTGAATGAAGTTAAAGAGTATTATATGAAAAAAGAATAGTTTCTGAACTCGTTTATTGGATTTCTGTTAGTTTTGTATATAAATTACCTAGAATAAAAAAGAATGCAAATTATTATTGTAAAACTAAAGCATAATGACCTCTAGATCTTTAGGTGGATTAAATCGTGAATAAAACACAAATTCTTACCCAGAAAAAGCGTGAAATGGCAAAAATATGCAGACAAATATATGAAAAAGGATTAACATATAGTACCGGTGGAAATGTAAGTGTACGATTAAGTGAGGATGAATTCCTGATTAAACCTGCTGATTTCTGTTTTGGAGATTTAAAAGCCCAAGACTTTATTATCATTAATAGTGCAGGAGAGGTTCTCAAAGGGCCAAAAGGAAACCGTCCGTCTAGTGAAACACCTATGCATCTTGCTGTGTATAGAGATCTGGATGAAATCAATGCGGTTATCCATGCACATTCACCTTATACACTAGTTTTTGCAACAATGGGAGAATCAATTGAACCCGCTACTACCTTTGCAGAGGAGGAATTAGGCCTCGTTCCAGTTGCTCCTTATGAAGAACCTGGAACACAGGAACTTGCTGAAAGTGTTGCTAAAGCCCTAAAATCTGTCGAATCCCATCTCTCTCCCCCTGCAAATACTCCAGCAATTGCTTGTCTCTTAGAAAAGCATGGTGTTTTGGTAGCAGGGAAGAACTTACTCCAAACATTTTATGCCTTGGAATCCCTAGAAACAACTGCACGTACGTTATTATGGATGAAAGCTGTAGGAAAATGAGTTATTCTTGGAGAAGTGGGTTGTATAATGTCTTCTACTATGCAAGCTGCTCTGATGTATGGCGCGACGGATGTAAGAATAGAATCAGTAGCCATACCATCAATCAAGAGCAATGAGGTCCTTATTAAAGTCAACTCTGTTGGAATTTGTGCAACCGATGTAAAAAAGTACACCGGTGTTTCTACGTGCAAATTTCCAATTATTCTTGGCCATGAGTTCTCGGGTTCGATTGTTAATATAGGTCCATCAGTAAAAGGTTATAAAATCGGAGAGAGAGTCAGTGCCAATCCTGATCTCCCTTGTTTTAAATGTAAATACTGTTTACAATCGAAATTCAATCTATGCACCGATTTATCGGTAGTTGGATATGGAACGGAAGAAATTCTTCCGATTAATGGGGCTTTTGCTCAATATGTTAAGATCCCAGCATGGAATTTAATCAAATTAGAAAACTCCATAACTGATGATCAAGCAACTTATATAGAACCATTTGCCTGTGTCATCCGAAGTTTTGAGCAAGCGCAAGTAGAACCAACAGATACTGTAGTAATCCTTGGTGAGGGAAGGATTGGATTATTACATGTCCAACTAGCAACAGAGGTTGGTGCTGATCGTATAATAGTAACAGGTCTTTCAGATGGACGGTTAAGTTTAGCAAAAAAGTTAGGCGCAGACGAGATATTGAATTTAAAGAATGAGAATATCCGGAAATATATTGAAAAGAATACAGATGATGGTGTGAACGTTGTTTTTGATACTACTGGGAATATTACTGCAGCAGAACAAGGAATCCATCTATTAGCCCCTCATGGAAGATTTATTGCGTTTGCAGGTTTCCCCAAAGGTCAAAATATCGAAATAAACCCACGTGATCTTCATTATAAGGAAATAGTTCTTACTGGATCGTTTGGATACGGTTCAATGATGGATTACTACAAAGCGGGGCATTTAATTGCTAATAATAGAATAAATGTCGATAAACTGACATCAAAGGTTCGTTCATTAGATGAGATAGAAGAAGGATTTAAAGAAATTAGTGAACTGAGAAGCATAAGAACTATTATACATCCAAATTCTTGAAAAAATCGATCAGTTGGATTCCTAATCACTATTTATCTCAAGATATCAGGCAGTTGAAACAGAAATGGAAGGACAGACAAAGAAACATGAGAATATCATAAAGTATATTCTGTTACTTGACAGATGGAGGACTCGTCAACCAATTGAAGAGGAAATTGAGGCTATTTCATCTGTTGGTGAGAAATTATTTCCAAAACAGACAAATGAAGCAATAAAAATTACTCAATCGCTAAAAAAATATCCTCGGTTCCCTCTATTATTGAAGGTTTACCAACCACTTCAAAAACTGACAATTGCGATCACACTGGTGTATGTCTTTTTCATACTTTCCGCGGCAAGCAAATCATTTGCATATGAAGTATCAAATCAATTGTTGTATAATCCCCTATTTACATTAACTGTCCTATCTCTTCTAATTGTTTCAGGCTTAGTAACATATGATTATAGAAGAAAATGTTGGGAGTACCGAACAGAGAATGAGGAACATTTAAAGAAATTTAGTCCTATAATTGTAGATTTGATTAAAGAACTCACTCCTCTTGCAATTGAAAGAAGTTTTACTCCCAAGAATTATCCAATAAAATTGAATAATAATGATTATGCTGGTTTACGCCTTGTTGGATCGTCAGGTTCAAATTATCACATGGCATATTCGTTATCTCACGCCTTACTAATCGATACAAAAGAGGCTAAACTCATGACGTATATGGGACGGCTTTCATTTTTTGATGGTTTAGCTGGATATCGTGGAGGTAAACCTGCAGTGAAATTAATTGTTAGTCAGATTGCTGGAGATTTGAAGGCTTATTTAAAACGATGTGCGGATTGGAGAATGCAAGGAATTGACATACTGGTTCGTAGATCGAAACCAGAGCAGATTAAGAGGAGTTACATTATTCTTGATGATAATCGAATATGGGTATCTTCTCATCATCTAGAAGAACTAGACTTTCAAGACGAACTGAATTTAACCAAAATAACTTCAAGTGATGAAAGAGATAAAATAATCTCCCGATTTAATAAACTCTGGGAAGCTTCGCAGAAAGCTGAAGAGTTAGAAGCGATCTCTTGGAGGAAATATTTCAAAGAAAAAGCAGAAGAAGAAAAAGGGCAATCATAAGTATAGAAATAGCCCTTTTCGAACTCATCAGTTAATCTGATTAAAAGAACTTGGATCAATTTATAAAATTGAATTTTCTGCTAGATAATCTCTTATCTCTTTTGCTGTTGCCAGTTTTAATATTTTTTGACACTCAGTCTTACATTTATCAAACGAAAGTTTTGTTATTCTTTTCTTTATCAGAGGAATTGTCTTAGAATTCATACTTAGTTCATCTATTTCTAAACCAACCAGTACGGGAAGTGCTAATACCTCACTAGCTAATTCTCCACATATCCCAACCCATTTACCATGTTTATGTGCACCATGGATGACTTGTTTTATTAGATTGAAGACTGCTGGATGGAAATGGTCATAAATATTTGCTACAGTTTCATTTGTTCTATCTGACGCTAAAACATACTGAGTCAAGTCATTTGTCCCTATACTAAAAAAATCCACATAAGGAGCAAAATTTTCGACACAAATTGCGATTGAAGGTACTTCCACCATGACTCCTACTTCTACAGAATCTGAGACCTGAAAACCTTCTCTTTCGACCTGTAGCTTACATTCAGCAACCATTGAGGAAAGTTCAATGATTTCCTCTACGGTAGATACCATAGGGAACATAATTTTTACTTTTCCATATAATGAGGCCTTTAACGCTGCTCTAATTTGGACTAGTATAATATTCCTTAATTTTACATCAGAGATAAACCTACTTCCCCTTAAACCGAGAAAAGGATTTGTTTCCTTTTGCATCTGTAGACTAGGAATCTCTTTATCCCCTCCCACATCTAAAGTTCGGAAAATAACTGGTTTTTCGTCCATTGCGACTAAAATTTTTTTAAATATTCGAAATAAATCTTCTTCTTCAGGTAATATGCGTTTTTGGAGATAGAGAAACTCTGTTCGAAGAAGGCCAACCCCCTCTGCTCCATTCTGTAAAGCTGGTTCTAATTCCTCCATAGCTCCAATATTTGCTAAAATACCAATTTTTTTCCCATCGATTGTTGACACATCAATTTTAGCATACTTTTGAACTTCTTGTTGTTCTAAAAGCATCCGTTTTCTCATTTCATCATAACTAACCAGAATATCTCGAGGTGGATTTATTATAATTTTCCCTTTAATACCATCTAATATTACCACGTCATCTTGAGATACTGTAGTACTAATTTTACTTGATCCTACAACAGCTGGAATATTAAGCGCTCTTGCAATAATAGCCACATGAGAAGCAGATCCACCTAGATCTGTAGCAAATCCAATCACCATGTTTTTTCTCATTTCAGCAGTTTCAGAAGGAGAAAGCTCTTTTGCTACAATGATGACTTTCTCAGTTAATTCAGCAAGGGCTGAGGTTTTTTTGCCAATCAACGCATTTATTAATTGATTTCCGACGTCTCTAATATCAGCAGCTCGTTCTTGGAAATAGCTGTTCTCCATAAGTTTAAATTTACCCACATAGTAATCAATAACTCCCCAAATTGCATCTAATAGTTTTACACCATTTGTGATTTCATTCACAACAGCTGTTTGAAAGTCATCATCCTCTAGAATCAACATTTGCGCATCGAATATCCCCGCTTCATCAAATCCTACTTCTTTCTCTGTTATCTCCCTGATTTGTTCTAAATGCTTAATCGCATCATTAATTCCACGATTGAATTTATTCTTTGCTTCTTCGACTGTTAAATGGTTTAATTTCTCCATTAAACCATTATATTCAGTATTTTTTTCATAGAGAAAAACTTTCCCTATGGCTATTCCAGTTGAAGCAGGGATACCCTCAATCGTTTGCATTGTACCCTCACCGATTATTTAATGGTTTAAACAAATTTTACTCTTCTCCAAATTTGTTTTCAATCATATTTTGTAAGACATTTTTTGCTTCTTGCGCGTCAGATCCTTCTAAATATACCGTGACAGAATCACCTTTCTCCGCTCCGAGTCCTAAAACTCCTAGTATCTTTTTTGCATCCGCTTTGTTACCTTCCTTCTCCACTAGTATTGTTGCTTCGTATTTTTTAGCTGTACGGACAAACAACGCAGCAGGTCTTGCATGTAATCCCACACGATTTTGAAGGATTGCAGTAAATTGTACTTTATCCATTTTTATCACCCATGACTTTAGCTACTGACCATTAACAGTTATTAAGGTCTTTAGTTGTTCTTTAATTTTTTCCTCATCATTTTCTGTCTTTAAAAATGAAACTATATCTGGTTTACTGAAAACGTTATCTGTTAATGCTTTTAAATTAGGAACTACCAGTTCAGGTTTTTTAATACATAATAGAAAGACAAGATGAACTGGAATTACTTCATCTGGGTCTTCCATATTTTCCCATAAAATCTCTGAATTCAATATTGCAAGATGGATTGCTGGCTTTAATACATGCTCAGTTTCTGCATGAGGAATTGCTACATTAAATGCTCCATCCAGTATGAGTCCAGTAGGGAACTCTAATTCTCGTTTGTAGATTGCTTCTTCATATGATGATTTAACATACCCTTTTTGAGAGAGAGATGTTACCAATTCATGAATAAGCTCTTTTTTACTTGTAAAGTTTGATCGTGAAACATGTATATCCAAATTTTATCCCCAACAAAAGATAGAATTTCATATTTTCTCCAAGAGTATATGAGTGGTTAAATACTTGTAGTATAATTCACTCTGTCCAGCTTTGTCTTAATCCTACCAAAACTTAGGCATTCTTATTAAAATTCAGTAATTAAAAATTAGAATAATATGTTGGTGAATTCTTGTACCCAATCATCCGAGTAAAACCAAAAATACTTGTCTTTCTCGCGCTTCGATATATTCAATGAAGTAAACTCTTTGCCAGGTTCCTAGCACCGGCATCCATTCATCCACTCCTAAAAATATTGAGTTTCCAATAATTTGTGATTTCACATGTGCAGCAGAGTCTAAAGGAGATTCTTCGGTATGATTCCATTTTCTTGATTCAGGGATTAACTCCCATAGTACCTCAGAAACATCTTTACCTACACCAGGATCAGATCCCTCATTGACTGTTAGTCCAGTCGTTGTATGTAAACTATAGGCCATTAACAATCCTTTCTTAACTTTACAGGATTTTACAAACTTGATTATATCATCCGTGATATCATAATATTCCCCTGCTTGATTTGTCCTCACTTTGATATACTCTGTATGAAATTTTATACCTGTCATTATAATTCATCTCTTGATTGTTTTAGCTCCTAAACGAAGATATGTAATTTTCTCCCTAAAAGATATTATTCTCACTAACTATGTTAGTCAAAATTTATAAGAAAAACTCTTTAGTAGAAAAACAATTACCAGATACGAATTTAATGTAGAATTCAAATTAATTTTCCTTCATAATTTATAAAATAACTGTTTAGACAGGTTGGGTTTTACTATGACATGCTTAGATGAGATATTCAATGTTACAAAACCGATAATTGGAATGGTTCATTTTCCCCCACTTCCTCACACCCCTGAATACGATGATGAAGGTGGAATGGAACATATTACATCAAGTGCAAGACAAGATATTTATGCACTTCAAGAGGGAGGGATAGATGGGCTTTTGTTCTGTAATGAAGGGGATAGACCTTATGCAAATGGTGTGGACCCTGTTATAGTTGCAGCTATGTCAGCGGCCATTGGAGAATTAAAACCAGATATTGACATTCCCTTTGGAGTTGACATCATGTGGGATCCTATTTCCGCTATGTCAGTTGCTAAAGCTACTCAGGCGAAGTTTGTCAGAGGAGTGTTTACTGGTGCATTCGCAGGAGACATGGGTTTTTTCAGTGCACCAGGAGCGGAGGCGCTCAGATATAAGAAAGCAATTGAAGCCTGTGATGTGAAAATCTTTAGTATAGTAAACGCTGAATTTGCTCACCCTCTGGATAGACGATCCTTAAATCTCATTGCAAAAGGTGCCGTTTTTGTGGGTATTGCTGATGCTTTGTGTGTTTCTGGACCAATGACCGGTATGGAAGCAAAGCTAGAAGAACTAAAAATAGTTCAGGAAAATTCACTCGGGGCAGCTGTGATAGTAAATACAGGTGCAAAAAAGGAAAACATTCTAAAACAATTAGAAATAGCTGATGGAGTTATTGTTGGAACTAGCTTAAAATTCGATGGAGACACATGGAAAAACGTCGATAGAGAACGCGTTCATGAATTTATGCATGTTGTTAAAACCCTACGTTAATCTCTGATCCATCGAATAACTTAGAGAATATTAAAATTTCTTGGGTAATTTGAGCTTTATCAGTCAGTTCATTTCAGAAGTTGATTTTCAGTATGAGATTATCTCTAAAAGCGCACAACAAGTATAATTTGTCAAAGGAATTTTTTAACACTCAGGAAGGTTATATCACATTTCCAGAAGTCTATCTAGTTCGTTTATTCGTGGAGTCCATAAATGGAAAAAGAGATTTACTAAATTTTCCAGAACTTGCTGTCCGTGCCTCAGAGATTAACGGTATTGGATTAATAAATGAGATTTCTCATAAAATTTTCAATCAATTTGAGGAAGAGATTGGATCTGAACTTTATGGAAACCTCTTAACAGAACTATCCACTGAATTAGGTGAATCTGAACTTAGAGAGGTTATGAAATCATTCTTAGATGAATTTCCTCATCCAAATGTTTTTTCAGGAAATGTAGATGTTGATACCTATCTTGAGGGAACAACAAACGGTAAGGCTAATCAAGAAATCGTTCTAGAAGAGATAGTACATGTTTGGTTAAGCAATCATAATCCATCATTTTCAAAACACCTTGAATTCTTTGATGACACGTATCTTGAGAAAACTCCCAGTTATAGTATGACGATCGAGAAAATCAACGAATATTTTGGCCAACAAATTTCATTTGGCCCAGAGAATCTACCTCTTATTCAACTCTTACAAAAACCAGTTTCAGAAAATCCATATTCAATTAAAGACCAACTAGAGTATATGACGAAAGAATGGGGATCCTTTCTAGATCCTACAACCTACTACCGACTTTTATATGCCTTAGACTTATTTGCTGAAGAAGAAAAGATGCGAGGTTTTGGACCTGGTGAAGCTCAAGTACTAGATTATGGAGAGGGACTTGAGGAAAGGTATACTCCTGATAAAGATTGGATGCCAAATGTAGTTATGATGGCAAAAACCACATATGTTTGGTTAGACCAACTATCAAAGAAATACGATAGAGAAATCCGTCATCTTGACCAAATCCCTGAGGAAGAACTCGATCAACTAGTAAATTGGGGGTTCAACTCTCTTTGGCTAATTGGACTTTGGGAAAGAAGTCCAGCATCTAAAACAGTCAAGCATTGGTGTGGAAATCCTGAAGCAGAAGCTTCAGCCTATAGTTTATTCGATTACGTTATTGCTAGTGATTTAGGAGGGGAAAAAGCTTATTATATCTTGGAAGAACGAGCAAAAAGCAAAAGTATTCGCTTAGCGTCCGATATGGTACCTAATCATACGGGTATTGATTCAAAATGGGTACGAGAACATCCTAATTGGTATGTATCCTTAGATTTTCCCCCTTTTCCTAGTTATTCATATTCTGGAGAAAGTTTATCTGGAGACCCGAATATTGGAATTTATCTCGAAGATCACTATTTTTCACAAACTGATGCAGCAGTAACCTTCAAGCGGGTTGATTTTCGGACTAATGAAACAAAGTATATTTATCATGGGAATGATGGTACAAGTATGCCATGGAATGATACTGCTCAATTAAATTACCTTTTACCTGAAGTTCGCGAGGTTGTTATCCAAACCATCCTACATGTAGCCCGTAAATTCCCAATTATTCGCTTTGATGCAGCAATGACGCTCACAAAGAAACATTTTCAACGCTTATGGTTTCCCCCTCCTGGAAGCGGAGGGGACATACCCAGTCGAGCAGGAATGGGATTAACACCGCAAGAATTTCAGGCAGCAATACCTCAGGAATTCTGGAGAGAGGTAGTAGATCGAATTAATCAAGAAATGCCTGATACATTGTTGTTAGCAGAGGCCTTCTGGTTATTAGAAGGATTTTTTGTTAGAACCTTGGGTATGCACAGGGTTTATAATTCTGCGTTCATGAATATGATTAGAGACGAAGACAACGCAAAATACCGGTCTGTTATTAAAAATACCTTAGAATATGACCCTCAAATCTTGAAACGATTTGTAAATTTCATGAATAATCCTGATGAAGAAACTGCAGCCAAGCAATTTGGAAAAGGGGAAAAATACTTTGGGATCTGTCTTTTATTAGTTACTCTACCTGGATTACCAATGTTTGGGCATGGACAGGTTGAAGGATTCGCAGAAAAATATGGGATGGAATATCGTAGGGCATATTGGGAGGAAGAAGTTGATTGGGGCTTACTCCAACAGCATGAAAGAGTTATCTTCCCATTAGTTAAGAATCGCTATTTATTCTCGGATGTAGAGAATTTTTATCTTTACGATTTGTATACTACAAAGGGATACGTTGATGAAGACGTTTTTTGCTATTCTAACGGGTCAGGAAGTGAAAGAGCTCTCATAATTTATAACAATAATATGAATGGAACAGCAGGTTGGATTAAAACTTCTTCAGCAAAATTAGATAAAAGTACAGAACTTTTAAACCAGAATTTACTTGGGGAAGGATTACTGCTCTCTAATGATTCTAATAAATATTGGATTTTTCGAGATCAATTTTCTAGCCTTGAATATATCAGACGTTCATCGGAAATTTATGAACACGGTTTTCATGTAATTCTTGATGGATACCAGTCCATGGCACTAACGAACATTCGAGAAGTTACTGACAATGAATGGAAACACTATAGTCATCTAAATGACTTTCTTTTTGGTCATGGTGTCCCAGATATAGAGGAAGCAAAATTAGAGCTTATTTATGAGCCTTTATTAACAGCATTCAGATCAATATTTAATTATGAGATTATTGATGAGTTATCACATGCAATAAAACAATTAAATCCAGTAGAACTTGTAAATATACTTCAAGATGCTCATGAAAATATCGAATCGTTTTATAACCAAGTTATAATCTATACAGATGAACACATAAGTGAATTAGAAAGAAAACAACAGTCTAGCTCATCATTTCAAGATACCTTGGAGTACTGTAAGAGTTTAAATAAAATCTATACAGGAGAAACAGGTTTTTCATCTGAAACGAAAAGGATTTTATCTCAATCACTCAAAGAATTTATTTTAATCTATTCTTGGATATTGTTGAAGGATCTAGGGGGCACGCATAAAGATGACGATTCGGCTATTAAGAGTAGAGCCCGTATTGATCAGTGGCATCTTGCTCATGTTCTAAGAGATCAACTAACCGCCTTTCACCAACTATCTCCTGAAGACATTGACTCACTTGTCAATTTAGGGAAGATTTTAATTCGATACCAAGACTGGTATAATACATATAAGGAATTGAATACTCGTATGATTCTTCAAACGTTCCTCACTAATCCAGAAATTCATGACTTTTTAAATATAAATAGATTTCAAGATGTTCTGTGGTTTAATTCTGAAAAATTTGAAAAATTGACCAATTTCCTTGGTTTAATTGCATTTCTACAGATTGGGGGTGAGGATTATGGTGTCGAGAGAGCATCTCGTGAGGGAAAAAGGATTCACGAAATCGTTACTAAATGGAAACATGCCTCAAAAGAATCCGAGTATAAATTAGAAAAACTGCTTAATTCCCTTTAAGATCATTTATCTGATTCAAAAAAGATAGGATTTAATCATTTAATAATATAACTAACCCTTTTCTCCGTAATTTTGGTACTCATCCTCAACCCAGACTTATATGATAGATTAGGTCAAAGTTAAGAAGCATTTCAAGGATAATTTCCTAATTAACTTGATTTGCTGAAGATTGTTTCAGACCATTTCATATAGGACAATAGTTTATATTAACTTGATCATGTCAATTGATGAAGGAATGATAGAGAGCGATTCTTTGTTTAAATACATCTTTAACTTTGGAATCTCTCATATGAAGAAAACTGTAAGGTCATCATTTAGAGTATTAGGGGTGGAAGAATTAGCGGATGAGTTCTTCAAGAGCGAACCTTAGAGAGCAAGTATTCGAAAAATCATATAAACTACCATCTTTTTTTGAAACGTATGGTTAAATTCTCAAAGAAGACCAGTGCTCACTTAATTCTTTTTCTTTTTGCACAAAACACATGGACCAAGTATGAGAAAGATGCTATAAAAACGATAATACATAAAATGCTACATTCCCAGCAAGCTAGTTTTTTAATTGGAACTACCGATCGTAAAAATGAGAATTGTGTTATCTGTTCTCAGATATTCGTTTTATTTACCAAAATACAAGGAAAAAATGATGGTCGACTGTTTATTTCCCATAACATCTTAGATACGTTTTATATCTGGGACCCAGACCATAGAGACGAAGTACTCGAATTCACAAATCAAATATTACAAAGCAATTTCATTAAAAAGTTCTACATACTGCAGGTTGATTCATTTAAAGCATCTTTAACGCAAACAACAGATTTTAAATTGAGCAGTTATTTGAAGAGGAAAAAACATCCACAAAGGGAGTTCGTGAAAATCCTTCAAGAGAATTCCTTTGAATCAAATGTAATCTACGAGATTGTAAAAGATAGTTACTCCTAATTGTAAGGAAATTATCAATGAATTATTTAGTACCACGCCAAGGTCTTTTCTGCATATTGACAATGATCCATTCAATACTAAACTTAAATCTCGATTTTTGCCAAATGAATGCTAACAGTACCCAAAATAACGCATATACTAATCCTACTACCATCGATAGTTCCAGTGTCGGAACTAATGTTTCTACTAAATAGGATTCAGCAGGAATCCCGTAAGCTAAATTATGAAGTAAATAAACAGTTAAACTGATCTTACTTATTAATACGAAAGGAAGAGCGATTTTACTAATTTTAGGGACTCCATAAAGTGTATCAAGATCCAACAAAATGACTCCTCCTGTAACGGTAATAAGATGGAAACCCAGTGAAATGAATACTAAATTCGAAGAAATTGGTGATTGAACAGGAGGGGAAGTGTAAATTTCAACACTGAGTAATAGTAAACCAATAACAAAAGAAATAAAACCGATAATGTATACAGGGATTGCCTTTTGAGGAATAGTCTGTTTATCAGCGTTTGGGAGGTTGAGATACAAGGCAAGTAATCCTCCAACCGATGAAAAGGCAAGATAAGGAATAATTGGTGCCTGTCCATAATCTAAAATAATTCGTTCAAAAATTGAAGAAAGAGTGAGTTCCGATGCGTGTTCAATCGTTCTACTCTGAGAATAATCATGAAATACGAGATAAACACTCAATACAACCGCTATGACTACTAACAGCTCTATCATAGCCACTTTTTTATAATCTCCAGTACCCCTTTTTTCAAACATCCAAGCTAATTCAAAGATAATTAAAATAAATATTGTAGAGAATGAAAACATATGAAATAGTTCCCATGTAACGAGATATCTCCAGATATTATTACCCAAGAAAATCGCTGTTATTAATTCTCCAAATTCAGCAACAATAAAAAAGATAATAGTTCTTTTCACGAGTCTTTGTCTACTATCATGTCGCTCTGTTTCAGTTTTTCTTCGGAGAAGAGAATTTGCAGAATTAAAGGTATACCAGAATAGAAATCCAGGAGGAACTAAAAAGGCTACAATTAACAGTAACCAAGCGGGTAACGGAAGATTTGGCCATAGAGAATCAAGGTTTTGATCCCACCATAAACTAGTGTGTCCAATGACAAATAGAAAAACTGAGAAGCCCATACCAATGTCTGTTGTAACCAAATAGAACGGTTTTTTCTTAACAGTCTGATCCTTTGAAGTCTGAGTGTTTTCCATAGTTACCCTCAGTTTAAAAAGATTTGTTGAAGAAGTTAAAAAATTTAGGTATAATGGTTTCTTATCTCTTCAATTATCATTTCTACTACGTCCATGATAATTGAGAATAATTTGTGAGATGGGAATGCTCCACTTTCAAATATTACATTTGTTCAAATTGGATTAATAGCTTTTCTAATATATCCAGACTGAGTGTGTTTTGATATGGAATCACCATAAATGTTTGACCTACTCTAGAAGTAATTTTCGCCACAACACCCGTCCGAACATTAATATAATCGCGAATAGATTCTAAATACTTTTTTAAATCCGATTTTCCTCGTTCCTGAAGTAGAAACACTCCATAATTTTCGGATTCCGGATTGTCTTTAATATAGAATTGTGAGGTTCTTCTAATAAATGGAAAATTCTTAAGAGTGGTAATTTTTGACAAATCAAACGATTCTGCTACATTGCTTTCCATAATTTCACTCAAAGAAGCTTTGGTTGTACAGATTGGACACTTTCCAGTAACCTTTAACGATTCTGCAAAGTGAGGTAAATGAAATGGATTCTGACAAGATGGGCAATAAATGCGATCTTCATCCTCATTAATTATATGCCGACATATCGAACATATTTCTGTGATACTTGAGATCAGTATAATCTCTGTATCTGCTTGAAGTGCATGGTTTTTGGGATGTCCAACCCAAAAAACTCGATTTCCCCATTGATCTCGTGAATAGCTTCCTTCTTTAGGCACTAATGGATTTTTAATGAAAATTTTATCTCCTTTGGCGAGTTTGTTAACTACAGAGATATTTTTTTGATTCAATGGATTCACCCAAACCAGTAACATTCGAGTTATGGAATTTTTACCTTCAGTAACTGGAATCTGGCGAAAAGGAGCAACACCATAAGTTATTTCTTCTGAACACTGGTCATATGTTTGACATTCAAACTCTATGGCAATGGTTGCTTCCTCTGGATACTCATTTGAATCCAATCGCAATATCGCTTCGTTAAAGCTCACTTTTTGAGTGGTCATTTTGTACTCTGAACTCTTCTTGGTCTGTATCCATATAATCCTTCTTTATCTAATAACCTTACTTTTCAGGTTAGGGGAAAATCTAATCTCGAATACCCTTGTTTGTCTAGCCTCTCTCCCAAAGATTTAAACGAAGAATAGCTTCATCATTCCAATTATTCTTATATTGATGGTGATTAAAAAGATGACGCCTACACCTGATTCAGAGACTGCATTAGCAATTTTACGTATATGGCCAAAAGACTTTAAATGGTATCTTATACCTTTATTCGCCCTTGTGATCTACATGTATGCAGTGGAGATTGAGAAGCAAAATTGGAGTAGAGTATTTGCAGGTCTTGCATTTTGGGGAATGGATTGGTTTAATGAGATCTGGAATGCTTTGATACTCTATTTTACAGATTATCAGGCATTTTGGACCTGCAGTGGTGAAACAGGATTTCTTATCTTCGTGGGTTTAAATATTGAAATCAGTATGATGTTCGCTATGGCAGGAATTGCATTTACAAAAATGCTTCCAGAGGATAAGAATTTAAAATTTGATTTAACTCCATTTAAAATCCCATTGAAGATTCCTAATCGCTGGGCTTTTGCAGTTGGGAATTCTGTCTTTTGTGTATTTGTTGAGGTCATCCTCAATGAAGCAGGCGCATTACTCTGGGTCTATGATTTTTGGAACGCAACACCACTTGGTATTATTCCTATCATAATTTTTGGGTACCTTCATTTCATGGTAGTCTCTTTCTGGGTTTATGATATGAAGGAACGAAAGAATCAAATCCTTACATTATTAGTTATTTACATGGTAGATTTTATTGCGATGATACTTTTTGTAGGAATTCTAGGTTGGATCTAAGAAATCGTTAAATTTTCTTCCTCCTTCCTTTTTCCAACAATTCTATAGTATACTATCAATAAAACTTAATTTTGAAGGATGAACCTTATCTACTGACCTTTTAGGTTTGGTAGAAGGAAGTAAGTGTTTTTCTTAAAAGGTGTATAAAAAGGGGGAAATCCTTTTGAATATTCTCAAGTGTTTACATCAGAATATCCTCGATTTTTATTCTCATTTGAGGGTGAAGTAAATGTCACTAGAATTTAAAGAAGAAGAAACTCTAAGAGTAATAATGATAGGCTTAGTTGCAATGCTAGTACTTCTTGTATTAGCAGGAGTAATCAGACCTTTAATCGTCCCTGAAGGTGTGGAAGTTGAATTGGATTCCTTACTTTATGGAATGTTCTTTTCAGCGAGTTTAGGAGTATTTTCAATTGCATTTTTTAGTCAGGGATTAGCTGAAACAAATAATTTCATTAGAATCACCTGTTACATATTTGGATTCCTTTGTGCTGTTTCTACCTTGTTTGGGTTTGATTTTATTGTCCTTGGTCTTCTCACAGGTTTGGGTGCAATTTTGATTGCTGAAATTTTCGTATTGTTTGCAATGGGATTTACTATAACCACTTTAGGACTTTACTTGTTAAGGAGGACCTGAAATGTCAACATCAAATGATTTATTACAACCACCAGTATTAGCTAAACTCTCATTCTGGATTGGAGGAGTATTAGCTGGTCTAGCCATGTTATTCTACGTATTGCAATATGCTAGAATGTATACTGAATTTGCTGTAATCCAAGCCCCCTTTGGTGTGTTATTTCTAATGTTAGTAGTTGCTATCATTGCGGTTTCGATTTTTATTTTATCAAACATTTATGATATGCTGAATCGTATTGAAGATCCTGGTTCATTCTCTCCAGTGACAAAATCAATCCTCCTATTTTTGATCTTTTTAATCATCGTGAGTATTGAAATGATTGGATTGATGGTGTATTATATAATCCGAGTGCCTGCTGGTAGCGTTATTTAGAATAACATCGACCCCTCCCCTTTTTTTCTTTAAGATACGGTTCATAAATGAAACATCTCAAGTTTTTATTACCTTTCGCGGTGATTTCTGTAATTTACTTTACAGTGTTTACAGGTGTAAATACAGCTTCTTCAGAAAGTATCCAAGAAGGGTTTCTACCCACTCAGGGATCGTATTTTAAATATCATATGTCTTATGAACGAGTACTACCAAATGGAGACTTTCTCGGTATCGTAGGATATGTTGAAATTGAATACTTTCAATTAATTAACTCGACTCATATCGATGGGGAGCTTGAAGCAGTAGTTGATCTCTCTTGGATTCAAGGGAAACAGGAACTTGCTATAACGCAGAATATTATGACTCGCTCATTGACAATCGATGATTATCAGGGAGCGATAATCAGTGGAGTGCTTTACTATTTTGGTAACGAAAACCAGTTTTTTAACCCAATCTATATTTCCCCCCAATTGCTTGAGAACAACTTAGATGTTTATATTTGGTCGTATTTGGCAACCAATTATGGTACACGGCTAGTCCAATGGAATTATAAAGAGATAAGAGTAACAGATTATCATTTCACAGACCATGAATATGCTGGCTTAGGAGTAAACGCAAGTTACCATAGCACAACGGGAATCCTGATAGTTGCACGGTGTTATTTCCTTGAAAATACCATGCAGGGTTTAATTCAGCATATAATGTATGTTTACCTCGAAAGAACCAGCGTATCAATAGAAGGAGTAAGAGATATGTCTCCCTTATTGTTTTTCCTTGGTTTAGTCTTCCTTCTCATGAGTTTTCCCGCAATCATGATAATCATATGGATATTGAAGAAACCCAAGAAAATCTTGGAAGGAGGTCCATAGATTGATCATAAAAATGGACAAAATTACAAAAATTTACGGGAATAGATTTTCAAGCTTACGAATAAGGGCTCTGAATGAATTTTCTCTTTCATTAAAGGGAGGAGAAATTGTTTGCATCAAAGGAAGTAATGGTTCTGGAAAATCGACAGTACTACGAATAATCACTGGATTAGTTCGTCCTACTACGGGGAGTCTTTACATAGAATTTGATATGAAGTCTACAAAGTTATCACCAAGAATTGGTTATTGTCCTGATAATCCATCAATTTATCGAAATGTTACTGTTATAGCTTTCTTGAAGTTAATCTCTAATATTCTTGGGGTAAGTTCTGTAATTCCTACTTTGATTCAGAATTTACAAGACTTCAATTTATTAAAATGGATAGAGGAACCTATAGGCACTTTATCTAAAGGAATGTTACACAAAGTATCTTTAATAGCTTCTATGCTTGATAACCCTCAATTACTTGTGTTAGATGAACCTTTTTCATCACTTGATGAGCAGAGTGCAAATGCTTTGATCGACAAATTACACTCCCTTTCTTCTAAGGGCTCTACGATAATCTTCGCAGATCCTAGTAGTGAGCGTCTAGAAAAAATCGTAGATATGATCATGGATTTGAATACAATGAAGGTGATAAGTTGAGTATTACAAAGACGGTAAGATTTGACCTTAAACGAATGAATTCATCTTTAATTGTATTATCTATTTTTCCAGTTTCACTATTACTCATATTTGTCCTTTACTTTTACCTTTTATTTTCTGGGGCGAGTCTAACTGTATCAAATTATGTGGAATTATCATATCTTTTAGCCCGAATGTACGCCTACATTCTTCAATTTATCTTGAGTATTTATTCGATTCTAATAGGGATATACCTTTTTGATGATCAAGCTCTACCAATTATTATCACTTCTTTCAATCATAGGCAAAAACCATTTCTTGTCAAGATTTTGAGTTCACTTATACTCTTAACCATCCTAAATTTGGTATATCTAACAATATTTACGATTTTCTCCTTTTTCTTAATAGCAACACCGAATATGAATCTAATTTTCGTATTATTCTGTGTTGGAATTGTTGATATGCTCGTATTTTCCTCAATAACATTTTTTGGGTATGCCCTAATTAAATGGACTGGTATTTCATCAGTATTAGCATCTCTTGTACCATTATCCCTTTTCTTTGTCTTACCACAATTTTTGTATAGTGGAATATCTGTAGGCATCATCCCACCACTTTTTTACTCCTTTACTCTGCAATACCATTTATCCGCCTTTGCTAATTACTTTATCCCCTCCCCATTAATTGTGCCAATTGCTTCAAGCACCATAAGTACTTCTATTATAATAATTATATTCTGTATTCTATGTTCGTATGTATGTGGGTTATTTTTTACGAAATATATGGAGTACCATTAGATAGATACAGAATTGGATCACCAGAAGGTTTTTTTAAATTCAAGTGTGAAATCATAGATTTTGCTCAAAAGGGTATTTTCATCTTCTCAATCGATATAAGGCTGCAGCTACTATCATCAGTCCACCAATAACCATAAGAGCAAGATAAATCACAGGAGAATCTGAATCTGATGTTGAGGGAGGCGTTGAAGAAGTAGGTTCAATAAGAAATGCAATAAATAAGAGTAAGAAGACTAAAAAGAGTAATAAGCCAATAAAAAGTTGAATGTATATTTTTTGAGCCAAAATTAAACCACCAACCAATATCTTTGGATGTTTTCTTAGAATGTATTCATAGTTAAAGAAGTTTGAGATACAAGGAGCTGTGCGTTGATTGTTTTTTCCGTTTAACAATCGTTATTAATCGTTATTAAATATAGTTAATTACTGATAATCAGAGGTTCTTTCACGTGAAAGTTTATTTAGATAACAATGCAAGTACCAGAGTCGATGAAAAGGTACTAGAATCGATGATGCCTTTTTTTACAGAAGTTATCAGTCCTCCCAGCTCGGAATATGGAAATTCATTTGGTGTAGAAGCTCAGGAAGCACTAAGTAATGCCAGAGAAATTATCGCCAAGAAATTACATGTAAATCCTTCTGAAATCATCTTTACTTCAGGTCAGGCAGAGTCAAACAATACTGCTTTGAAAGGATTCGCATTTGCAAATGAAAAACCTGATTCAAAGCTAATATTGGCCTCAGCAGTTTCTCATTCTACGGTAATGGATCCATTAAAATCATTGGTGAAATATCATGGATTTGAGCTAGAGCTTATTGATGTAGATGCTGAAGGATTTCTCAAACATGATCACTTACGGGAATTATTAGAAAAAAAACCCTTATTGGTTACTGTACCCCATGGGAATGTTGAAATCGGGACAATAGAAGATATTAAAACCATTGCAAATGTATGTCATGAATATAATGTACCATTACATGCCGATATGACCTATTCATTCTGTAAGGTTGAAACAGATGCCTCTATTGCCGACATAGCAACTGTAGCCAGTCATTTAATTCATGGACCAAAAGGTATTGGTGCTCTATATCTGAAGAAAAAAAGAAGGTTACGTCCCTTAATTGATGGAGGTTTTCAAGAAAACCGAAAGCGTGCTGGAACTGAAAATATTCCAGGGATTGTAGGTTTTGCTGAAGCAGTCAAGCAATTTACTCCAGAGGTTATAGAAAAAATTACTGAGTTACGAGATTACACTCATGATTTATTCAAGCAACACTTAACGGAGTTCTCAATTACTGGTGCGAAGGACAAAAATAAGCGATTACCAGGACATTTTTCAGCGGTTATCAATTATGTTGAGGGTGAATCAATCTTATTATATCTAGATATGTTAAATTTCATGGTAGCAACAGGGTCAGCATGTTCATCTAAACAACTTAAAGCAAGCCATGTATTGTCTGCAATAGGTCTGCCAACCGAGATTAGTCACGGCAGTATTCGCCTTGGTTTAAGTAAATACAATGAAAAAAGTCAACTTGATGAATTCATTGTACAATTAGGTCAAATTGTTGAAAGATTACGTGCGATGAGTCCTGTAGATCAAAATTTCATGCGTGAATGGAAAGAAATGAAAGATAGTGGCGAATATACTGAAGAAGACCATCATCACGATGAAGAAGAATTGGAGGATTAAGAAAAATGGGTATGTATACAAAAGAAGTAATGGATCTTTTCTTGAAACCAGAAAATATGGGTGAAATAGAAGACGCTAGTGCAATCGGGAAAGTCGGAAACCCCGTCTGTGGAGATATTATGTGGGTTTATCTAAAGATTGATGACCAAGATATCATCCAAGATGTGAAAGTAAAAACATTCGGTTGCGTTGCAGCGATTGCTACAAGTTCTAAAACTACAATGATTATTAAAGGTATGAACATTAAGGACGCATATCAAGTTACTAAGAAGCAGGTGGCTGAAGAACTTGGTGGTTTGCCTAAAACAAAAATGCACTGTTCAAATCTAGCTGTTGATGCGGTTCAACGTGCAATTCAAGACTATCTCAAGAAAAATAACCGATCTCTGGACGAAATAGAGAGCTAAGAATGTACATGTCGAATCATAAAGAAGATTTACTGGTCGATATTACAGGATTCAAATGCCCTGTTCCGTTAATCAAGACTCGCAGAGCAGTAAAACAATCTACCGATGAGCAAATAATTAAATTTATCGGTACAAAAGAGGAAGAAATTTCTCGTAAAGAAATTATTGTGGCTTTAGAATCAATGAACCAACCTGTAATCGATATGGTCGTTAACGATGTCACGGGTGACTGGTATATTCTTGCAAAAAGACATAATCCCTAATTTTCTCTGTCTATTTCTAGTTCTACACTTCGGTTGACGATAAAAAGAGGGAGCATTACTAGGGGTGAGGTAATTTCCTGAATCTTCTCTAATCTCAAATCGATTTACCTTGTCGTAATTACTTTGATATGTGAACCCAAATAGAAATCAGGAGAAGAGACAACTTAATAATTATTATTTGAAAACAAATAAAAACAAAATCTGTTAGACAAAGTCTAATAGAATTAACATTAGTTGTTACCCAATGGATAATCTGGTAGTATTTGGAATCATAGTCCTATCAATAGTTAGAGTCTTTGGATTTCTAATATCTGTGGACTTCTATGTTAACCTTCGTAAAAATCGTTTTTTTTTTCTGATAACAGGATGGTTTAGCTGGTTTCTTGCAGGATTATTTGCATTAATCATACCCCAAACAAGCGATACCTTCCTGATTGACCTTCTTTTTCTATTTAATGGACTATTTGTCACTTTGGGGGCCTTCCTAATAGTCTTGGGTATTACAAATATTTTCTGGACATTTAAAACAAAACAGGTGATACTTGTCTTGATATTCCTTGTTATTCTTCCTCTGATATCCTACCTAAGTGGAGGAAACAGGCTTGTTGGGACTGTTTCATCACTAATTTTGTTTTTCTCGTACTTTATTGTCATGATTCTTGATTCTTTAATCGGTAAGAATTTCAAAGAAAGAGTAGGAAATTCTTACAAATGGATTATTTTTCTACGAGTTGTTGTCTTTCTTCAAATTATATTAATGACGTTTATTATACTCAGTGGTGAAACATTTGGATTATATGACTCCACAGATGACTTATTGATTATTCTAAATTATGGAATGGGAATTGCTTTATCCCTCGTAATATTAATATTGATTATCCATTTAGAACATTCCGTTGCATCCTATCAGAAAGCTTTCTTGAAAGATACCCTCACCCATGATATTGGAAATATTCTACAGATTATTAGTAGTGCAACAGAGATGCTCTCTGTTTCAGAAGAATCACAAAATAAATCGGATCTCATCTTGAAAAAGAGCAAAGAAGCATCCAAATTAATAAACGAAATTAAAGATTTGTAATAATGAAAGAACACTGTACTTAATGAAAGAGGATTCACTTTGGCATCAGTCATAATCGTTGATGACGACTCAGACATAGTCACTCTATTTGAGGAGTTTATTAGTCTCAAGGGACATGTTATAGCTGGTAAAGCCTCCAATGGGGAAGAAGCATTAGAGATTCTTCAAGAATGTAATCCTCTCCCAGATATTATTTTCATGGATCATCGGATGCCAAGGATGAGCGGCCTGGAGGCATCTAAAATAATCCGAGAAAAATATCCTTCCTGTAAGATTGTTTTCATTAGTGCAGATTTAAATGTTAAAGATTTGGCCTTAGAGATTGGTGCTCTGGAATTTCTAGTCAAACCAATCAGCTTCCAGAAAATTTTGTCTTTGCTTGATGAGTTATAAGAAGCAGTGAATTTGTTATTAAAAAAAAGGAGGAGGAAAAGAGTGGACTCTATGGTAGGAACCGAAAAACTACTATAAAGGTAGCTTCTGAAAACAGAACCAGATCGACGATTAGAAGGGTTATTATGGTTGAAGCTGGTATGAATATATTGTCTAAATCTGCTGGGGAGAATGCCTCAACAATCATTCCAACGATACAACACAGAAAAATAACGATCAAAATTTCTACTAATCCAATATCAACACCAGGATCCGCAAGAACAGGAATATCTGATCCCCCTAAAACTCCTAAGAAAATCCAGAACACTAGCGATCCAAGTAATGCAATAACAAAGAATCCAAGCGATCCTTCAAAAGTCTTTTCTCTACCAAATGTCTTATACTTCCGTGATCCAAATCGTTTTCCTATATAGGGAGCGATTCCATCACCCCATCCGACAATACTCATCATTAACATGCCAGCATAAGTACCAAAGAAAATTGTCCCAGCTATCATCATTATTATCGTGAAGTATAATGTACCCTTTAACAACTCACGGGGATCACCTGTTCGAGACATAGTTTTTACGTCTTTATCATCGGGGGATCCACGATAACCTTTATACAGAAATGTAAAGAAGAAAAGTAAAGGTACGGCAATGTTAAATAAGTACGAAAACCCATCAGATGTATCTACAAACAACCAAATCCAAATAAAAGAACCTGCTGCAATGTGAATGACCTTCCTGCTAAGATCAGAGGAAAGCTTTCCAGCAGTCACCAATTTTTCCATTAACAGGATAATCCCTTGAACATAAACTAGTGCAACGACTACACCCACAATAAAGTTCCAGATCAACGGATCATCAGGCATTAAGGTAAAAAAACCCATTTTCTCATATCCTTCTAATATTCTAGTGTTAGTAGCGATTTTTGTTTCTTCTGAATACAAATATCTTTCGCTTCTAACGACAAGAAGCTAAGTCAATCTTGAAGATTCTTAAAATAAGTCAAAACTATTTTTTTATTTTTATCTAATTCCGATTCCTTACCTGCATCTCGGACATGGAATTGATCCAAGATATATTCTAGCTCGTTGTAGGTTAATGCATAGGTATAGGCTACCCTAGCATCCAAATGAGCACGGATTTCGATCATCGATTTTTCAGAAGATAATTCTTTGGGAGATGATATTTCATCTTTCCACTCAGGATATTTTCTGTAAACTTCCTTGACTAATGAAATTATCTCTCTTTCATTTTGTCTGTCTATAAACCTAGGAAGAGGCATATCTCGCAGTATAAACATATTTAAATTTTGAGAAACCTTCATACGAATCATATAGTCAAACACAAAACTATTAAATATACCTAATAAGTACAAAAGTTCATCCTGTTTCATTTGTACTTGGTTGAACTTACTATAATTCTTGACATAGATGATAGAATTACTACAACAACTATTAGAGGGTATAAGTGTAGCAATCATTGTTCTTCTATTGGTACTTGCGGCTACGGCTCTGAAACCAATTCGTGCTTGCTTATGTTCAGAATAAGACTCATCAAACTTATTTCCTAAGCTTTGCTTATCAATCCAATATCGTGGAGATTTATATCGATGAGTGAATTGCTCTATCATCTTACCCTCAACAACTGGATAACCCTTCCCTTTCATATTGAATAAATGACTGTCAATAGTAATATCCAGTTCTCTAGAGAATATAATATCAGAAAAACCAGATACAGAACTTGCGATAACTGGAAATTGATACATTTTTTCTGCAATTTGGATGTCAGTTCTATTCTTAAACTCAATAATAGCCCAAGCACTTGGAGAAAACCGCTTAATTTTTTCCCAAGAAATTGATAGAAGAGTATTAGGATGATTTTTCAAGAATAAAGGGTCCCTTTGCATAAAAACAGATTGAAATTGATCAGTTTTTACGTGGTTTTTCAAAAAAATGAGAATATCGAATTTAAAGGACTTATGAATGGAGGGGAATATTCCTAGCCTATTTTCAAAGGAAAAAAGGTTTGTAACTTCGTTTTCTTCAAATATAATTTTTCTTAGGTCTTTAGTTCCTGCGTCACTATGAATACCAGACGGAAGAATAACCCCACATACCCCATTTTTTGCCAACAGGAAATAAATTCGTTCTAAAAACAGTTTATAAAGATTGAGATCTCCACTGACTCTTCTTGTCTCACTTCCTGACCGAATCATGCCTGATTGATACTGATACGCCTTTCGATAGTATTCAGATTGATCTTTAATTGTCGATTCATATTTAATCCATTCTTTCTTAATGGTTTTACTAGATTTTAATTTCTCAATTATCTTTTTTGCCTCTTGTTTGTCATATCTATATTTAGACAGATGTGGATCATATCTGGAAAAGAATTCTTTTTCAAACGGCTTAACAATATTCCAAGGTGGGTTTCCAACACAGATAGCAAATCCTTCAGAGGATGCAATATCTGGAAACTCTTCCTCCCAATTAAATGGGAATATACTCTCAGATATTGTAATATCTTTCCTTTGGAGAGTATTCCCAATTAATGAATTTCCTACCTTTATATGGTACTTAAGTAATTTTTCAATCTTAGTTCCGTCAAAATCAGATTCTGATGTGATTATTAAATCTTTCAGTTTTTCACGACATAATTCCACTGCTTTATTTGATATATCGACACCAAATAAGTTCTTTGTAACTATTTGAGAACTGATTTGACTCAGGGGTTTCTTTTGCACCCCTAAACGTATCAAGACTTGGTGAATTTTAAACAAAACATTAAAAGCATTCTCAAGAAAGTAACCCGCTCCTACAGCAGGATCTATAACAGTTATTTCCTCAATCAAGTTAAGAATAACACTAAGTACTTCTCTAGGTAATTTTTCTACTTCCATATTATCCAATTGGGATATAGAGTAGTCCATTCCTTTGTATTTCAAATGATTGGAAATATAGGTATAAATAGCTGTGGAACAAATAAACTCGACTAGAATTTCTGGTGTGTATACCACTCCCAAGTCTTTATGATCTTGAGAAAGAGGTTTCATCAGTAGTGTGACCCACAAAAGTCGCTAGATAAGATCAATTTTGTGTAATATATACCATATTGGTACAATAAGAAGAAAACTAACTACAATTACTATCCAGAAAGCAAAAGGATTATCTGCGAGTGGTAAAGGAGTCAAGTTCATCCCATAGAGACTCGCAATAAGTGTAGGTACCATGACAATGAGAGAAATTGAAGTTAATACTTTGATCAAATCATTCTGATTATTTGAGATAACAGAAGCATACGCATCAAGACTGCTTTCAATCAAATCACGATAAATTCGAAGAAGATCTGCTTGTTGTTGCAAATCAATTGACAAATCCTCAAGATCATCCAACAGTTCTGGAAGTTCTTTAAACTCGGGTGCTTTTTGTAATTGATAAAATGCCCGAACGTTTCCTCTTAGTGCCGCATCTAAATAGGTGGCTTCACGAGATAGAGTAAATACTTGCTCTATTGACTTTGATTTAACCGATTTAAAAATTACTTGTTCTAAGGCTGCAAGTTCTTGATCTATGATATCTACCGCTAGCTCATACGATTTAACGACACTCTCTAGCCAGCTTAGGAGAACCAGGATAGTAGGCCTTGATCTTTTCCTTCGAGTTCCCAGTGGTTTTCGGACTCTTTTTGCTTCAATCGCTTGATGCTGAATCGTAATCAAGTGGGAACCAGTTAAAAATACCGTGATTGGAAGAGTTGTTTGACGAGACTGAAAAAGTTCACTTTTCTTGAATTGTTCTCCAGAGGGAACTCTTAATACTAATTTTATGAATGGTGGATCGTTTTCAGGTTCTAATTCCAAACGAGGACGTTCATCTACATCCAAAGAGTCCTCTAAATCCTCCCAAGGAATTTTATAGGTATTTTGAATGGCTTTTAATTCTTCCTTCGTCGGTTTCGTGCAGATCATCGAAGTTGGAACATTAGGAAGAATACCCTCCACATAATCAGTGAAGGTTAGTCCAGTTTCGAGATTTTTTACTTCAATCAAAATTAACGTCCTCCTAGACTAAGCCATCTTTTATGGCTAATAAGCTATTTCATCCTGCTATAAATATTTACAATACAATCATTTAATATTTTTCTATTCAGGCTCTTCGTAGTACTTGATCATTTTTTCCTAATTGGTTGTCGTATAACAGTACGTAATTTTTCAGGTTTTGTTCGTCGAGGATCGCTAAGATAAATCTCATGATGTTTATTATGCAAGAGATAATCCCTTTCTTCAGCATAACGATGCATATTAGCAATAATAGGCCCTTCCTCACTGAATGGACCGAGATGTAAAACTTGAACTACCGTACCTTCAGAATACAATTCATAACGAATTTTGTTAAAATTTTCTGGCTTTTTTTTCTCTTTAAATAATTTAAGGGCTTTAACAATCTGTTCCTCATCGACAAAGTCAGGGATTCGGATCATCGAGGTCCACTTCCATTCATCCTTTCTTTCCAAATATGATTCAGTAAACACTTCCATATCATCCGCCCACCAAAGTCCTTCGAGAGGAGGAACTACATAATCTTTGCCAGCTGGTTTCATAACACTCATTTTCAGAGTATAAGAAACGCCATATAGTAATTGCATTGCTTCTTGGTATAAAGGATTATCACCTGGATACCCTGTTCCATCCACCATGAAAAACCACATGTCGGGGATATCTAAGATGTGAGGATCTCGTGATGGACTATAAAGATTGGGAAATTGTTTTTTCAAGTCAGTTTTTTTTGTCATTTCATTTCTCACCTATATCCTTCTTTCTTCTTGTTCAATATTCAATTCCAATTTTTTAGTTAATTCCTTTAAAAAATCATTTTTCGCATTCAAGGAGTAAAAAGCATAATTAAATAACGCCCATACATGAATTGGTAACATATCACCATGAGTATGTGTGCTATCTTCAGCGAATCGGCCACGAACTATTGCCACACGCTCGTTAATACGATTAGTATATTGTTTAATGATGTTTAGGAATTCTTTATCTGTTAATACAAACGCACCTGCAAGCGCTAAATTCATTTCATGGTAATTCAAATCCATATTCTGGAAATAATGAAGAACGGTTTTTTTTAAAACTTTGAGTCCTTTTGGGGTAACTATAAATAATTTCTGAGGTGCTCCTACGTCACTAATGGAATTTGAATTAGTTTTTACCTCTTTAGAGGTTATCAAGTTCTTCTTCTCAAGTTGATTCAGTGTATAATACACCGATGAAAATGAAAGTCGTGACCATTGCTGTATATTCCGCTCTACAATTAGTTTATTTAACTTAGTACCACTAATTCCAGTTTCATTATATGGAGAGTGAGCCACCATTCCTAGGATGAGAAACTGCTTGGCAGATATCGTTTCAATCAATCTCCCAATATTTTAAAGGAAAGCAACTTGGTAGCTCCTTCTTCTTCGAGATTTTTAATTTCGGTTAATTTTGATCTAATAGAGTTCATCGTTTCAACCTGTTCAGAAGTTGAAAGGTCTTCTCCTAATTGAGAAAATTGTATGGCAATTTCCTCCCATCTCTCGCCTAACTTCTCATAGAATTCAGCTAGTCTTTTTAAGGAACTATTATTTAATTCTTGGGCAATTTCTTGAAGGAACTCTGCGAAAAGGTAACGAAATAACCCCCCACCTGTACCATAATTATGAGTTTTTGTACCTATATAACCTGCTTGCTGTATACATCTGAATTTTAATTTGTCGCTAGACTGTTTTAACCATCGATTTAAATCTTTTATTAGGACATCAATTGCTGTTATTCCACTGTGAATTCCCATTAATCTGAGGATTCGACCACTTTTTGACAAAAGGTTTTTACCTGTTCGATTTAACACGTCTTCAATAATTACTGAGAGTTCTGGTTTTTGGTTAGGAAAATCAAATTCATAGATTAAATTGTTTGGAGCCATAAATCTGTCATATGTGGAATTTCGACCTTTTGCTAGTTCTTCATACGTGACACGCAACAAATCTGGAAAGTGTGTATCAGAGACAACAACAGAACTATCTTCAGGATTATAACCACAAACTGCTATAGTATGTCCTCCAAAATGATAATCCTCTTGTAGATCTGTTTGATATTTAAGAAAACCCATATCTATATTAATTACTACAGGTATTTCACTATTTAAATGTTGTTTTAAACGATTCCACCCCTCTTGTTCGTTTTTCGTTGTAAATTCATTCAAGGAAACCTTTAAAGTGCTACAAAGATCTACTACGAAATCTTTGTTGCGACCTCCAAAGAATGGGGTCATTTTAGGGATTTTTAGATAGGCTAAAGTCATACCACTAGCTAACCCAAAAATCATTGCTTCACTCATTTTCCATCCATAGAATTCAAATACATCTCGTACAGCAGAGGAAGTACAATGAACTCCCGGTTCATGCCTATAACTTTTTATAATTTGTTGTTGTTTATAATTCTCACTCATATTGGTCACCTATAGCAATATATAAATTTTTCAAAACTTGAAAAATTATTTCCTCATTTATTTTAAGAACTAATCATTGATTTTTAAGATTTTCTTTACTAACAGTGGAAAATGAATTTTTCAAATTTAGAAAAAATCTTTAAAGGATCTATTTCAAAAAAAATGGATGATTTTCCTTAGAGTAAGGAAAAACGGTGAAATCATGTATTATTTGATCAAAATATGAGCTTAGGTTTGAACTGATCCACTTGAACATTGAGTTGATCAATTTCTTGCCTTGAGAGGCTGACATCTCCTGCTTGAGCATTTTCCTCAAGTTGTGATAGACTCTTTGCCCCAGGAATTGCTATTACCTGTTTATTTTGAATCAACCAGCTTAATGCTAATTGTGACATTGTTATGTTCTTTTCTTGAGCAATGATTTTCATTTCTTCGAGTAAAGGGGCACCTCGTTTGAAATTACTTTCTCTAAATAATCTATTTCTACGTCGAGTTCCTTTTGGTGAATTATGAGGTGTATATTTTCCAGTCAGATACCCTTGTCCTAGAGGTGAATATGCCATCACTGTGACTTTGTGTGCCTCGGCATATGGTAAAAATTCGTTTTTTACCCTAGATTTTGCCATAGAATAATTTAATTGGTCAACCTCAATCGAAAATTTATTCATCTTGGATTGAGCTTTTTGAAATCTCTTCAAACCAAAATTGCTGATACCGATGTGGCGAATCTTCCCATCTTCAACCATTTGTTCCATATGTTCTAATGTTGCTCCTAAAGGAAGAAGAGGGTTAGGCCAATGAATCAGATACACGTCTAGATACTCTGTTTGTAATCGTTCAAGACTTTTAGCTAATGCTCGTTTCACGGCAGATGGACGGATGGCTGCAGGTAAGAATTTAGAGACAATAATTATATCTTCTCTGTTATGTTCTTTTATTGCTTGTCCTACAATCCTTTCTGATTGACCTCCACCATATACTTCAGCAGTATCGATTATATTAATACCTAGATCGAAGGATTTATGAACGATTTCAATTGCATCTTTCTTAGTAAAATCTGTTCCAAATCCCCAACCTTTGGAGCCAAATTGCCATGTTCCAAGTCCTATCTGTGAAATCTTCGTCTCACTCTTTCCTAAAGTAGTATATTGCACGCATTTCGCCTTAAAAAGCTATTAGATGACTTCCTTCAAAAAAATTAAGTTAAGAAAATGGCACCCCATCTATGAATAGTGAGCTTTTAGTTATTTTATAGGACACAAAAGTTTTGAATACACTGCAAAGCACAATTCCCAGATATTTTTTCATTATTCGATAAAAACGGTGGTTAGATTTTCAATGGTCAATCCTACAATCTTAGCACAAATTCAGTTCTATATAACGATTGGATTTCACTTCATATTTCCTCCCTTATCAATCGGATTAAGTTGGTATATAGCCTATCTATTAACTCGATATATACGATCAAAAGATCTGTACTATAAAGAACAAGCTTTCTTTTGGATCAAGTTATTTGCTACAACGGTGGCAATTGGAATCCCAACAGGAGTCCTCATGGAATTCCAATTTGGAATGAACTGGTCAGAGTTCTCCCGGTTTGTTGGGGAAGTGTTTGCTACTTTAATCTTATTAGAAGTCTTCTTTGCGTTCTTTCTTGAATCTGTATTTCTCGGTGTGATCTTATCAGGGATGCGAACAAAGAGAATTTCAGATCGAATATTATGGTTCTCTTCAATGATGGTAGCTTTGGGCACAACACTCTCATCTTTTTGGATATTAGCAGCGAACTCATGGATGCAAACACCAGGAGTCCCTGGAGCACCTGGATCTGGTTGGGATATTGTGGGGGACAAAGCAGTTCTCACCAATTTTTGGGATATTGTCTTTACTCCCTCGATGTTTGCTAGATTCTTTCATACCGTTAATGCCTGCCTGATAGCAGGATCATTTTTCATCATTGGTATTAGTTGCCTTTATTTAATGAAAAACCGTCATCATCAGTTTGCTTATGACTCTTTGAGAGTTGCTTTAGTAGTAGGAATCGTTCTTTCAATTATGCAAGGATTTTTTGGTCATTGGCAATCTACCATCGTGGCCATCTATCAACCCGCAAAATTTGCAGCACAAGAAGGTCTATTTGAAACAACTTCGGGTGCCCCACTTGTTATTTTTGCAATCATTGATGATTCTGGAGTTATCTTTGAAATAGGAATTCCGTTCCTTCTCAGTTTCTTGACCTGGGGAGATCCTAATGCCACTGTTACAGGATTAGAAGCATTCCCACCTGGGGATCGTCCCTCGGTTATCCTTTCATTTTATCCTTTTCATTTAATGGTTATGATAGGCTTGTTTTTAGTGGGAGTTGCGGCACTAGGTACATTCCTTCTCTGGAAAAAGAGTTTAAAAGATGAATCTTCTTTCTTACGAAAGTGGTTCTTACGATTAGGTGTTTTAGCGGCCCCTTTAACACTTATATCAATAAATCTCGGATGGATTACTGCTGAAAGTGGTCGACAACCTTGGATAATTCAAGATATTCTTCGAACAGCCGATGCGGCCTCAGCTGCACCTGGAGAAGAAGTTCTACTCTCCTTGTCGACTTATATTCTCACTTACATTGTCCTTTTTGTTGCATGGATCCTAGTGATGAAACGAATATTCACTAAAGGTCCATCTTTAACCAATATCGAAGAGGTGTCTACATGACTGCACTACAGGAAATTTGGTTTCTCTTCTTAGCTGTGATTGTAATTGTTTATGTAATTCTAGATGGATTTGACCTTGGAGTAGGATTCTGGTATATCTTTGCTAAAGATAAACATGAAGAGACAACACTCAATGAACGAAAGGAAATTATCCAATCTATTGCTCCTTTCTGGGATGGTAACGAAGTCTGGCTTCTTGCTGCAGGAGGAATCCTGTTTGCTGCTTTTTCAGATGTATATGCAACCGTATTTAGTGCATTCTATATCCCATTAATCCTTGTAGTATTTTGTCTAATTATTCGTGCCGTTTCTATTGAATTCAGGGAAGAATTTCCTTCTCCTCTATGGCATAAAATTTCTGATATTGCTTTTATTGTGGGAAGTTTAGGCCCAGCAATCGCTTTTGGAGTTTTGATTGGTAATTTAGTTCAAGGTATTGCAATTGATGCCAACAAACAATTCACTGGCTCATTTATTGACTTTTTCAATCCATATGCTATTCTCATTGGTTCATTAGCATTGTCAATGATTATTACACACGGTGCGGTCTATTTAAGAGTCCGTGCCACTGATAAATTGGCAGCTAAAGCAACACAATGGGCTAAATTTGGAATAATTAGCTTTCTCGCAATTTCATCTAGTTCATTGGTGATAAGTCTAATTTTCCATCCACATATCATCGATAATTATGTAGATCTACCAATTCTGCTTATCATTCCATTAATTGGATTTGTTTTTATTTTAACAACTGTCTACTTCATTTGGTATGAAAAAGAAGCAAAAAAAACCTTTATTCTTTCTTCTCTCTCAATAGCTTTTAGTATTTTGGGTGCAGGTGCAGCAATTTATCCAAATTTAGTATTTTCATCCCTTGATGAAGCATATAGTCTAACAATTCACAATGCATCTGCAACAGATACTGGACTTTTGGTGATGCTTATAGTAGCCATCATTGCTCTTCCTCTTATATTAGTCTATACTATCTGGGTGTATCGAATGATGGGTACAAAATTAAAGGATGAAGACATTACGGGATATTAATTGGAATGTTAACCGAGAAGCAACGGGATCATCTAAGACAGTTTGCTTCTCCATCACGCGAAACAGGGTTTACACGATCTATTTACAGTTACCCAGCAAAATTTCTTTCTCATCTTCCCCGAGAACTAATTAAGATGTTCACACAAGAAGGTGATCAAATCTGTGATCCTTTTGTAGGCGGCGGAACCATAGCTCTGGAAGCTATGCTGCTTAATAGACCGTTTGTAGGATATGATATTAATCCATTTGCATTATTAGTTTCTAGAGTAAAAACTTCATATATCTCCTCAATTGAACTTAAGGAACATTTAGGACTAATACAGAGTGAAATGAATTCGTCGACAAAACCAACACATAATTATCTTGATTCAACTGATAAAGAATGTTTGGGCATGATAATATCTACAGAGATTAATTTACTTGCCTCTACGATCAAAATCCTTGATTTCAAACCTAAAATTCAAGACTTCTTTAACTTAGCACTAATTCATGTTACTAAAATCGTCGGAAGAAGAGATTTTGAAGAACGAGAAAATTGGCGAAGTTTATCCATTGTACCAATGTTTATCCGCAAATGTACTAAGATGATTGAAGCAGTCTCTTCTTTACCAACTCTAGTTCCGTACCCTCCTACCTTGAATTTAGGTTCTAACCATAAAATGAACATTCCCAATCATAGTATAGATTTAATCATTACTTCACCTCCATATTTAGAGGTGGATGTAGAATATCAACAAATTCAAATCCAACGAAGGAGTATCAATAGATCCAAAAGAACTAATTTCATTAATCACTTACTTGGATCAGATCCACTTCCCAAGAAAGAATTATGCTGGTCAGGAAAGAGTGGAAGGGTATATTGGAATAATTTTGAATCTACTTTAACTGAATGTCATCGAATTCTAAAACCAAATCATTATTTCTGTTTATGGACGGGATTTAAGAAAAAAGATTATCAAGATAAGCTAGAAAGACTAATTGAGAAGAATCAGTTTACTCTAGTTGATGTAATCTTAATTCCACAAAGTGATAATCGAGCAGCATCCAGTCGATCTACTCATCATACTCGAGATACAAAAATGTTTAAGCAGGATTCAATTTTCATCTTGAGACGTAATTAAATTATTCTCATAAGATTAAACTTAAAGTGATCTTTAAACCGCTTCCAATTGGAAAATACTAAGCAATTCAAGGTATTGAATGACACTATGATATTAGAGACAGTGAATGAAGCAGATCTCCTGATCGGAGTGCTTGAAATCGGTGCAGTAATTATTTTCTCCCTTATTGTAGCTAGAGGTCTTGGAAATCGTGGAATACCTCAAGTTTTAGGCTTAATTACTGCAGGTGTAGTAATTAGAGGATTAACGATGACAACAGGTTTTCCTACGGAGCCAACTCCAGAATTAATATATCTTATCACTACAGGTGCTCTGGGATTTATTGGATATAATATAGGAGCTCATATAGATATATTTAAGCTTCGAGATGCTTCTTGGGGGTTGCCTATAGTATTGATTGGAGAAGCTGTAGGAGCTTTTCTAGTAGTAGCTTTATTAGTTAACTTTTTGCTACAGGATTTTGTCTTAGCTTTATTATTAGGATCTATTGCGATGGCAACGGCCCCTGCTGCAACATCCGAAGTAATACGGGAATATAACGCCCATGGTTCACTAAGTCAAACAATTCTATTTATTATTGCATTTGATGATATACTCGCAATCATCTTCTTCAACATAGCATTGAGCTATGCTGAATCAACTTTTGCCAGTTCTACTCTTTCATTGTTCGAAATATTCTCCCCCATCATAATTGAAATTATTGGTTCAATAGTAATTGGAGTTATTCTTGCTTTTGCTTTGAGACCATTTCATATTGAGGGTGTCAAAGCATCTGAATCAGCAGAATACGTTTTTCCATCAGTTTTAATTTGTATTTCAGTAGCAGGACTATTACATCTCTCTGTCATTCTAAGTTGCATTGTCTTTGGTTTTGCACTAAGTACACTAGCACGGTGTGAGGATAGGGCATGTGTTCGCGGAGTAGAAAGATTATCCAGTCCTATAGTTGCCCTTTTCTTCATCCTTGTGGGATATGAGATGGACTTGAATCTATTAGTTACTCCTTTAATCCTCACGATTTTACTCTATTTCTTTGCAAGAGCTATTGGAAAGTCTACTGGATCGTTCATAGCTTCATCGCTTACTAAAATGCCAAAGAAAGTCACTCAAAATTTACCACTTTCTCTCATAAGCCAAGCTGGTGTAGCATTGGGACTTGCAGCTTATGCTTTTACTCGATTAAATGAATTAAACATCCCAGAAGCAAGTGATATGGCTATTATTCTGATAGATGTAATTGCGGTGAGTGTTTTACTTGCAGAAATCGTTGGCCCCCTTCTATTGAAAAGAGCTTTAATTAGAGCAAAGGAAATTAAAGATCCGATTCCTGGACCATTAATTGAAAATCAGACAAACTCTCAAGCTAGATAGAATTGATAGATGAGTATTAGAGAATCTATATCTACTCTACTCACATTGTACACTGTTTTATCCATAATAAGGGGGTGGAGCAGAGTCCGATTTTTGTTTCTGTTTACCTACTTGAATTTCACCATGAACACTTTCATAACGTTTCACGTGTTCAGACATCCAGATCGCCATTCGCTTAAATATTAATGGGCTCATCTTAATATTGGCAACAAATTCATGTTGGACAGTATCCAATACAATTTGAGCATTTGCTCCAAGCTGTGGAATAAGCTTATCGGTAAAAAAACTAATATTTCCTTCATTCGGATTTACTCCTCCAAAAAATCCTGAAATGGCGAAACTCGGTATGTCTTCAAATTTAACTTTTCTTCGTGGTAGCTGCTGAGCCATTGTAAAAACTTCCCAATCGATTATTTAGGAATTGGTACTTAAAATTTCACCTTAAAGGTGATTGATAACGCTGCAAAGTGATAATAGTACGTCTCAATCAAAATTATTATCTTTTCTATTTCTCTCTCGATATGTGGAAAAAATGTCTTTCTGCAAATATTGTGGTAATAAACTTACAGAGGAGGCTTTTATGGGTTATTGTAGCCTGAATTGTTTAGCTGGATTTTCCAAAGGTCATTCTCACCCTAAGAGGGAAGAATATACATCTGTTCACCCGTTTTTATCTTTTGATTATCATGGTATTCCTCTGTACGAAGCAAAAACACGAATTGTTGAAGATGTTATTGAAGCTTTCGAAAGTGGAGTTGAAGAAGTTCGTTTAATTCATGGTTACAAACATGGACAAGCGATAAAAGCTTACATATGGGGGAAAGCATTACATCGTGAAGTCCGAGCTCTACGACCCGATATCAGCTTTCGGATTCAGAAGGGTTCTACTCGGGGAGTTAGCCTCATCAGATTCTAATCAAAGTCTCGATATAAATTTGAATAATTTATAACTAATAGCATTATTACCTAAAAATTCGTTTATCAGATTTAAACTTAATAAACTACCCATTCTAATAGTCAGTGATCCCAATGGCAATGTCATCGGAAGTTGTATTAGGTATTATCTTAATCACTCTTGCTATGATAGTTGTAATTAGTTTAGCAGGCTATTCACTTATTCAAGTTCTCTTTTATGGAAGAAAAAGGTATATATTGCAAAAAATCCCTGAGAAGGGAGCTGATTCTGTACTAACAGGAGCTGATCTCTCAAGAGATATGACTGTAACTCAAGCTACGATGACTGGTGTAGGTGCCATGATAGGGGCTGG
>JAEOTM010000171.1 GCA_016839815.1 Candidatus Hodarchaeota archaeon
ATAGATAGGTTGATTTTACCTCATATTACTTTTTTCTTATAATTGTTCTGAAATCAAATATCCTATTATAATCATAATTTTTGTTTTCTAGTTTTTCCGTCTAGCTTTTACTCGTTCAAAGATAACTGCAATTCCAATACCAAAACCTAAGGCAATAATATCTAGTAAGATGAATTGAATTAGGTCTATTGGACGTAATACACCAGGTCCACCGGGAGGATTTGTTGTAGTGCTAGGAGGAACGGTGGTTGTTGTTCTGGGAAGGAGAATGTTGAAATCTGTCGATCCTACTGTTAAAGAGTTGCCTACGTTGTCAAAAATGGTCATTCTTACAAGATAATGGCCATCACCCAGGCTATTGGCGTTCAGAGTAAGACTAGCATTGGTATCTGCGATCAAGGATACTTCAGCATCAGTTGGATCGAAAGTTTGCTCCAGTGTATTATCATCAGCATCATATAGTTCAAATCTTAAGAAATCAACGTTGATTCCACTCTTTATATCAAAATATGAAATTACGATTTCGAAAGTGCCTCCAGAGATCTGGGCTGGTGGTGGTGATTCTATTGCTATTCCGGGACTCTCATCTTCTAGTTCAACAGTCAAAAGTGTTTGATTTGTTCTACCCGCCATATCTGTAACGAAAATCACTAACTCCCAGGTTGTTTGACCGACATACAAGGAATTTCGACTTAAAGTAATAGAATCAAAGATATCCCAGTCGTAAAAATAAGCACCTCCACCTACATTAAGATCTTGATCATCTAGGGTTAGTACGGTAGCACCACCTTGGGATCGGACGATTAACTGGACACTGGATTCCTCTACTCCAGAATTACGGCCTGTGAAGGAACTAGAGTCGGAAAGAACACCAGAAATAGAAACATTTCCATTAGCATCCATAGTAGGATATATAATGCCTTGGACAGTTATGGAGGTGACACTAATAGTTGCTGAAGGATCAATAACATCAATAACGGCAATAAACGAGACGTTCGCTAAGTTATTAGCGTTATCTAACGCGGTGATTGAAATGAAAAATTCAGTGTCTCCAACAGTGGAGGTATCCCAATCATATGAGAAAATTGAACCAACAGTATTTATCATGGAAAAGTCTGCACCGTTTATCGTAATCGTGACGGAACTTGTATTCAAACCCAATGAAACATAACCTGGAGGGGTACCCGCATCGGGATCGAATATATCAGCAATAATGGTAGTTGTAGGACTATATGGCAAAGCTATTGTGTCTATATTGGTTGGTGCCACAAGAGTAATATCAGGAGCTGTACTATCCACTGCTATCCAGTTGAAAGTAACCATAAAAACAGTAGACAGAAATGTACCATTATCTAGACGATGTTGAAGACTCCAAATCCAAGAAACAGTGGTTAATCCTGTAAATGGCTGATCAAAGTTAAATGATCCTCCACTTCCACTAGTTCTTGTTCTTGGAGTTCCATTCCAATCTTCATATAGTTGTTTTCCTGATAATCCTCGATTAATTTGATCTACCAAATCCCCTAAGATATTTACGTCACGATGTAAATCTCCTACTATACGATACGTACCACCATTCGTTATAGATATTGTTGATCCGTTAGCAGGGAGGTATATTTCAAATGATGAGGGTAAGATATTTATTGCGTTATAAACATTGATTCCGAGGGCAAAGATTCGTGGACGGTAATGGAGGAGGTTTGGTCCCCAAATTACTCTGGATCGGATACTAATTGCATTTAAAGCATAATTATTAGGGATTTGATAATCCAACGTAAAGCTTCCCGAGGTTAAACTTCCAACTGTAGCTGTGCCAACTTCTTGAAGACCATCATATCCAACGTTCCGAATTAAACCAACAAATTGAGCAGAATTGACATTTACATCTTGATCATCCTGAATTGTTCCAGATGAAGTAATGCTTTCCCCAGTAAACACAGCATTTCCGCTGTAACCGCTAAGTGTATGTCCTGTTATAGATAGTCTTGATATTAACCTAACATTGGAGATTGAACTACGAGCTTCTTGAGGAGTCGGAGTTGCAGGATCCCAACCATAGATCGATATATCCTGCAAAACAATAGATCCAGGGATAGTGATGATCCTCCAAAATTCACCATCACTATCAGTAACGACATCTGTTAGTGTATAAGTTTGTGGTGTAGGAATTGTTACATTATAAGCAAGTCTTACAGTAGTAGATGCAAGTCCAAGACCAGTTTCTTGATCATAATAACTACCAGAAATATTGAGAGAAGTTGTATCTCGATAAATCTCATAATATCCATTAGATACATTTAAACCAGCGTCAGGATGGGTCCCATCTGTTATATCGTTAACTGGATCTTGAATAAGAACTTGAATTCGATCCACATTTTTAACTTCGAAATTAAATGTTGTGAATGAAATAGTATTCGTATGAGAACCATTTACCCAGACACCTGATAATTTTCCAGATGGAACAGCTGAGTGGGTAAAATTATAGGTCAACCCTTGAGCATCTCCAAAATGAGCTGTTGCATTCATAGTATACCACTTCTCAGGGGTTGTTCCAGTCGCTTGAAGTGAAAAAATCGCTTTACTAACAGCTGAATCTTGGTAGCTCCCAACTGGGATAACATTCATATTAATCGTGGGATCTCCTGGAAGTTTTCCATCAACTGTGATAGAAATGTTCACATCATCAATATCTGCGAGTACTACTCCTCCTCTGTTTAATCTTAGTGTAAATTCAATATTGATCCACTCGGTTTGACCAATACGAGAATCTGGATTATCTGCTGGATAAGCAACGATTTGGCCTAAGAAATACTGCGGATCAACCTGTATTATTTCTTCAACATCTGAATAAGAGCTGTTTGAAAAGAAATTTATGTTAGTAGATTTTTGACCAACATCCCATTCACTATCCACACCAACATCGGATGTTAGGTCAGCTGTTGCATTAAGTACAATACCGAGAATCTTGGGTGTAGTTAGATATGTGGTTGTCAATCGAACTGTAACATATCCTGATCCGTTTGTGACTGAACCTCCAACGTAAACCAGAGAAACACCTGCGTAAATACCTCCAAGAACCACATTTACGTCCACTCCTCCAAGTCCTACTCCACCACCTTCTTCTTGAACCCTGAAATCAATTTCAAGAATATCTCCAGATCGTATTGTCGTATCTCCCGATTCGTTTGTATCAGAAAGCACTATTTCATAAAAAGTAAAAGCAGGGTCGATTCTTAGACTACTATCTTGTGCAGTTCGCCATGTCTTATCCCATTCAGCGAAGGTAGTAGTGCCTTCATGTTGATTCCCAATCCATCTCACCTGTGAGTCATTTTCAAAGTCGACTGTTAGATCTAACACAATTATCTTAAGGATCTCGGGAGTCGTTAGATATATACTATTCACAGTTACTTCAATCATACCATTTGAATCAGTTGTACGATACCCGTAAATTCCATATACAGGATTACGACCATCATTGAATGACAATGAGACACCAGGAGTTACTTGGTTTAATACAATTTTAACGGGTACATCTGCAAAATCAACCAAAGGAGCAGAAGTTGTATTAACCTCAAATACCAAAATGGCTGACTCTCCTGGTCGAATACTCGTTGATGTAATAGAATTTAAGCTAATATCACCAATCCAGAAATCAGGATCGATACTTATCATATCCCCTCCTGAAGAAGCTGTTAATATACCCGTTGAACTTCTCATAAAACGATGGGGATTGTTAGGATAGCTACTAGGATACGGGCCAGCAGGAGCATTGGTACTACGTAAATCAGCTACTGCTGTAATTGTAGGAGTTTTTAATTGATAAGGGATAGGAAAACCTGCAGTGATAGTAAATTGAACGATTCCACTCCCATTGGTTATTGCCCAGCCTGAACCATTATCAAGAAAACCTGTGGCAAATTGAAGAGTGATCCCTGTTGGATGTGAATCTAAGGTTGCATTCACAGGAATTCCTGCCACCTGATAAATATCGCTTGTATATGCGTAATCTAAGTCCACTCTGAAAGTTACAAGTGTAGAATTTTCATTTGGTGGTGCAATTGATGTTGAGGGAACAGCGGAGACAAATTCAACCGAGGCAACATCCATCTCATTTAATATCGTAAAATTCGAAGTAGAATCAGCATAATTGGTTAAAGGATCATTACCGTCATAATGTTCCGTAAAATATCCAGAAACAGGATCAATTGTAGTATTAAGTATAAAATAGTAATCATTTTCTAAAGTAGTAGGATAAGTTGTTGTTACATTCAGCCTGAGCTCTCCATTGGCGTCTGTTAATGTACTTGGTAAATTAGTACTCATATCGAGGAGATTATAACTTATCCCTTCGGGGCCTCCACTTGAAATAGGAGCATCAGTAGTGCCATCATAAAGATCTGCACTAACTGTAAGCCCTGATAAAGGAGTAGTGCCTGAATAGGCCTTAAGAACAACACTAGCTTCTTCTCCCTGACGAAAAGTATTATCACCACTTGCTATATTAACAAAACCAGGATTGACCTCGGTTAGAGCTGAAAAACCGCTTACAATGAAATAATCAATCTTTGCAAACGGATTCACATTTTCAATTTTCGCTGTTGTATTTGTACTGCCTCCTGGGTAGTATTGGTAGATTGAAACATTGTCTCCAGGTGAGATCCCGTACTTAGTGGATAAATCAGTCATATCTGGTATTGTGAAGGAAGCTTCGATTTTCCCTTCTGTAGGGTCATTAGAGATGGCAGGAATTACAGGTGTCCCATTAGTTACGGCAGATGCAATTAGATGATTTGAATCAGTAAGGTTTGTATAATCATATTTATGTAGATAAATAGAAATATTTTGATTGATAATGGCCCAGTTACCTGTTTGTGCACTATTAAACCGATTACTCACACTGATGATTTCTCCCGGGAAATAAATAGTTTTATCAGGTTCGATTTCAGTAATAGAAAAATAGGGAGATTTCTGTGATTCTTTGTTACGATAAATCCCTGAACGGGGAAGAGAATGTGTGTCTTGGCTAGGTTCACGTAAAGAAGTTAAATAACGATCTGTTGGCTGAATTTCTTGGGGAAGAGTACTCCCAACAAATGGGAACAGAACAGTAGATAAGAGTAAAAGAGGAACTATTAATATTACGGAGTAAAACGGCGATGAGCGTTTATTATATTTCAACAATTTCAATTCACCGAACAGAGTGTTGATTAGAACTGAGATTAAGATCGGAGGGTTTTCCATATGTAAATTTATGACAGTAGTGAAGAAACTCTCCGTATAGTCGTTTTATATAATCCTGTATTAATTAATGTTGCCTTATTCTAATAAAGTATTTCTGAAGCAAATTGGATTTAATGGTGTTAAAACGGTATTTTATTATATATATTCTTACTTAATGATAACTTAAAGGAAGAATTGAGCCTACTCCGGTCTATACGAAGAATCTCTCTTCAATATTCAAGTTTGACAGGAAATTAACTTTCAGATTTATCCCAAAGAGCCTCTCCTCTAGATCAATCAATGTTTAACAGCACTTTTGGAAGCTTAAAATCAAGAATGAAACGAATGATCACAATTCCAAGATTTTTCAGCGAATTCTTTTTAGAAAAATTAATCATTTCAAAAGTTGTTCAACAGAACTGTTGATTTTCCATCATTAACGAAAAGTGCAATTCGAATCTTTATATATAATGTTGGTTTTACACAAATTGCGGAGTCATTCTTAATGGTATTATTCAAGGGAAATAAAATTAAGAAAGGTCAAGAAGAATTCGATCAAGGCATGGCTTATTATGAAACTCAACGCTATGAGGAGGCCGTTGGGAATTTTAAGAAATCTGCAAAGCTTTTTAGGGATGGGAATGAAAAGAAGTTAAGTAAAAGAGCTGAAGCGTTCAAACTCTGCGCTTTTGGTTATATCGATATGATCAAAATGAATTTTCTTGAAGCAATTCGATCGTTCGGCAAAGCTAATGTAATTTTTTCGACTGAAGGATTTCTCGATGAGGCAAAACATGCAAGAACAGTTCAAGCTCAAACTCAGGGAGAATTAGCCAAATCTAAAGCTCAAAATGGAGAGTTTATCGAATCAGCTCGATTATACGAATCTGCAGGTGCATTATATTCGACAACTGGTCTAGAGATGGAAGCTGCGAAAGCCCGTGCTCGTTCCTTTGTACAAAGAGCTGCTGCAATGGAATCAGATTTTGATAAAGCTTACTATTTAGAACGAGCAGTGGAAGAATTTAAGAAAGGACGGGAAGATGCTACCCGGTATGAAGCTCTCGCATTATACAGTCGGGCAAAATCATTAATTAGTGCACGGGAGAACATGAAAGAAGCTATTGATTTATTGGTACAAGCCCATGAAAAATACGTAAAAGTAGGAAGTACCACTCAAACAGAAAAGGTAAAATTATTGTTAGAAGATTTAACAGAGCAAGTAAAAATACGTCCCTCTGAATTCGGTATTTAAGCTTATTGATTATTTGGCCTGTGATGATTAATTTAAAGGCACTGATTACCTAGATGAAGAGCGATGAGCGGTCTGAGGCTAATAACCATTTGATTTGTTAACTAAGATTGAAAAACAATGACAATTACAATATTTCCATTAAGAGATTTTCCCTTAATTAATCCAGGAGATTCCTTATCAGACATAATTGTAGAAGAGTTAAAAAAGATAGATCTAAAAGATAAAGATATCATTGTTATTGCCCATACAATAATTTCCAAAGCAGAGAATAAAGTCTATAAACTCGATTCAATCACACCTAGTTCTTTTGCTAATCAAATTGGTAAGCTTCAAGAAAAAGATCCACGGAAAATCGAGATCATCCTTCGTGAAAGTAGTGAAATTATTCGCATGAATCAGAATGTTTTGATTACTGCAACCCATCATGGATTCATTTGTGCGAATAGTGGAATAGATAAATCAAATACTCCTGGAAATACTGTTATTTCTCTTCCTGATGATCCTGATAAATCTGCCAGGGAGATTATGGAAAAGATCAAAACCAAACTACATAAAAATGTGGCAGTAATCATTTCTGATACCTTTGGCAGACCTTTACGAGTGGGTACAGTTAATTTCGCTATTGGAATAGCTGGAATTGCTCCTTTGGAGGATATTCGTGGAAAAACGGATCTTTTTGGTTATGAATTGAGATCTACGATTATAGCAAGAGTTGATGAAGTAGCTGCCGCCGCAGGGATAGTTATGGGGCAGGCTGATGAAGGAACACCTGTTATAGTAGTGAGAGGGGTTGAATATTCGATCAGTAACAATTCAGCTCGAGAATTAATTCGTGAACCAGCTAAGGATGTCTTCCGATAAATAAAAAACAATAAAGCAAATGCTCTTTCTTGGATTATAGTAGTATTCTGAGATACTAATTCAAGCGCCGATAGTCTAGTCTGGTAGGACTTCACCCTCCCAAGGTGATAGCCCGGGTTCAAAAGAATTTCTCCCTCGAGAAATGCTGAAACTCCCGGTCGGCGCATTTTAATAGGACGGACTGATAGTAAAATGGAAATACTTTTGGTTTTTTTAGGTTCATTACAATATGATTTGGGTCATGCGGAATTGACATATAATTTCAAAGAGGGAGCATCTATAAAGTCTGTGGTGAGAGAACTCTCTGAATCATCCGAGTTTAGGGGCTTAAAGAATTTTTTTACCGAGTCTTATGAATCATTAAGGTCTGTAATAGTATTTCTAAATGAGAAGGATATTTCTGTACTAGATGGTATGAATACATCTATACAACAAGGTGATAAACTAACCTTTATTCCTGTAATTCACGGTGGATGAGATTCAATAGACGAATAGGAACGTAATATGAAATGGGAATTCAAATGAAAGGACGATCAATTTTAACACTTTTAGACTTGAAACCTGAAGAAATAAGATTTTTATTAGATAAAGCGAAGGATTTCAAACAAAATAGAGATAGATACATCCAATCTGAACCTTTGAAAGGTAAGACACTTGGAATGATATTCCAGAAAAGGTCTACAAGAACACGAGTTTCAACAGAAACTGCAATGGCCGAACTCGGGGGACATGCTCTGTTCTTAGGGAAAGATGATATTCAACTTGGTGTCAATGAATCTCTATCGGATACTGCGATTGTACTTGGACGGATGGTTTCAGCAATCTTAGCACGTGTATTTGCACATGATACAGTGGAAACACTTGCAAAACATGCAAAAATACCTGTAATCAATGCTTTATCAGACCAATTTCATCCCTTACAGGGTTTAGCTGATATACTTACAATAGAAGAACATTTGGGAAAATTAAAAGATGTTAGAATTGCATGGATTGGAGATGGAAACAACGTTTGTCACACTCTGATGATTGCTTCCATTAAAATGGGAATGAAGATGAAAGTAGGAACTCCAATTGGTTATATGCCTGATAAGCACATTATCGATTACTGTAATACGAATGCTTCTTCTTCAGGACAGGTTTTAGTAATGAATGATCCAATCGCAGCAATCGAGAACGCAGACGTTGTGGTTACAGACACTTTTATTTCTATGGGACAAGAAGCGGAGAAAAATGAGAAATTAAAAGAATTTAAAGGTTTTCAAGTAAACCAAGAATTAGTTGAGCATGCTGCAAAAAACTATCTCTTCTTGCATTGTCTACCACGTCATAAAGAAGAAGTCACAGATGATATCATCTATGGTACGCATTCTGTAGTATTTGATGAAGCAGAAAATCGATTACATACTGTTGCTGCAGTATTAAATAGTATAATTCAATAATGATCTAGAGATCGGTAAAAATCAATTATTAAACGACAGATAATTAAGGGAATTAGTGATTCAAATTCAAAGATGAATCCTTTAATTATTTACAGAGGCAAATTAAGTGGTTAATACTCCTATATGTAATTTTTGTGCGAAAACTGGAGTACTATGTAAGAAGTGTAAACAAAAACTCCGCAAAAAGAAAATCAATCAATTAGATATAGATATCTCTAAAGCATTTGCCAAAATTGAGTTACGTTTTTCCAAACAACTACAAAATGTGACGTTTGAAAGAGCTCATAAGATGAATGGCTCAGTGGTACTCTTAACTAGAAATGGTCACGTGTTACTCGAGAATGATGAAATTCTTGACTATTTAGAAAATGAACTAAGACAACCTATAGAAATAGTAGAAAGAAAGGGGGATACTCGGACTACTTTTGTCCAGTTCTTTGCACCATTGGACATTGTAGAAATTGATCAAATATTTGTACCACCAGAAGGCGATGTTGAGTTAAGAATAACATTAAATGGAAATCCTGACGATCTAAGATTTCCATTAAATCAATTAGAACAAATAGCTGAACTAATTTCAAAGAATCCCGTAAGAATTGAAATTCAGTAAAACAAAACAGAGTGGATGTCTCATATCTTCATTTACATAGTCCTTACTTTTATTCAAGCCTACTCTCTCTTCTAGAGGAAGAAGAGAAAGTCAGCAATAGAAAAACCTAGTAACTGCAATAAGCCCTGAATAATGCAGATGACTCCCACTGTTACTGATATAATAGGATTAGAAAGAAGTTCTGCGATTAGAAGATAAAGATCTTCAATCATTCTAATCGAACCGTAAATTATAAGGAATATGAGTATAAAGACACCTGCCATAATTTTAATTTGATTCGCTCCCAAAAATACAAGAATAGCTGCACCCAAGAGGCCTAAAGCTAATGAAAGGAAAGTTCCAAATCTAAAATTCTTAATTGGCCTTAGAATAAGGACAAGTCCAAGTACACTAAAACAAATAAGAGTTATCAAGTCAAACGATGATGGTAGGCCGACTGGTTGTGAATTAAGGTAAAAAGCGGAACCAATCATTAAGAAGGAAATAATGCCAACAGGAAATCCTAAAATAGCAACTTTTTCAGTTAATGAGGCAATTTCTTCTGAATCAGAGACTGAAGACAATCGAATTAATAACCAGGAGGCCGCTACGCCCCCGCCTATTATCAGAAGAAGAAAATTCCAATCTACGAATACAAAAAGTCCATCATCAAGTGCCAAGTGATCCATCTCTAGTTTTTATGAAGCTTTCAATGTTTTAATTCAGGTGAAATTCGCATTTTGTGTGCTTATAAAATTGCGGATTAAAGTACTAATACTACTCGGAATTCATTCGTTACTGGTTTTCCTATTTTCAATAAACTGGAAAGTTCAACTATTAAAATCCTCATAGTCCTAACAAAAAAAAATTCAATTTACGATAACCTAAATTTGTTCCCACCCCATAAATAAGAACGAAAGAGCGAAATTTAGAACTAGTACTATGAGTGCGAAGTATTTTACCCTTCTATGTAAGTTTTGATTTTTTTCTCCGAGAAAAGCTGCAAGTAATTTATCTCCATCTAAAAAGGGTACGGGCAATAGATTCATTAATGCTAGCATTAAATTTACCATAAAAGTATAAAGAACTGTGTAAGAAAACCAATATGGGATTAGTCTAACTATTGTGTTTTCTGAGAGGAATCTGGGCTGATAATAACTCCAAGTAGCAATTCCAATATAACCGGTGTTATTATCCATTGATTCATCGGTGATCTTAGATTTATTCATTGTTTGCAAGGAGATCGGATTTATCTCGTCATCAAAATGAAATGTTAAACTCTGGTTAATGAAAACCTCTGTATGCACGAAATTACTAAAATCTGAACCTGAATGTATGTAAAAATATCCCTTTTCGCTAGTTACCCCAATAATTACATATCCAACGCGTAATCCTTCTTCTCTTGCGGGTGTATTTGCTTTTGTTTCAACGATAAGAGCTCCACTAGATTCAGTTTCATAAAGGGGAGATAATAGGAACGGTATTCCCATAGGGAGAATGAGAATTATTATCAAAAAAACGGCAACTACCATATTTGCTAACCCCCCTGCAGCCATTATTCGCATCTTAGAACGATTTGAGGCTTTTAGAATTTTCTCTTCCTCTGGTTCTACGAATGCTCCAAAAAACAGAAGGAAGACAAAAATCCCCGTGCTCTTCAAAGAGACTTTTTCATTTACGGCTGCAATACCATGCGCAAACTCATGAACGATTGCCCCTATCATGATGGCTACAATGAAATATGGTAAAGTCGCAAATGAAACAGTTATTCCCGGGATTACAGGTGTAATTGTTATTGGAGTCACTTCTTTTGACTTCGGGAGAAAAAAAGTAATTATATTGATAGAAAAGATAAACAGACCAGTGAACAGTATTCCTAGTCCAGATATAATTCCGATATCCCAGAGAAGCTTCCAGAAGAGAGTTCCTTTTTTCCCTATTCGATAAATCAGGGTGTTTAATCTAGTTGTTCGGTAGTAAGCAAATCCGAGACCTATTTCTGGATTTGTCACAGAAAACCATGAAATCCTTGAAATTCCTGTTAGTACTATCCAAACAAATCCAATTAAGAGGATAAACGTTATTGAGTCCATAGAAGTCCCTGATGTTAGTTTATATGTAGAGGGTTCTTACATTCTCTCATTGAGTCAGTTGTAACCACTATTTGTATATATATTGCAATCATTATTTGATTTTTTAGGTGCGATAAGTCAGTATTAAGATTAGCTCAGATGATCCCAAGAAATAGCATAACGAAGAAGTGCAATAATACCACCAAAGGTCTTCAATTGAGCTGCTGAATCGCTTTGAGAAGAGATAATTACTATTTTTCCTTTCATTTGCTCAATAGATTTTAGTAAGCCCTGTATCTCCGTTACTGGGGCTTGGTTAATCCCATGAAGGTAAGAATCAATCATTAACATTGTTTCAATAACTCCCGTCTCTGCAATTTGATTTATATGGGTGTAACCGTAAGCTACATCCCCTGATCCTTTGCTGATTCTTCTTAAAAACTCTTCAATATCACGTTGTTCCTCAAGTATCTGAAAATCCTTAGCAAGTTTATCAAGAGCCTCAGATTTCATAAGTTCAAATAATCCAATTCGATTTCCCCCACTAGATGAGCTCCCAATTACAATGTTTAAATTCTCTTTCGGCAAAGAACTCCTTAGATATTCAGCGAGACGTTCTTTAACAAATCCTGGCCCGCCAATAAGTAGATTTTTTGTTTCAGGTAATAAACTACGTTGGACAAGTTGAGTAATCTTATCAAAGAAGCTACTTGATTGTTCTTTCCGTGCTTTTGCTTTAGAGTGCTTCCTACCTATTCCTGATTTTTCTTGGAATAATACACTCAATTGGTAGTTATCCAATATCCCAATACAGACATCATTGTTATCCACAGCAAGTAGTCCTATTTTCGGTTTTTGTGAAGCATTCTCGGCATCTCTCAAGATTTTTAGATAGTATTTTGACCATTCGGGTTTAAATACAGTAATTGTATCAGATAGTCCAACATTTAATGTGTGATACGAACCTATTGATACATGCTGTTCAGGACCTTGGAAGATCCTTCCTTTGATACGTAACCTATTACTTGCAACACTTTCCTGGAAAGTTTGTCCTTCTACATCTATTCCGATGATCATTGTAATACGTTGGCTTTCCTCTCCAGATCTACCTTCTGTTCCTGATCGTCGAATACGACGAGATGTTTTAGCAATAACTCTATCCCCGTTTACGATTATAGTTGACAGGATGTATAAATCCGTAGGAGTTTCAGCTCGGATAATTACTTGATTTGTACGTAAGTCAGATTTTATGATACGCATTGAGAAGGACTCCTATTGAAGCTTTTGAAAGGCTTTGGAATCAATATAGTTTAAGACTAGAAGTGATTTTCTCTACTTCCAATAAATTGTGAGGACCAATTCCAAGTGCAGTTGCAGTTCCAGGAGGAAGTTGTGTCCTTCCAGCATCATTAATTTTTGTGACAAATACACCTAATCTCCTTATTCTCGATTCAATTTCATCTAGTTGGACTTCAGAGTCTACAGCGAGAACTACTTTCATTTGGCCTCCATTCCACCATTTGTTGAATAATGTTGGATTCTGTCTCAAAGTTTTAACTGCAGCACTTACAGCTGCATGAGAAGCTTGTGCGGCAGCTTTTCCTTTTGACATCTTCAGATCTTTTCTAAGAATTAATACTTGTTTCAGTTCGAGGATAATGATCTCCTCCAGATAAATATCTTGAAAATCATGTTGGAATAAGGCTTAATAGGAACTTGAGAGATACCCTTCAATAATTTCTAGGAGGGATACTCCTCAGTGAGGTACATGGACATCATAAATAGGTTCAAGTGGTGTCCGTTTATGAACCTATCATCAGTATAGGTCAGTATCATCATTCGGGAGTTTGAAGTTCCATTAGCTTCATTTGAAGCAAATAAACTAAAAATCACTGTGAAATACTGAAGGATATCTCAGTTATTTATAATTAAGAGGCGTTTCGAGTTTTGATATAATTCTTTAGAAATAAAAAGGAAACAAGACTTACTTACTTCTTTTCAAATTCCCAGAAGCTTCTCAATTCTTAGGATTATGCAACTAAATCCTTGCCTTTTGTTACTCTTATTCTGCAAGGAGTTGGAAATTTCGCTTTCCCACGTCGAAGAGCGTCTTTCGCCATTTCTAAGTTTTCCAGATTTGTCCTGACAAAGAGTAGTCTATCCTCTTCATACACACGAGCGGCAACACTAATTACTTTCCCGAAGGCTTTTCGCATCCCGTTTTGAATACGATCGGCTCCAGCTCCTGTCATCATCTTATTTTCACGAATACGATGATGAGGATAAACGCAAATTCTATAGTGGTAATTCTCACGACCTAAGTTTCTTGTTAAGAATCGATTAACATGTATCCTGGCTGCTTCTAGTGCATTGTGCGATATTTGGCATCTTTCCTTTGCAATTAAGGAGACTTCGATCGGAAAATCTGTACCAGGAGAACCTAGATCAAAGGTACGAATTTTGGGGTCAGGTCCACCTTTTATAAATTTCTTGCGTGTAAAAGGTGGTCGATCGATACGAGTATAGCAATGAGCCGGTCTTTTTCCCATTTGTATTCACCATAAATAAAGTAATGACGTTTCAACGAAATTTAGTTTTCGTAGAAAATTGAGTACGTCATCAGATCCTTATTTGAGCAGTATTTAGAGAAGAATTTTAAATCTACTTCAAAACAATTAATGAATGGAGGAAAATCGATCTTGGTAGAGATACCCAATTCAGCAATTGATAGGATAATTAGAAAAAGCGGGGCTACACGAGTTTCTACGTCGGCAATACAAGTCCTACGGAAAGAGTTAGAAGATTATGGACAAAAACTTGCAGCTTTGAGTATTGAAATTGCCTCCCATGCGGGGAAAAAAACAGTCGAAGGAGAAGATATCTCTTTGGCAATTCAGAAAGTGAAATTTCTCTTATAGGAATATTCCGTTACACGAACATTTATGTACCCATAAATTAAAAAAATTGGATGATGGAGGGTATTATCGTAAGTATAAAGAATTCAATTAACTCCTTTGATTTAGTTCACTAAATAACATGAATAACAAAGGACAAATCACAAAATAAATTCAATCATAAGAATAATTCAAAAAAACCATAATTCCCTGAGAAGTAATCTCATGATTTGATATCTTAGAGAACTTAATGATTACCAGGGAAAAAACGATGATGCTCACTAGAGCACCATTAAACCGCGTACGAAACCGCATTTCATGATTATTACATCATTAATTCATCGTTACCTTATCAACGACCAGTGAGAAATACAATCACGCAATTGGTGGAATTTTCGTAATAGGAGTGAGTGTTGTTTCATCGCAAAAATTTGGAGATGAAACTTCAATGGCTAATGAAGAAGATATCGATACTAGTACAGTAAAATACTTAATTCACGAAAAATTCTCAATTAATGGAGTAGCTGAACGTTCTGATATAATCGGTGCGTTATTTGGCCAAACCGAAGGTTTAATTGGTGAGGGCCTTGATTTACGTGAATTACAGAAAACATCAAGAATTGGTAGAATAGCTGTTAAGCTGCAGTACCAAAAAAGACAAAGAAAAACAACCGGGACTCTAATAATCCCCTCCTCGCTAGACCGTGTTGAAACGGCATTGCTTGCCGCAGCTTTAGAAACGGTCGATAGAGTTGGTCCCTGTGTTGGTAAAATAAATCTCCTCAAAATTGAGGACGTAAGAGAGAGTAAACGAAGGCAAATAGTTCAGAGAGCATCACGAATATTGAAAACATGGGATAATGAGGTCGCACCAGACTCTGTTTCAGTTCTAGATGAAGTTTTGAAGGAAGCGCGAGTCAGTATCATTCAAAAATTCGGAAAAGCGGCTTTACCTGCTGGACCTGGAGTTTTAGATAGTGATAATTTGATCATTGTAGAAGGTAGGGCCGATGTAATGAATTTACTAAAACATGGCTTTAGAAATGTCATTTCTGTTCAAGGTACGGACGTTCCCCCTGAAGTAGTTGATTTAACAAGAAAAAAGGTGACTACAGCCTTTCTGGATGGAGATCACGGAGGTGATCTTATCTTACGAGAATTGATTCACCTTGCAGATCTTGATTACGTTGCTAGAGCCCCAACAAACCTAGAAGTCGAAGAATTATCAAGTAAAGAAATTTTGAAGGCTCTTAGGACAAAAATTCCAATCGAGCAAATCATGAAAGAGCTGAATATCACTCCAGAAGAGGATGATTTTTCTGAGGATGCTGCTATAGAGGATGAAGATAATGATCTAGTGGCAAAAGAAATCCCAATCGTGGTTAGACGAAAAGCAGAACCCGCAAGTCCCGCTAAAATGCCGCAAGAATTCCTTAAAGCCGTAGAAAACTTGAATGAACAGCAAGCAACTGTATTCGACAAGGAATTTTCTATTATAGAGGAAAACATCCCAATAAGTGAGCTTCGAGATAAAATTTTAAACACTGATAATATTGTGACTGTAATCTTTGATGGAATAATTACCCAGAGACTCTTAGATATTGCTTCTAGTAGAGGGGTACAAAATATTGTTGGAGCCCGTCAACATGATATCACAAAAATTCCTCTTAGTATTAAAATCTACACCTTATCTGACTAGATGAAAGGATATTATCTACACCTCTTCCTTTTTTCCCCCTTTCTTTTAAAAAGCAGAAACTAATACTACGGTTTTTTTTAGTGGATCTGTTGCCCCCAACACTAACTCTACGACCACATATCAGGGAGTATCCCGAATTCAGCCTAGTTCTCTTATGAAGGGCGTTATTGATCCTTACTCCTGTCGCTTAGAAGGGTTAACTCTATCGCTCATTGTTGGGTGACACACCCATCCTCATGCGAGAGCCCGTCTCCTAATTCATATGGAAGTAAATGCTCAGGATTTCTCTACTCATTTGCACTCCGAATCATCTTGGCTCATCGTGTCCTCGAGAATAGAATTTGTTCCTTCCTTGCATTGATTACAATCAATCTCTGAATACAAAAACCTTTCTTATTGGGAATACAATGAACAATTAAGAACAAATCAGAGTAAAGTGAAAAAGAATTATGTCCAAATATCTGAATTTAGGTCTAGGAGGAACTTTTGACCGTCTCCATACTGGTCATAAATTAATATTAGATCTTGCATCCTTTTACTCGGAAAATATCCAAATTGGGCTGATAGATGAAAAATATTTGCTAAATAATCCGAAAGAATTAGGGAGGTTTATCCAACCCTATAAGAAACGACATTCTAACTTAACGGATTACCTTCAATCACGAAACCGAAGATGTTCAATCGTTAAAATTGATACACTAGGAAAAGATAAAGAAATAGCAAGTCGGTCAGATTTAACTGCATTATTAGTTTCACAGGAGACTTATTCTGGTGCGTTAGCTATTAATAACCAAAGGAAAATGTCAAAAAAAGCTCCTGTGATGATTATTCTTTCCCCAATTGTAACAGCAGATAATGGTAAGAAGTTGAGTAGTTCTAATATCCGAGAATCACTTGTTGAGAAGGGAGAGCATGAAATAAGGTGAAGTGAAAGGATCCTCTATACTCAAGATCTTCATCATGTAGAAAAACAATTCATAGTGATCCTATCGGTAGGGCTAGAGACATCATAGGATCCTTCCAACGAAAAATCATAATTAAAAAATATAAATTTTTGGGAGAGGCTGTGGAAAATTCGTGTTCACAAAGACCAATACTCGCTTAACACACGTTTAGAACTTTGAATAGTGGTTTTTGTTTCCTCTTTAACTTGAAGAGCAGGGTTAATGCCTTCCATCTGATCATTTTCGTTAATAAAAGGAGATATATAAGCAGACACAAGTTCTGGTAAAAGATTGAGATTATATCCTCCTTCTAAGAAATGAGCGCAGGGAATTTGATGATCATCAGTGATTTCCTTAATCGCTTTTCCGATGTAAGTGAATCCTTCAATGGATACTCCAAGGATTCCAATGGGATCTCTTTCAAATGCATCGAAGCCTGCACTCAGTGCTAAAAAATTAGGTTTAAATTGTTCAATAATCGGATTAATTATTGTTTCAAAGCAAAGTTCTAAGTCTGCTTCAGAAGCTCTATATCCAAGGGGAATTGGTACATTGAATCCTCGTCCCTCACCAAAACCAATTTCGTCTGAGAATCCACAACCAGGGTAGGATATTCTCGGGTCTGCATGTGTACTTATATATAGGATGTTAGGATTAGATTCGTTAATATATGCAGTCCCATTGCCAAAGTGATGGTCGAAGTCTAAAATAGCTATCCTTTGATATTTTTTCTTATGCAAAGCGATTTGGCTACTTATTGCGATATTGTTGAATATACAAAATCCCTGAGGGGAATGTTGAGTCGCATGATGACCTGGAGGGCGTACAAGACAGAAAATTGAAGAGTTTCTTGTGCTTTCAAAGGTAGCCTGTATTCCAATTTGAACAGCTTGCATCGCTGCTTCATAGGAATAACTATTTGCTGCTGTATCTGCGTCAAAGTAGAAATGGCCCTCATAATTTCTGGTTTTCTCAATCAAATGGTAATAATCTTCTGTATGAACAGACAGGATATCTTCCTTTTCTGGCATTTTGTCTGAGATCTCATAGGATATTGAGTCACCTAACCGAGTTGTTACCCAATTTTCGATCATTTCAATTCTTTGAGGAGATTCAGGATGAAATCTCCCATTAGAATGTTTTTTTGCAAGAGCGTTACTGATAAATCGAATTGAATTCACATTCTTATCCTCGTTCTGTGTAAAATTCCGATCAAAGACCTATTTTCTGAAAGCAAGAATCTAAAATTTTATCAATACTTACGTTTATACTCAATAAGTAAAGATTTAATTAACTTATCAAAGGTTGTCACATAGCTCATATCCTTTAACATGTAGAATCAACAATGTGATTCAGCAAATTCAGATAATATTATTAGAAAACTCTCACAGATGAGTTTATGCTAATAATACCTGTATTATAAGGAATCTAAAATTTTAATAATCCGTTCGGGGATTAAAATATGGCTGGAAAAAGAATTATCATAAAAAGCATTCATTGTTCATTAAATCCATCCAATAAAGAAAAATCCCCTGGTTTCCAAGTCACGGGCTATAAGGAAATTGAAACTGAAGATAGTACAGAGAAAATTGGTTTTATTATATCTGGTATAAGGATATTAATTTTCCAACAGCTCAAAAATATTGGAATACGAACTCGTATAAAATGGATCTCAAAAGGATTTGAGATCAGGGAGGAAGTTCATCCTGTTTCTGAGGTAATTGTTGATCCACAGAGAAAGAATAATATCTTATTCGTGAGTAAGGATGACAATTCAATGGTTGTTATGCAAGGAGAGCCTGTAGTCATGGAAAATGGATTTACAGGTCAGATCGTAAATGTTAAGTGGGAGATTAATGAAGTTACAATATTTCCTCACAATAGAACGGTCTTTCATTGTGTTTTGGATCCCCGAAACAGCCGAATCGATTGTATTGTCAAATAGATCGGTTTAAGAACTTTATTTCAAGTATATAGAGAGAGATTAGAAGAGAATATTACTTAATAACTATAGAGTCAATGGTTGCCTCTGTTCCCGATATAATATCCGTTACATAACTCTTACATTTGGGACATTGAAATATTGGAGCTAATTCAGTATGTTTTTGCGGGATATCATCGATATTCCCCCTAAAACTACATTCTTGACATCTCAGCTTTCCTGGAATCCAGATAATCTCAAGTTCTGTTTCTTTCAGCAATATTGATTCTTTTTTAAGAATATCAAAACAAAATCTGAATTGATCTTCCTCAATCAAGGCGAATGCACCGAACTTGAGTATGACTTTGTTTATTTCTTTTGCTGCACGCTCTTTTGCAACAGATAATACAGTTTCTTGTACCGATTGAGCTAGAGAGAATTCATGCATTAAGGTTCAATTTATCTCTCACAGAAGAGATAAAAAAAACTCTTTCTCTTCTTTAAACGAGGAATAAGATTTGCCCCAAGTACTGAATATTCAAATTGATCAAAAGATTCAGGAGAAAAATGATCAAATTGCAGGGAGAATTCGTCAAAAAAGACAAGATTTGAATATCCCAATGATTGACATAATGGGAAGCGTCGGTTCTGGGAAAACTTCCATTTTAGAGTATTTTTCAAAGGAATTTGGGAAAAATCAAAAGTTTCTCGTGATTAACGGAGATCTTGCAACGGATATTGATGCACAAAGAATTAGTCGATTTGGTAGTAAGTGTATTCAGATTAACACAGGACGAGGATGTCATCTGATGGCTTTCCAGATTGAGAATGCCTTGAATGCCATTAACATGGAAAATTTTGATTTTATCTTTGTTGAAAATGTTGGAAATCTGATCTGTCCTTCATCAACAGATGTTGGCGCTGATAAAAAGATCACAGTTACAAGCGTTACAGAAGGCCCTTACGTTTTTCGGAAACACCCAGTAACTTTTCGTATGAGTGATTTAGCTATTCTCAATAAAGTAGATCTTGCTTTTGCGATGGATATTGATATTCAAGAGATCATTGGAGGATCCAAGGAGCTCTATCCACAACTGGAGGTAGTACCTACTAGCACAAGAACAGGGGAAGGGATGGAAATATTTGCAAAAAAAATTGGGCTTCGTATAAAATAAATAAAACTAGTTTTTTAGGATTCATTTAAATAAAAAATGAAAACGGACTGTTAAATCTTAGCTAAAAAAGACCCAAGAACTTCTTTTTACGAGGTTTTCCCTCTGTTATATCTGGATCATCATCAAGAGAGAAGCGAGCGGAAGGTAAATTCGTTCTAATTTCCTCTGAATCACGATTTTTTGAAGTAATGACTGAGAAAGGAGAATCTAAGTCCGCAAGGAGTGATTCTAAATCACTCTTCGAGTAATATAATCCATCGTTCTCGGTTAGAGGTGAATGTACATCACTTAAGACAACAATCACTCGAATTTTATTTCCGAGATCTGGATCAATAGTTGCTCCCCAAATGATTTCAGCAGAATTATCTATTTCAGTGGCAATTTTCATCACAGCTTCTTCTGCATCTTTTAAAGCCAGTCCTTCACCACCAGATACACAGATAAGGCCTTTCTTAGCTCGACTAATGTCCAAATCATCAAGGAGAGGATTTCGTAAAGCCTCAAAGACTGCTTCATCCACTTTCATGGTTTGATGATCAGATTCTCCTAATCCAATCATAGCCATTCCACCTTCAGTTAAGATTTTTTTGACATCAGCAAAATCCAGGTTAATAAGCTGTGGCTTTGTAATCAGTTCTGTAATCGCCATTACTGCTCTCAATAAGACGGCGTCAGCTATTCTAAACGCAGCCATCATAGTAATATCATCAGAGAGCTGAAGAAGTTTTTCATTTGGAACCACAATAACAGTATCTGAAGCTTCATATAATTTCTTTAATCCCTGTCGAGCGTTTTCATATCTCTTGACCCCTTCCATTTGGAAAGGTAGAGTACATATTGAAACAGTTAAAGCCCCTTTTTCTTTTGCTTGTCTCGCAATCACATGAGCAGCCCCTGTACCTGTTCCTCCACCAAGTCCACAAGTGATAAAGATCATATTTGCATTTAACGTGCTTTTAATTTCTTCTAGGGATTCTCGAGCTGCTGTTTCTCCAATCTCTGGATTATTTCCTGCTCCAAATCCTCTGGACGTATCTTTCCCAATTAATAACTTTTTATGTGCTCGTGTTGATAGCAAGTGTTGAGCATCTGTGTTTACTGCAACACATTCAGCATCGACTTCTGTATTCATTAAACGAAAGATTGCATTATTCCCTGCGCCTCCAACTCCCACTACTTGAACCTTAGGAAGTCGTTCAGTTAAAATATCAGCTATTTCATCATCAATTTTCGGAGGTGATGGAATAAACTGTGTAGTTCGTTCCCTTTTTACCTCTCCTAAATTTTTGAACGATCCTGTTCCACTCAACGCATCTTTTAAAATTGATTCCATTGGATTAGCCTTCATTGTTGGTATGTACCAGTAACCGACAAAAATATTATAGGATAGGGTAATATCGTCATATTATGTCAGAATTAGTCCCGAAAGATTCACTTAAATTTGCGTAAGAAAAGAGTGGAAATACAATGGGTTCGAGGGGAATTCCGTTATGCTTAACACAAGCATAAGTTCGAACCCCTGAACTCGTGCACCCCAGGCACGGATCCTAGCCAAGCTAGACCACGAACCCCTTTTGTTTTCACTGAATATGCTGATATTTTTTTACGTTTAATCTTCAAATCGCATGTATACACTAGTAGCGTATTGATTTGCCTATCAGTAATACTTAAGGGCATTTATTTCCCAATGCTAAAGAAATTAAAAGTTGTTCTATTATCTAAATAGAACATTCAAATTGCAAAAAGAGATTTGAAAGACGTCTAAGATTCTTTAAATATTAGATTAATGTTGGAGATGGATTTTAAACATGGAGTACCAGTCAAAAATTAAACCTAAGCAAGAATCCTTTACTAAAGTTGCACCAAAGATGGATAAATTAGTATTATCTCCAGTTGGTTATCCTTTAAAAGCAGGAGATGAATCTTCTCCTTATTTATCAACCGATGATCCCTCTCTATTTCAGCATTATGCTCGTAGCCAGTGGATTGGACTAGTTGTGAAAAAAGGGAACTTTTTGTTTGATTCTCTCTTGTTTCCAGATTATGCTTTTCGAGCAATTACAGTTGAGCCTAAGGAATCTCAAATAACAAAGAATACTAGAATTCAGTTATATACCGAACAAAAAATTAACCCAGGACATAAGATTAGTAAGCAACAATTGACCTACACAGATGTAATTGGTCAGGAGAGTGCCAAAGAAAAGTGTCAAATTATTGGGAAGTTCCTAAGAAATAAGGATCTGATGAGTTCTTTTTGGGCCCCAAAAAACATTCTCTTTTGGGGGCCCCCAGGAAATGGAAAAACTATGATGGCAAAGGCTCTTTCTAATGAGATTAAGAGTTCAATCTTCTTAATAAAAGCCAGTGACTTGTTAGGAATTTATGTAGGTGATGGAGCAAGGAAGATAAAGAACTTGTATTCTGAAGCCAGAAGATCTGCTCCAGCAGTCATTTTCATTGATGAGCTCGATTCAATTGCGCTGAAGAGGAATTATCAGGGTATAAGGGGTGATGTGGTTGAGCTGGTGAGTGCTTTACTAGGAGAAATGGACGGTATCGATAGTAATCAAGGTGTTATTACTATTGGTTCTACAAACCAACCCAGTATTCTTGATTCAGCAATATTGAGTAGATTTGAAGATTTGATAGAATTCAAATACCCTAATCAATCAGAACGAGGAGAAATATTGAAATTGTATGCAGATTTATCACCTATTCCTTTTAATGACATATCATGGGATATAATTATTCATCGCACAGATCATTGGTCTGGTAGAGACTTGAAAGAAAAAATCATAAAGGGAGCTATTCATCATGCTGTTTTGTATAATCTTTCAAGAATTACACAAAAGGAATTAAATGATTCGCTACAAAAGGCGAAAATTTTTGATGACACTTTTTCCTACTTCTCTTAAAACTGATTGTGTGTCACTAAATATTAGTTTTATTTTCTTAGCAATGATGGATATTTACTTATGAAATTTAATCGAACTTCGGAATATTTCTGTCTCCTATCTGGAGAGAATCCTGAACTTGCTCAATATGAACTGGAAAGTATAGTTCATGCGATGGATAACAAGATATACTTGAAACCTACTAGCGATTCACGAATTATTAGAATTATCCCCAATAGGTCATTATCCACAAAAGAGAATTTTTACTTTATTCAAAAGTTGATACAAAGAGCTACATTAGTTCATTGTTGTTGTAGAACCCTTTATTACATTGAATATCGAAATAACTTCTTGAGTAATTTTGAAAACTTGGTGGAATCATTCGATGAAAAGGATCTTTATGGTTTGGAATCCACTAATTCCTTTTGTGTGAGAACTAGACGAATTAGAAATCCCACTGGATTATTAGCCGAATCCCAAATAACACAAAAGATCTCAGAATTTTTTGGTGCAGCAATACTCAAACTGTTTCCAAATAAAAAAGTAGATTTAGAGCGTCCTGAAGAAACATATCGAGTAATTGTAAGTAAATATGGACTGTGGTTTGGATTACATGCTTTCGATTCCTTACGTAAAATAGTTAGAAAACGAACCGCACGAGATCGTCCATTTTTTCATCCAAGTTCAATGAATCCCATCCTACAGAGGACACTTGTTAACCTTGCTGCATTAAAAGAGGGCCAATGGTTACTGGATCCCTTTTGTGGTACTGGAGGTGCATTACTAGAAGCTGCGAGGCTAGGTTTTAGAAGTATAGGAATTGAAATTGATCGTAGAATTATATGGGGAGCAATCAGAAACCTGAAATCAGATGATGAAACCAAATCTTTAACTAATTTAATTTTTGGAGATGCAAAACATTTAGGATTTCGTTTTGGGGCTGTTTCGGCAATTGTTACAGATCCACCTTATGGAACCGCAGCCTCAACTCAAGGGTACAACCTTAGCGATCTTCTTATCGAATTTTTTACAGAAATTAAGTGTATTCTATTACCAAAGAGTCGTGTAGTAATTTCAATCCCTTCCACTGTTGAGTTTGAGGAAAAAGCTGCTACAATTCTTAATGCATCGTATAAGACATTTTATCAGTATGTTCATCGTTCCCTAACTAGAAAAATTCTTGTATTTTCCTTACTTGAATAATCAGAGACTTAAAAGTCATCCACAGATTAATCCATTGATGTACAGCTTTCAACGAGCGTAGAGTAGGAAATACCTAAATTAGAAGCATTTAGCGTGTTAGATCTAAGGTTCTAAATGAACAAGATTACAAATGGTGTAATCTAAGCGTCAACGAGCATTTAAGAAAAATTGGTCAATAATTTGATTAAATGGATATCCAATCAGGGTATTAAACTACTCTATCATGAATTTAAGAATATCCATATTTAATTCGACTTCATGAAACCTAGTCATTTAAAAGAATTTAAGGGAAGAGGGACATAAGAAGACATGAAAGAACAGATGTTTTCTCAATCCTTTAATTTCGTTTAGTTTATTCTAAACACTTTTTGAACAGGCTAGCAATTACATCTGTGAAGTCCAACTTACTGAGAAGTTGAAAGAAATTATGGAAAAGACCGAGAGTGAATCCTTCGAGGTTGATATGGAATTTGAAACTACACGTGATATTCCAATTCCCTCAAGACTAGTCGACCAAGTTATTGGTCAAGAACCATCTGTCGCAATAATAAAAAAAGCAGCAATTCAAAGAAGAAACGTCTTACTAATAGGTGATCCTGGGACGGGTAAATCTATGTTGGGACAAGCCTTGGCTGAATTACTTCCACGTGAAGAGTTAGAAGATATATTATGTTTACCCAATCAAAACGATTCACACACACCGAGAATCATGACTGTACCAGCTGTAGAGGGAAGAAAAATTGTTGATCATTACAAACAATTGGCTCGTAAGACAGATCAACAGAGGAGTATGTTGTTATTAGGTATACCTGCATTAGTTATTCTTGTTGGACTAGCTCTACAAGTAACTAATCCAGAAGGTAACCCAATTCTTTTTGCCATCCTAGTCGCTCTAGTGGCTTTTTTCGTAATTGGTCAATTTCGATCACGAAGAGAAAATCTTGTACCAAAATTATTAGTAGATAATTCCGAGAGTAATAGTGCACCATTTAATGATGCAACGGGAGCACATGCAGGAGCTCTCCTAGGAGACGTTAGGCATGATCCCTTTCAATCAGGTGGATTGGGAACTCCAGCCCACGACCGAGTTGAGGCTGGTTTAATTCATAAATCGCATAAAGGTGTTCTCTACATAGATGAAGTCGCAACATTGAATCAGAAGACTCAGCAACAACTACTAACTGCGATGCAGGACAGACAACTCTCTATTACTGGTCGATCTGAGCTTTCAAGTGGAGCCATGGTAAGAACAGAAGCAGTACCTTGTGATTTCGTGTTAGTAGCTTCTGGTAATATTGATACAGTTCGACGAATGCATCCCGCATTAAGATCCAGAATTCGTGGATACGGATATGAAATTGCCGTTAACCATGTTATGAAGGATACTATGGAGAATCGAAGGAAGTTAGTTAGATTTGTTGCTCAAGAGATAACTAATGATGGAAAGATCCCGCACTTCTCTCGAGCCGCAGTTCTGGCGATAATCTTAGAGGCCAAAAAAAGAGCAGACAGAAAGCATCATTTGACTTTACGATTACGTGATCTGGGAGGTATGATCAGAGCTGCAGGAGATCTCGCAAGAGAAGAAGGAGTCCCATTTGTAGAAGCCCGACATGTTTTTGCCTCACGAAATCTTGCACGTTCACTTGAAAATCAAATTGCTGATAAGCAAATTGAACGGAAGAAAGAGTATAAGATCTTTGAAACAGTTGGAAATATCATAGGACGTGTTAATGGGCTAGCTGTCATGGTCGGTGATTCCGGTGCGGCTCGTGGAGGTCATATTACTCCTATTGAAGCCACTGTTACTCCTGCTCAGGGTACTGGAGGAAGAGTGATCGCTACAGGAAGTTTACGTGTTATCGCGCGCGAATCTGTCCAGAACGTCTCTGCCTGGTTTAAGAAATATACTGGGACGGATATTAGAAATCTAGACTTTCACATTCAATTTTTAGGAGTACATGGGATAGATGGGGATAGTGCGAGTATTACCATTGCTACTGCGATTATGAGTGATTTAGAAGGGCTTCCTGTCAGACAAGATGTCGCGATGACTGGATCCTTTTCTGTAAGAGGTACGGTCTTACCAATTGGTGGAGCAACTGCAAAAATTGAAGGTGCGTACGAAGCTGGTGTCAAAGAAGTCATCATACCGAGATCAAACCTTGAAGATGTTGTCTTAGAAGATAAGATTAGAGAAGCAGTAAAAATACATCCTGTAGAGACTCTGGAAGAAGTTTTAGCCATAGCTTTGATTGGTTGGAATGCTAGAAGTCGTGATGTGGAACTTGATCCTTCAACCAAACTACAGGGCATGAGATCATCCCACAAGTCTGTAGGTTATCCCAGTTAAGTTTTGTTATTAGAATATTATCTTACTGGATATGCAATCGAATTTCAAATCAGTTGGATAATATTGATCTAACAGAGAAGTTTTTCAAAACCTCTAACAGGTGACTTCTTATAATAGATTAGGATCCGTGGCTTAGCCAGGATAAAGCTTTTGCACAAGTAGAGCTTCTAGAAAGAGCGGCGGCCTTCTAAGTCGCAGGTCGGGGGTTCAAATCCCCTCGGATCCGCCATCTAGCATTATTATAGATGGACTCGTAGCTCAGCATGGATAGAGTGTTTTCAATAAAAATACTTCTGCAAAGAGCATCTGCCTCCTATTATTTCCGCATAAACGGTTTAGAGAGAAAGCAGAGGGTCGGGGGTTCAAATCCCCTCGAGTCCGTTTTCTTCGTTAGCCAAAAAATTGATTCTAAGTAATAGATATTTATTTGGAGGGCCCTTCGCTTAGCATGGATAGAGCGCTTGCCTCCGGAGCAAGGATAATTTCTTTAATGATCCCCCGTCAGAGGTCGTGAGTTCAAATCTCACAGGGCCCGTTAAGTTCGGAGGATATTCTTGATCTTTCAATTCATATTTTTTCTTAAGAAAAATCACGTTTCACTCCGAATTAACCCTCCCCTGCTAAGATTTTTTGTATAGTTGAGTTAAATTAGGATATAGTGTCCTCTTATGTTTTTTGGGTTACATACATTGATAGACTGCATTTACTTGATTACTTTTTGAGCCGAGAAACCAATCTAAGTAATCTCGTTCTTTACGTCGTTTTTTATTATCCTGCTCGTTTTCGGAGATTTGAGCATCATACATGACTTCTTTTTGTTTATCATGCATTCTTTCATACTCACGACGACGTAGTGCTAACCCGCATACTGTACATACATAGAAGGGAGAATTCCATTTGGCTAATCCTCCGCATTCAGGACATTTTGCGATTATTTCCACCTCTGATAATATGAAAACATTTCTTGACTAGTAAGGCTTTTTTTATGTTTTCTTGAAGTTCTTTTCTCTCCGAGTTTTTTTCATATCGAATTGTCTATAATCACAGAAATCCAACTTTACTTCAAATCTGAGAAATGCCCCGAATAAGTTACTATCTTTTTATTCTAGATAATTGACTTTATTAGAATGTCAAATTCTAGAAAAATCTCTCCCCTTTAGTAAGAATACAAATAGGATATAATTCAGAAAAAAGGAAAGTATGACTAAGGTAAGGAATATGTTTCGTATTTTACGAATGCCTTCTGAATCAATCTGGAAAGACCCAGTACTATCTGAAAGGCTAACACGATATCGAGCTATTTGTAAAGGGAAAAAAATAGCAAGATATTTGATTGCTAAGAAAACTCCAGCATATCTTAATGAAAACGTTCAAGATAATGTTAAAGAAATGTGGAAAACTCATAACGAGGCAAGAAATGAATTTAATAAGATACTTAATGAAGTAGATAAAGAAAAATTGAATTTATTTGAGCTAAAAACTCCTGAAATCAGCTTTTTAGATGTTAAAGCACGAATTGCCAATAAGATAATTGAAAAATGTCATTTATGTGAAAGAAGGTGTCAAGTAAATAGAAGAGCTGGGGAAAAAGGTATATGTAGATTGGGAGTGAACTCTATTATTTCTTCTGCATTTTTACATGTTGGAGAGGAACCTCCCTTAGTACCGTCGGGTACAATCTTTTTCGCTTCATGTGTGTTTAAATGTGTTTTTTGTCAGAATCATGATATTTCCCAGAGTTGGGATAAGAATGTTACTCATTTACAAGAAGATGAAGTAGATTCCTCTCAGTTGGCAAGAATTCAAAAGAAGTTAATATCCGAAGGTGCAATTAATATTAATTGGGTTGGAGGAGATCCTATCCCCAATGTGCATAATATCTTACATTCACTTCAAACACTGGAAGATAATATAGTTCAACTCTGGAACTCAAATATGTATCTCTCCCATGAATCGATGAATTTACTTGTCGATATCATAGATTTTTGGCTCCCAGATTTAAAATTTCGTGAAAATTCCTTTGCCAAGCGGATGTCGGGAGTTGAAAATTACTGGGAAATAGTTACACGAAATATTAGATTTGCATATATTGAAGGATCACGTGAGATGATAATTCGACATCTTTGTATGCCTAATCGAATAGAAAAGGATACAATTCCAATTCTAGATTGGGTGAAAAAGGAAGTACCTAAGGCTTTCGTCAATATTATGGCCCAATATCGCCCAGAGTATCGGGTGCATAGGAATGAGTACCAAGACATAAATAGAAGAATAACTTCTTCTGAAATGCAGATAGCAAGACAATATGCAGACAACATAGGAATTGCATGGAGGCAAGTCTAATTTTTTTCACGGTACTATAATCTCTCACTATAAATTCCACTTTATGCGGTCTCAGAGGTTTTAAATCGGATTAGCAAAACTCTATTAGGATACAATATATAGTGACTCACCTGTCTTAAACGACCTCTCCTTATCATATTCATCTTTTTGTATACGGAGTCTTCCTAGATGAGTGATCAGAAATACAATCTTGAATCATTTTATTCAGCATTTGAACTCCTAGTTAAAACTGCTAAAAAAACAGTTAATTCAATTAATGAAAACCCTTCACAATTAGTTAAGTTTTGTAATATAATCCAACAAGCGAAAGAAAATAGAATTCATCTTGTGGGAATGGGTAGATCAGGTAAAGTTGGCATGCTCTTTGGAGAGATGTTAAAGAACATCGGGTACGAGGTTTCATATTTAGGCAAGAGTTTAGCTAAACCAGTGAGAGCCAATGATGTAGTAATTGGTGTAACTGGCTCAGGGTGGACTAATTTTACTACTAAAGCTATTCAAAACGCGATTCTTAGGAAGGCAAAGATTCTGGTGATTACAGGAGATGAAAAATCTCTAGCGGCTCGATTAGCTGATTCTATCATGATTATTCCTCGAGGTTATGTACGATCGACTTCTTCGGGGATAAATTCAACTGGAAAGACCCCTCTTGGAGCCCCTTTAACACCCTTAGGAACATTGTTCGAAATGACTACGATGGCAATCGGTTTTGGTATTGTTGCCGGACTTAGAGAAGATTCTAATGTAAAAGGATTTAATGAAGGCATTAATAACATCCTAACAGCTGTAGACATGACTTTACATAATATACAGAAAAATGAAACATCTGTTCGACAGTTCATAAATGCTATCGAGCCTTACTCATTACGGCCCCATTACAACCTTTTCATTTTCGGTAGTGGATTAGATTCGATTATTGCTAGTATCTCTTCCATACGATTAAGTCACCTCGGAATCCATGTTAAATCAACTTATGACTGGCGATTTAGGAAAAAAGGGGATCTTCTGATAAGTATCTCGGGTTCAGGTGTTTCTAGTAGGACTTTAGAACAAGTTAAAAGTGCAAAACAATCTAAAATGAAGATTCTAAGCTTAACGTCATTTCCCGAATCAAACTTAGCGAAAGACAGCGATATATTACTGGAAATTGAGGGAAGACATGAAGAAGTAAGTTCAGATTTTCGTGAAATCTCAGATATGAGTTTTTTTATTCCCTCGTTTGAATACGCGGCAGCAATTGCTTTAGATTCTTGTGTAGCTCAAATTGCGAACAATCTAGGCATTACAGAAGAATCCATGCGAGCAGAACACGCTAATATAGAATAAATCAAAGTGATGAGTGAGAAGAAGTAATCTAGAACTCGATTTGAATTGAAGTAAGGAATTTCTTTAGCTCAACAGATGGTTTTTCTGCCTGATAAATGGCTCTACCAATAATTATTATATCAGAACCGTTGTGCAAAGGTTCCTGAACAGTATCCAAAGTAATACCTCCTGCAACAGCTACTAAACTTGGTGTCTGTGCTTTGTATTTGTTGATAATATCCCAAGTAGATTTTCTTCCAGATAATTCTTCATCAATTCCCCTATGGATTATTAGCACATCAGGAAATATTTCAAACGTTTTCATTTTTTTTTCAAAATCATTAAATGGAATACCTAATGTATCTACCCAACTATCGATCTGTAATCTTTTACATTCAGCTATAAAGTTGTTTATCGTAGCTATAGGAGCAAGACCAGATACTACACATGCATCTACACCAGATTTAGCCCCTAAGTTCACTTCTAATTTTCCTACATCTAATGTTTTTAGATCAGCAATTAAATAATTTGAAGGAAAAAACTCTCTACACAAAGGAACAAGAGAACGTAATCCTTCGTTTTTCAGTAAAGGTGTACCAATTTCAATTAAGAGCTGAGTTGTAGATATTACAGAAATTTGATCAAAGAGTTTTCTTACAGTAACAATTTCAGGTATATCAATTGCGAGTTGAAGATAGGGAGGAGAATTTAATAACCTAGGCTGAGAGCTATTCATGACTGAATTTGTCAGACAATTCGTATAAAAGAATTCTGGACAGGATGAGTCACACATCCGCTATCCAGCAGGTTAGCACTCAAAGATGAGGTACTAGCCATTGGGACTACTTGAGGAGCAGGTTGACCCCGCTGGAGAATATTACAAGCAGCGTTGATATCAGCATTGAGATGAACTCCACACCTTCGACAAGAAAAAGCTCCACGAGATCGTCGATTTTTCTTATCAATCAACCCACACTGACTGCATTGTTGGGAAGTATACGCCTCATTCACCCGAATTACCGTTATACCCACAAGATTGGCCTTATATTCGAGCATATGTACGAATTTATGGAACGGTAGTTGGACAAATGCTTGATTAACACGCTTTCCAAGATCACAATGTTGTTTCCACCCTAAGTTATACCCTATGAAAAGAGTATGAACGTTCTGGTCTAAACAATGAGAAATAATACGACGGGAGGTTTGATGGAAAAAATCCTGGAGGCGATTTGTTCGGAGACGATGAAGACGTAATATTCGCTGGGTTATTAGCTGGTGATTACAGGTGGTTGCTATAGAGCGATAATGGGCAAGTTGTTTGTTATACCACTGATTGATGGTCTTTACTACCCCGCCTTTGACGAGTAAGCCGTCTGACGTAGTTACGAGGTTTGTAAGTCCAAGATCAATTCCCAACGCTCGGGAAGGAATACTAGTAGAGGGAACAGGATACACTTGCACTTTATAGAGGATCTCAACCACGAATCGATCGTAAAAGGGGATGAGGCGCGCTCCCACGCAGGTGTCTGGCGTTACGGGAAGAGTTCCCACTGGAAAAGTAGGAAATCCGCGGGTCATAAGGTTTTTCGCAAATAAGATCTGGTTATTCCGAATACGCACCCGCGGGCGAGGAAAATTGAGCATGTGCAATCCGTTCCTAGGTTTATAACCTGGGATTCGGGGACGAGCGTGAAATTTGGTTGAATCCTGTTTCCACACTTTCAACCCATTAAAGAAGCTTCGCCAGGTCTGTTCAATTTGCCGTAAGACCTGCTGCGGGAGGTAGCTATCGGATATTTCTTTTAACGCGAGATAGACGGGTTCGTGCTTGAGGCGATGGTAGAGCGCTTTATATTGGAGCCAGCGGCCTGTACGGAAAAATTCTTGGCGAACTTCATAGGTAGCTCGATTGTATAGGTTTTTGGCACAGGTACACAAATCCCTAAAGATGGGTCGGGGTTTCAACTGCATACGGATAGTTAACTGAGGGTGAGAAGATTTTTTGGCGCGCATTCCCACCTTTATCTAGAATTCTTGGTCTTATAAGTGTGTACCCGAGAGAGAGGGGTGAAAATGACGAATGTGACACAATTCATCGAAATTGAACTCAGTCATTTCTGTTTTCTATCTTTTTTAGGTTGTCGGACAAATTCAACCATGTTACTTCCATTCTTCTTCACTTTTTTAGACTAATTAAATGGAATAAATGTCGTCTGTAGATTGTCATACGAAGGATATTCTTCGGCCATACCCACCTGTGCTTTGGGGAATTTGGAGATAAGATCTTGGCTGATTTCTTCCAATAATGCAGCGTTAGTTAGAAGTCGGTGTTTTTCATAATCGATATGAACTAAATGCGCTGGGATATCCACCTCTAAAACTAGAAATTGTTTAATCTCTTCGAGATTATGATCGAATGTTTTTATGACTCCTCTGATAAGTAATCCTCTATCTGTGCCTTCTTCCACCACGACATCGGATGGGAGTTTAGTATTCATTGCTATTCGGTACAACCGGTTTGGTAACTGGATGTTATCCTTCGTAGCGAGAGCACAGTAGTGAACTGGAATTTTTACATTTGTTGATGCCCATTCTACAATCTCGGTGGCTAGTTGTGCACTACCTTTTACAGCGGACAAATTCATTTTATCAACTTCCAGCTTATGAGAGAGAAGATTGCGGAAGTTGGTTTCACTTACTTCGAGTTCATTCAAATTAATAAAGTAGAACTGATTCTTTTGGGGGAGAATTGTTTCAAAATCCTGAATTATTCGTTGGTAATACTCGATTCCTTTCGTTGGAATCACAGGAATTTCGATTCCGACATCAATATCAAATTTTGTTGTTTGTTGGATTATGTGAAGATCTTTTCTAATATTAAGCACATGAAAGCGGATTTCATCAATTACGGGTGAAATAATTGATAACAATTCGGTATTCAAATCCTTCCCTCTAGTGTATACATGGATATGAAAATCATTTGAGAATTCTTCTTTTAAAGCTTTACAGTATGTGTAAGTCTTATCAAACGAATGTAGTTCAAGAGGATCACCACCAGTCATACTAGCTCCTTTAGCATTCATATGGAGGGCTTCGATTAGAAGATCAGCAATACTGGAAAAAGGACGTTCATTTGCGAACGATTTGTTTGATTCTTTCCTTTCATTACTTAAAGGACAATAAAAACAATTACTGGAGCATTCCGTTCCTACAAGAACTACTAATTTCTCTCCCGAAATACATTGACGGCATCCTTTCGATAGGGGGCCTGAAAGAGAACTTCCCCAATCTGTTCTTTCAGGTTTATTAGCCATAAAATCCCGTTCAAAGGATCCTTCAATGTCGCTTGTTTAAAAAATTGGAATTTAGAACTCCTGAAAATGCACAAGAAAGTGGTCTCCTTGGGAAACAACTTTATATACTCCAGGGAGGTCTTTTCTACCTAAAACTTTCTTTGTGTAAAATTTTAATTTTCTAGAAGAAAGGTCCTTCACTACTAGTGTTTTACCTTCCTTTTTAGGCTTTAAATTCTCTTTCTCTTTGATCATTTTCGCTAAATCATTTATTATATCTGGATCGGGTATACTTGAAAGATCTACCTTCATTTCATTTCCACCTAGTTAAACTCGATTCTCTGGAAAACCCCTTCTAATTAATATCTGAATCACTGAGGTCGGGTAAAGAAACATCAATATAATCAAGAAACACCGTTAAATTGTTGCTATTGCGCATTTCTATCAAATTTGTCTCTGCAGCAATAAACTTCGTACATTCTCCAGCTTGCGATGACACAGTTAGCTTCCTGTATGAGCAAGCTCGACTTATATCTAATATAACGGATTCAAAGGGTCTTGACAATAGGTCTTGACGTACTTGAGACTCTGAAAATAGTCCATTAGCCAATCCTGAGGAAATAATAGGCTCTGCTTTCATTATATATTGCAATAAACAATTAATATGTCCAATATAACCGTTTTCAACCTCTGCAACAATTTTTTCATCAAACAGTTCGTTCATTACGACTCTATTTCCACAATGAGAACAAACTAGTCTTCCATTATTTGCAATGATCTCGTATATCAGGAATTCATTAAAATCATTGTCTTTAATTTCCAACTGGGTCAGTTCTCCATAGATCTACTTTAGGGAAGAGTTTTCCACTTCAAAGGATCGTCTATTTCTGAATTATTTATAGTATTTTCTTAAGGAAAGTAGTGAAAATTTCATTCCTCTTATTGTTTAAAGTCATTGATACTTAAATCACAGCGAATTTATACATTAATAGGAAATCAGAGTGATCTAAATTAAAAAGAACAATTTGAAATTTACGAAAAGAAAGGTTTTTCTAGATTTTATGATTAACCAGTCACAGAGAAATTAGGAATTCAGAGCTTAATAATGTCGCTCTGACACCGATGGTATTTTAGAATATTACGTATTTCTATTTTCTATTCGACTAGAAGGTCTGGGTGATCAAAAATGGAAGATAAAATTGAAAATTCAAAGATGTTGTTGCAGCAAATCTCATCTGATCATAGTGTGCCAAAGAACATTAGAAGAGCTGCTAAAGAAGCCTATATGGCGGTAACAGGTAAAAATAGTCAAGATGATGACCCACCTGAAGTACGGGCAAATTTCGCTATCTCAATATTAGATGAGATTAGTCAAGATCCAAATTGTCCTCTTTTTGCCCGAACTAAAATTTGGGGAATCCTTTCCTTATTGGAAACGATTACATCAGAATCTCAAGAATAGAGGCCATGAATACAGTCGCTATTGCGAGCTATTCCCTTTTTTTTATTTAAAACAATTAAAAAAACTGTGTTTTCAATTTACAGAAGGCAAATATTCGAATGAGGGTTTTAAACTTCCTCAACAGGTATATTTAAATTTTGTACGATCTGATTAGCTTCTTTGGGGGTTGTTTTGAACGTATAAAGACGTTTTTTAGTTCTAAGTTTTAATTTTACAACATCTGAATCCTTTAATCGTTTCACATAGCAAACTGATGCTAAATCGAGTGTAGTCATGAATTCTTCTTTGGATTTTAATTCTTCTGGCAAGTTTGTTTCTTCCTAGGGGAATTTTACTTGTGAACGTCCTTTCTTGTAATGAATTTTTATTTTTACTTAATTTTTTTCCTCTCATTCCTTCAGAATGTCTTTAGAGTAGAACTGCTTTAATTCCCCCCCACAATCAGGACATCGTAAAATGGATGTTCGAAAGACCTTTTTACAACTTCTACATCGTAATTGAGTTTTCCTGATCTCTTTAATTTCTTTACCACTGAGGATACGTGTTTTTAGATTCAGGTGTGCGGCAACATTCTGCAAAGCAAGGTCATTCGTAACTACTACTCCATTTAACTGATATGATAAGGCTAGAACTTGAATATCCGTTTCAGAAAGACGTGTATTAGGGTCGATTTTCCTTAATCTTTTCTTAAATAGTTTTAAAGCCTGTAAATCGGGAACGATTACCTCTAATTTACTTTCTTGGCGCATAATATCCAAATTCATCTTTGATCGAAAATCTTTTAGCTCATCAATTACTGAATGTGTTGTTACAAATTTTTGTGCATTTATAGACTGAAGAATTGGGAAGTCTAGTCCGATAAAAACGGTAGAATCCAAAACATGAATTAACTGGGTTGAATTTTCCAATATCAGGCTCAATCCCTAATTTCAGGATGAAGATGTTGTCTCCAACGTGAAGTGAAATGACGATGACGAAAAAATTTAACTTTCTCTTGAGAGAGAGAAATTGAAAATTTCACAGGAGTGGTATATTCTATACTAATTTGTCCGTCGAAAACCATTTTTATTGGATTTATTCTCGTAGAGCAAATGATCTCAAGATTTCTAGATAAATCTAAAATTACAGGGCGAATAGCCAGATTTATTGGATTGATCCATGATATTATTAAACCATGTAAGTTAGGATCCATGATACTACCCCCACTAGATAAATTGTGCCCTGTAGAACCTATTGGTGTTGCTATTATTATACCATCCGCTGATGAACCTGAGATGACCTCATTATCCACTAATACCTTAAAGTCAATTGGTTTCAACAAATCTCCTGAAGTTATCAAGATTTCATTTATTGCAGATCCTTGAATTTGTCCATCCATTCTTGCAGCGATCTTTGTATGTTCTTCAAGCCGAAAATTACCTTGGAAAAATAATTTCAGAGAAGTTTCAATCTCATTTGCTTCAATTTCAGTCATAAACCCTTTTCTCCCCTTATTTATGGATAGTATTGGAACATGTGGTTTTGCTCGTGCAATTCTAAGGATTGTTCCATCTCCACCTATTGAGAAGATACAGTCTACATTCATCTCTTTGAGTGAAGCTTTGCGAAATCCAGGAATAAATTTCGGTCTATTGCTTTCGATATAATTGAAGAGTTCTGGATTTAACGAAAAAGAGATTGATTTACATTCTTCTAAGGAAATAATTGTATTAAGGATATCGATTGTATCTTCGCAAAGTACTTGGGAGAAAATACCAATTTGTGATACTTCCACCAATTATTAAACAACCTTTTTTTCAGTCCGTCTTCTCAGTATTCCATCTCCCGCACAAGATTAATTTTTTTCCTGTCCATTACCACCCAATAATCAAGTTCTATACCCTTACCTGCCTCAAATAGTTCATTTAATTTAGATTTTAAATCGTCTTCTGTTGGAGAATCAACAACAAAGGTTTCATATGATTCATTATCCATTACATGTACGAATCCTGTATTAGCTTCCACATTGGTTACTTGTCCTGTCTTCTTCTCTATAATAGGAACATTAACTCGTTTATCAACGGGAGAGATCAATTGTCGTTTTTGATTGTCAAATAGACCAACAATCATCATTCGCGCTTTTGCCGCACCATGTTTTCCAGGTTTGCTTTTGTCGATGGAAATAACACGACATGGTTCGTTTGAGTCAGGATCAATAATATATCTACCTACTTTGATTGTACCAATTTTTTTCGGTTCGTAAGCCATGGAATAACACCTTTCCTGAATTTTAGCAAGAAATTAACATTTCTTCGACTTGAATCTGCTGAAGAAATACATAATTTAAATAGTTTTTAACTTCTTACTAGGTTTTACCTTCTTGAGGGAGGAAAGTGTGGCATTCAATTATCTGTCTTGGGATAGGGTTTTGTTCTAATTGCACTCAAACTTTTATTTTCAATTCATAGCTGATTGATTAGATGATTTGTGCTTATTAAGGCAACTTAGGGGTTTAGTAGAATTAATAAGTTCAAATTCATGCTTTCAGAATACTCCTTAAGAGAGCGGGTTTTGTTTGGATCCTAGGGAGACTTGTGATAATTTAAATCATAGATAAAACTCATTCTATTGTTTTTTACTTTAGTAGCCTAAACAAGGAAGAAAATTACCCTCTGAATCGTTAAATATACAAGGTAAAATCGAATAGAATGACAGAGAAACGGAAAAAAAGTTCATACTTCAGGTGGATTGAGTTGTTTGCCCCAAAAGGTTTAGGTTATGATCGAGGGAGTACGATTTTTAGCCCTGATGGACGATTGTTTCAGGTAGAGTACGCAATTGAGGCTGTTAAAAGGGGCACAACAGCTGTTGGCATTAAAACCGATGAAGGGTGTATTCTTGTAGTACAGAAGAGATTACATAATACACTGATTGAAAAAGAAATGGTTAAGAAAATTTTTGCAATTGATGATCACATTGCTGTTGCTATTGCGGGATTAACGGCTGATGCCCGAATATTAGTAAACCAAGCTCGAATTCAGGCACAAATTCATCAAATCACATATAAAGAATCAATTACAGTTGAAAATCTCACTCATCGGATTGCTGATGTAAAGCAGGCTTATACACAGCATGCAGGTGTCCGGCCTTTCGGGGTATCCTTAATCATTGCTGGAGTGGATGAGATTAAAGGCCCTCAATTATATATGACAGAACCAAGTGGAAGTTATTGGGGATATCGTGCAGCCGTCATTGGATCTGGTACTCCGGTCATTGTAGAAGAATTAGAAAAATCTTACCCAGAAATCTCCAAAACTCTTCAAGAAGGAATTTTAATAGCACTTAAGGCTTTACAAAAAGTATCTGACGATATTCTCGATCCAGACATGGTAGAAATTGCTGTCATTCCCACTACTGATCGAAAATTAAATTACTATGACTCGATAGATATATTAAATCTCATTGAGCAAATTAAGAATACAGAGGAATAGTCATGTTACGAGATGCTAGAAGATTTGATCTTTCAGGAAAATCCGTTGTACGAGCGAAGTTCGAAGGAAATAGGTTTGAACTAATAGTCAATCCCGAACTTGCCTTAAAATACAAGATGGGTCTCCTTGATGAATCAACCACGATTGGAGACATACTCGAAGTAGATGAGATTTTTGAAAATGCTAGTAAGGGCGAACGAGCATCTGAAGAAATTTTGGATCATTGTTTTCAAACGACCAATTTTAATGAAATAGTAGAAAAAATCCTGATTAAAGGAGAGCTAAACTTAACAGCAGAGCAAAGACAAGAATTTTTTGAGAAAAAGAGGAAACAGATAGTAAATTTACTTGCCAAAACCTGTATTAATCCTAAAACAAGAATTCCTCATCCCCCATTACGATTAGAAAATGCAATGAAAGAAGCTAAAGTAATGGTTGATCCATCGAAGTCGGCAGAAGAGCAAGTAAAAACAATTATTGTCGAACTTCGAAAAGTAATTCCAATTAGTATGGAAACCGTGAAACTTGCCGTTCAAATACCACCTGAATACACTGGAAAGGCATATGGTGAAATTAAACGTAAAGGACAAATTGAGAAGGATGAATGGCAGAAAGATGGTTCTTGGATTGCAGTTGTGAGTGTAGCAGCAGGAGTACAAGGGGAGTTTATGGAGATGGTTCAAGGAATGACTAAGGGTCGTTCTGAAATTAAAGTCCTTGAAAGAATTAGATTATGATAATAAAGTGATAAAAATGACAATTTTAGTAAGTAAAAACCAGCTGGTTGTACCAGGTGAAGTCCTCGCACGTGGATCTGGAGTCAATGTTGCGGGTGGAGTATATCGGAAAAAAAACAAGGGAGAAACAGAAATTATAGCCTCTATGATTGGATTAGTAAAAATACGGAAAGATAGCGTTGGTGTCGTTCCTTTAGAAGGCTGTTATATCCCTTTAGAGGGAGATATTATTATTGGGAAAATTGTAAAAGTGGGGATAACCTCATGGAACGTTGATATACGTGGTCCTTATGTAGGTGCGCTCAGAGTGAATAGTGTTCTAGATAGGGATTTTGATTCTCTTAGAGAAAGCCTTGAGCAAGTTTTGAATTATGGAGATGTAATAAAAGCTCAGATTACATATTTTGATCGAACTAGAGACCCTGTCCTTACAATGCAAGGACGAGGACTTCGAAAATTGACCCATGGGAGATTGATCGAAGTCGATCCAGTAAAAATACCACGAATAATTGGTAAGAAAGGTAGTATGATTCAATTATTAAAAAATATGACCAATGCTCAGATTATCGTTGGTCAAAATGGACGTATTGTAGTTTCTGCTAATTCTGTGGAGAAAGAAAATTTGGTGATTCGCGCCATTCGCAAGATTGAGGCCGAAGCTCATACGAGTGGACTTACGGATAGAATTCGTGCTTATTTAGATGCTGAAAAAGCGAAGTTATGATAAAGGTTGATATTAGATGACACAAGAAAAAACATCTCTCCTTTTAGATGATGGACGACGTTTAGATGGAAGAGAACTTCATGAATTACGTCCAATTACTATGCGAAGTAGTGTTTTGGACAGAGCAGATGGAAGTTGTTATCTCACATGGGGTAATAATAAAATAATTTGTGCAGTATACGGCCCTAGGGAATTGCACCCAAAACATTTGGCAAAACCCGATCGTGCAATTGTCCGTGTTGAATATCGGTTGGCTACATTTTCTGTTAACGAGCGGAAAAGTCCTGCACCAAGACGTAGAGAATATGAATTAAGTAAATTGATTAAAGAATCTTTAGATGCTGTTTTATTCTTAGAAAAGTTTCCAAATGGCACCATTGATGTTTTCATCACTGTATTAGATGCAGATGGAGGCACACGATGTGCCGCATTAACCGCAGCATCAATAGCACTTGCCGATGCAGGGATTCCGATGAAAGGATTCGTAACAGGATGTGCTGTGGGTAAAGTCGCCGATAAAATGGTTGTAGATTTGTCAGATGTCGAAGATAAGGATGGACAAGGTGATATGCCAGTAGCTATGAACTACAATACTGGAGAAATCACTTTACTTCAATGTGATGGTGAATTCACAGCTGATGAAGTCAAAGAAGGATTATCACTAGCAATTCAAGCAATAGGTGATGTTTACAAAATGCAAAAAGAGGCGATATTGGCCAAATACACCCAAATCGAGGGTGCTATAGAAGATTTCGGAGAAGAAGAGGAATAGGTGAAGATCTCATGCGTTCAGAAGCAATAATTGGTGTTTTAGAAAAGCAATACGTGACTAAGTTACTTGAAAAAGGAAAAAGAGTTGATGGGAGAAAGTTATTAGAAAGTAGACCTATACAAATCGTGCCAAATGTGATTAAAAAGGCAGAAGGATCTGCAATGGTTAAATGGGGAGAGACTGTAATCCTAGCTGGAGTGAAGGCACAACTTGGTTCTCCGTTTCCTGATACTCCAAATGACGGAGTTATTACTGTAAATGCAGAAGTTTCACCAATCTCATCACCAACTAATGAAAGTGGTCCTCCAGGCCCCCGTGCCGTTGAGTTAGCCCGTGTTGTCGATCGTGGTATTCGTGAAAGTAAGGTAATACCTATGAAGGATCCTAAACTCTGTGTAATTCCCGGAAAAAAAGTTTGGATACTTTTTGTTGATGTGTACATTCTCGATGATGGTGGAAACTTATTTGATGCTGCAGCTCTTGGTGCTATGGCAGCTATTGCAAATACACGACTGAAAAAAGTCATAATTGATGAAGATCTTGAAGAAGTAACACTTTCGGAAGAAACTGAACCACTTCCAAGAAATGGGTCAGTTGCAAGTCTTACTTTTGCAAAAATAAATGATACAATTGTGTACGATCCCAATCTCCTAGAGGATATGGGAAAAGATGCACGCTTCTCTCTGGCTATGACTGACAAAGGGATAATTTGTTCGATGCAGAAAGGAGAGGCAGGAATGTTCAGCGAGGAAGAATTTCATAAGATCTTAGATCAAAGCTCTTCGTTAGTAGCGCCACTGCTTAAAAAGATTGAAGAAAGTTCTCAATTCCCTGAAATGAACGAGATGTACAAATTTGATTTTTAACCCTCAAAAGGTAAAAAACAGACACTTAAAACAGGAAATTTGGTGGTAAAATGGGTCGAACTAAGAAAGTAGGTTCAACTGGACGTTTCGGTACTCGCTATGGAGCTACTATTCGTAAACGAGTTAAGAAAATTGAACAAGACTCAAAGAGATTTCATAATTGTCCCTCTTGCGATTCCCTGAAAGTTAAACGAGTATCTATCGGAATTTGGGAATGCAAATTCTGTGGATTCAGATTTACAGGTGGATCATGGGCTCCAGAAACCCCCGGAGGAAAAATCGCTCAGAGAACAGCGAAACGTCTAGCCACACAAACTGATTCCTAAGTAAACCCCGTTTTTCGTGAGAATTTCAATGAAATGAGGTATTATGGCTGAAATTGAGAGGGGAATTACTTCTAATTTACTGATAACCACATCCCATAATCCTTCTCACTTTCTTCGCCGTGTATGTAAATTACTCTCTTTTTCCCTTCCTGCATCCCAGCGAATTAATAGAGGATCATTGAGTCTTAAGGAAATTCGAAATTATTGTTGGAATATTGGTATCCATAAACTCTTGATTGTTAAGGGTTCCAAGAAGAATGATTCTGTTTCTCTTAGTTGTTATGATTTTCGACGTTCAACTCAGCTGATTAATATTGAAGTAACTTTGATGGATTTCAATTTCCCTAAAAAAGGAGATAAAGATACAAGAATTGAAAGCAAAATTAATGTAATCGAATTTCCTCCAAAACTTCCAGTTTCGCTAAAAGAGGCCGTTCTCAAATTTATAAATCCTTTAAATGACTCTACAATGAAGAAAATATCGAAATCAAATGTTTTGATTAGAATTAATAGTTTCTCTGACGGAAAACTTCAAGGTCAAGTAATTAATACTAATCTTAATAGGAAAATTCCTCTCTATTCATTCTATGCCAGCCAGATTCATGAGGTGATCTAATGAAAAACAGAGTCTCTATCAAAACCACAGTCCAGCTTGATTCACTAGATGAAGCTGATTTTATGTATAATTCCTTAATTCCTGAAGTTAAAGATCATCATTTCGAAAGATCACAAATCTTAATGGAATTGGAAGGCTCTTCCCTCATTTTTACAGTTAACTCACTGGATATCACTGCGGCAAAAGCGAACATTTCATCGGTACTTAGATGGATTTCTTTGGTAACTGAATTAATTCAGATTATCCCGGAGAAAATTGTAAATACTTAAAATAAAACAACATAAATTAAGAGGAAAATGAAAAATGGCACTCCCTGAACTCTCACCCGCTCAACAAGAACAGTTAGTAAGATATCGAACTCTCGAACAGAATATTCAGAATCTTCGGATTCAATTAACTGAAATTGATCGAGCTTTGTCAGAAATTGAGCTTACTAAAAAGGAGTTAGAGAAACTCGAAGGAGAAACACAAGTCTGGAAAGCTGTTGGAGGTGTAATGTTCCCAAAAAAAGCTCAAGATGTGTTAAATGAATTAAATGAGAAGGGCGAATTGCTTGAAATTCAGAAAAAGGGATTATCTTCGCAAGAGAAACAGAATGTTGAACGTTTTGAAGAATTACAGAAGAAATTAAGTCAGGATCTTGGATAATCAAACTTTACTAACTCATTTTCCCCGATTGATTAGGTCAGGTTGATTATTTTGTCTTCATTGAATCCTGATGACTTGCTTGAATATCTATACGAGGAAATTACAACATTTTTGGTTAAAGAAGCGGGGGAGGAATTAGGACATAATGAAATTGATATAACTTTAAAAAGTACAGAGAAGGGAGAAATAAATATTGAGATCAGTTTGGTCATTGAACTGACAGCATTCTCTAATATTAATGCAGAAGAGCTTTCAAAAAAAGCAATTTCATACGCTGAAGTAATCGCAGATAAGCATTGTCCTCCTCTAGTAAAATTACAGGTCTCGGAACGAAAAAATAGTCAATAGTTGTCCTGGTATGAGAAAATCTAATTGCTGTAGTAATCCTTCATATACGAAAGATCCTAAAACCAAGAAAATTCTTTGTCGTCAACATTTTATACAGCATTTTGAAAATCGGGTTAAAAAATCAGTTCTCAAATACAATATGCTTACTCAAGACGACCACATTGGACTTGGTTATTCTGGTGGTAAGGATAGTACGGCATTATTACATCTTTTATCGAAGGTTATTCTCAGTCAGCATTCTAACAACAAATTAACTGTGATCACTGTAGATGAGGGAATTGAGGGATATCGTGAGGGATTTTTGGAATTAACAGAGCGACTCAGTTCAAAATATGGGTTAAAACATGTTATTGTCTCGTTTTTTGATCTATATGGCGCAACTTTAGATGAAATTGTATATAAGAATTCCAAGAGCGGAAGTTCCTTATCTGCTTGTGCTTTATGTGGAATTTTACGAAGACGAGCGTTAAACTATGGGAGTCAGATTGCTAATGTGACAAAAATTGCTACTGCACATAATCTAGATGATGAGGCTCAATCGATTGTTATGAATCTCCTCCGTGGAGATGCAGGAAAATTTAAAAGGATAACCAGATTCCCTAAAAAGAAGTTTCCTTCCTTAATTCCTCGAATTCGTCCCCTTGTTAAAGTTTCTGAACCAGAAATAGTGCTTTACGCCCATGCAAACAGTCTAGAATATCATTCAGTCCCGTGTCCTTACTCTTCCAGTGCTATGCGGAATGATATTAGGCGATTCCTTTCGGAGATGGAGAAGAAACGACCAAGTACGTTGATAAATATCGTAAATGTACATGATTCATTATCCCAATATTTTACCTCTTCAGAAATCACTTCTACTACTTACTCATGTGAGATCTGCAAAGAAGTGACTACTCAAAAGATTTGCACTGTTTGTAAATTACTGGACAGGTTAAACTTGAAAATAAGAATTATTTAGTATTTCTCAATCTTCTCCGACTGTAAGGAATTTATTCCCCTTCTTTATGCGTTTTATTACTCGTTGGTTTTTCTTTATAGTTTGAACATGAATTAATCCTTCAATTTCTAGTTTCATTAAGGCCTGATTTAATTCTCGATCAGAGAATTCTCCTACATCTGATTCGAGGAGACGGGTTAAATCATCTTCTAACAGAATACCTTCACGTCGTTCTACAATATTCATGATAGAAAATGTTAACGGAAAGGGCCGCCAGTACGGGTCTTTTGGTGATGCCATTAAAAGTCACTATACTCTGTCTAATGCTTCCTTTGAAATAAGTTTCGTAAATTTGTAACGAGTGGTTAAATTAATAAACTGGAGGGTTAATTTTTGAGTAATAAGGAATTATTATTTAACTATTCTATTGAATGTGTTAATTTCTTTTAGCCAAAGAGAGGAATTGTCTGATGAGAATCCACACCTATTCGACGTCGGAATTGGGATTCTTGATCTTTGTACCATTTCATCATGTCAGGTGTACATGAAGAATGTACAGTAGAAAGTGCTTGCTCAAAATGTCTCCATAATACAGTGTGAGCGTTCAAATTTTCACGTAAGGCCAGCATTCCAGCTTCTCGACAAATAGCTTCAAGATCGGCTCCTACATAAAATTCTGTTTCTTTTGCCAGACGATCTAAGTTAACATCTTCCCCTAATGGCATATCTCTTGTATGAATCTCTAAAATTTTCTTTCGACTATCTTCTTCAGGAGGTGGGATGTACACGACCCTATCGAAGCGACCTGGTCTAAGTAAAGCGGGATCAATCATGTCAGGACGATTTGTAGCAGCTAGAACTGCGACATCACGTAATGGCTCAATCCCTGCAAGTTCAGTTAATAATTGACTAATTACACGTTCATTGGCCCCAGAAGAATCAGATGATCCACGTCGTGTTGCTACAGCGTCAATTTCATCAAAGAATATTAAAGCTGGGGCTGCAGTGCGCGCTTTTCGAAAAACTTCTCTAATCGCTTTTTCACTTTCTCCAACCCATTTTGAAATTAATTCAGGCCCCTTTACGCTAATAAAGTTTACTTGACTCTCCGTTGCTATTGCTTTGGCTAGTAATGTTTTCCCTGTACCTGGTGCTCCAAATAATAAGATCGCTCGTGGGGGATTAATTCCAATGCGTTCGAAATTTTTCTTCTGCTTGAAAGGCCATTCTACAGTTTCAATGAGTTCTTGTTTTACCTTATCCATGCCTCCAATGTTAGTCCATCTTACATTGGGGACCTCAATAAACACTTCTCGGATAGCAGAGGGATGTATTTCTTTTAATGCATCTCCAAAATGACGATTTTCAACTTCTAAGTTATCAAGGACTGCGGGAGGAATAGTGTCCTCACTTAAATTAATATCGGGAAGGATTTCACGTAATTTTTTCATGGCAGCTTCTCTACCTAGAGCAGCAAGATCTGCACCAACAAATCCATGTGTAATTACTGCTAACTTCTTGATATCAACTTTTTCGATTCCAGGCATACGTCTGGTATGAATTTGAAGGATTTCTAACCTTTCATTTTGATCAGGAACCCCAATTTCTATTTCTCTATCAAACCTGCCAGGCCTTCGGAGAGCAGGATCTACCGCATTGGGACGATTAGTAGCTCCAATGACAATTGTCTCTCCTCGACTTTCTAAACCATCCATAAGAGCTAGAATTTGAGCAACAACGCGTCTTTCCACTTCTCCCGTTACATCCTCTCTTTTAGGAGCAATAGCATCAATTTCGTCAATGAAGATAATACTTGGTGCATTGTCTTCAGCTTCCTTGAAAATGTCTCTTAGCCGAGCTTCACTCTCACCATAGAACTTAGACATGATTTCTGGTCCCTGTATTGGAATAAAATGTGCTTCAGATTCATTAGCAACTGCTTTCGCAATTAGAGTTTTTCCTGTTCCAGGAGGACCGTGTAGTAATACACCTTTCGGAGGATCAATTCCCAATTTCTTAAATAACTCTGGATGTTTGAGAGGGAGTTCGACCATTTCACGAATTTTTTGAATTGCATCTGAAAGTCCTCCAATATCTTCATAACTTACCCCTGGCATACTGGTTTCTGCTTCAGAAATAGGTTTTTCTGAAACATTGAGTTTAGTGGTATCTGTGATAAGTACTATATCTGCTGGTGTAGTGGAATTAACTACAAACGGAATGGATCGACCTAATATTGGAATGAGGACTGTATCATTTTTTGAGACTGGGTACCCCAAGAGTTTTCTTTTTACAAACGCTTCGAATCCATAATCTAATGAAATCTGGCGAGTGGGTGCAATATTAACTGTTTTAGCGACTTTTATTTGGGCTTTCCGAATACGTACGTTTTCTTCTAAGGATACTTTTGCATTTCGTCTAATAATACCGTCCATACGGACTATTCCTGCTCCTTGATCTTCAATGTATGCGGGCCAAGCGATAGCACCTGTTTTTTGGCGGCCACGAATTTCAACAACGTCTCCAGTCGTGATTCCAATTTCCCTCATGTTGATATCATCCATTCGGATCTTTCCACGGCCTACATCCCGTTGTCTGGCTTCCGCTACCTTTAGTACTACTTCATTTGCCAAATTATTCCGCCAACTCATGGATTTGATATGAAATTGTATGTTAATCTTACTCAAAATAATGATATTTAATATTAGTTTTCTTTTAGAGATTTGAATTTATCGTACATAGAATTAACTTTTCCCCAATATCTTTCCCCTAACAACCCCATACAACTGAGAATCAAAAAAAATTGACGCTCTAGTAATCAATAATTGTTTGTAGTTCTATTTCACAATTATCTATTTCTTCTACATCTAGAAGTCTTTGTTCAAACGTCTGAAGAACTTCATTTCCTTCATCAGAATCGACTGTCTTTACAAAGAGCTTCATTGCAACCAATCCAAAAAATAAAGGTTCTTCTTCATATTTCAATATTTCTATCTCCAATCCTTCAGTTAGTTCATTTTTCGCTTTAGATAACAATTCTTCACGATTCGCCTCTGGAGAAGTGGGGATTACTTTTAATATGGATAACACATTTGACATGGTAGATCATCTTACAAGGTAAATCATTAAATTACAGGATATTGTCGTTTATAATTATAATAAAACTAAGGTCCCGAAAAACCACAATTGGGACAAATATAGCGATTTCCAAGCTTTCGACATCGTTCACATCGGATGATAGGTATCATTCCGCATGATGGGCAGGGAAAACGAGCTGTTCCATGTTCACTTGGCATAACTGCAACTTGACAAGGATTACAACGTTGCATTTTAATGTTTTCACTCATTCCAGTAACCTCTTTGCCTATTTGCCTCGGATAAGAATGCGATAATAAAAGCTTCTCTTAGGTCTTGAGTCACACACTAAATTCAAAGAGATAAATCATAAAGAAAAATCTTCTTTCTTTCTCTTTTCCTTATAAATTTCTGTAATTACTCAAAGGAGTAAATGATCTTCTTTCTCACGAATAGAAAGACTATTGGAAGTACTTGTCACATTTCAGGTGCACTAAATCTAACACTCAATCTCTGGATCAATTTTGGGTTTTTATAAGTAAAACCTTAACTGTCATGATAGTTATTTTGAGAGGTGAAAGAATTGGCTACTTTTGATAATATGACATTAGGAGATAATAATGGATATCCTGTTATGGAACAGGTTCAAAAAATTATTGATGGACTGGGAACGGTAAAAGGAGTAAAAAAAGTTCTATTGGTAACAGAGGAAGGTTTTCCTATTCTGTCAGCAAGGACCTTACCAATGTCAGATGAAGTAGAGACAGTCGTATCTGCAATGGTCGCAGGAATTGTCAGTACATTTTCCAGTGCATGTATTCAATTAAATTTAGGAGATCAGGTTGATTTTATTCATGTTCAAACTCCGATAGGTCTTGGTATTATTTCAAAAGTGCAGAGTACTATTCTTGTGCTTATCACAGACTCAAATGTGAAGCTAGGTTTAATGCACTACTTGGTTAGTTCCACTAAAATGAAACTTTTAAAAACTCGAGAATTTTGAATTGCTTAGAGAGGAAAAAGACGTTCTAATTTGAATATTTAAAAAATTTTTTTTTCAATCAGTAAAAGTCATCCTTTTATTAACGAATATTCTAGAGACTCCAAATAACATACTTATACTTTTAATGTTATAATTTGTCTTATTTGGTGAGTTTACATTGTCTTTAGATGAATCCCAATTACAGTTATTTCCAGTCCCTTGTACAACAGGTATGGAACCGATGTGTATACTAGATCCTGATCATCCGTGTTGTGAAAAAATTAAGCGAGAAACTGTTGAATTTAAGAATGGAATACTAATAAAGCAAGGGAATTCTGCAATTGTATCACTTAAATTATCGTTTAATGATCCTGTTGAGGAGTTTATATTTGATCGAATACGTAATGAATTATGGCGAAATCCCGGGAGCCATGTCAAAGTAATTCGAAGTCCAGAAGAAGGTTTTCAGATCTCATTTTTCTTGACATTAGATATGGTTAAATCAGAAGAACAACGAAGAAAATTAGTTGCTTATTGGGATGATTTTGCTATCAATATACGTCAAGTTCTGACTGATGGAAAAATGGCAGTAAATAAGTTTGTACGAAGTAGAACCACAAGTTTGAGGCTGGATTAATCCCGATTTAAACCTCATTAAAAATGTAAATTACTTTTGTGTTGGAAAAAAAAGAAGGGAAGGATTTCCTCTAAGATTAAACTGCAATATCGTATGCAGTACTGTATAGGGGATCCTCAGCTACACCGTCAATAGAATAATCTACTTTAATTCGGAGTTCGTCGTAGGTTCCTGGATCAAAAGTAAATGTTATATCAATTTCTGATTGACTTAAACCTATACTGAATGGGTAATTTGTTGTCGTATTATCTTCATTAGCAAACGTAGTCCAAGTTCCTGTTCCAGTTCTTCCTTGCAGAACTATGTTTGTTACTTGTAGACCATCTGATTGTTCATTTGTTAATGTAAATACCAATTTGTCGTTTAAACCATCAGTATCTATATCAGACAAGGTAGTTTTCCCAAAATACAATTCTCCAGATGATGATATCATTGGTAATACTACTACAAACAATACAGCACCTGCGGCAACAGCCAACCCAATGAGTAGTATCGCTGCTAGAATTGGGCTCACAGCTCTTCTGCGTCGATATAATTTCATTATTTTCATTTTTAATTAAACTCCGTGAGTTTTTCTTATTTTCATCCCAATAAATTGGAATTAGCATAAAAAGTATATAATGGATATTATTTAAGCATTTCATTTCATATGTTTCGAGCTTAATAAACCGAGTTGAATAAAATATCAGAAAAAAAATGAATTCATAAATTCCCACTAGAAGATGCGGAATATTGATTCGGATAACTTCTTATCATACTCAACCCAAAATGGTCTAAAGGTGCATTTCAAGAATGGTGAGACGATTTTCTATCAAAAGTCAGTTACTCTTGCTTACCATTGTAATCTTCGGAGGGGTATTCACATTTACAAATACGATCACACAAGCTTACACACACTTAGCAACTGATATAAATTCTCCTAAAATAGCTATTTTTTATGGATCAGACAATGATAAGAGAATTAGCGAACAAATGGTTTTAGATACCGAATTTGAAGTAGAATTCCATAATATAACATCAATACTACTCGATGATTCTTTTAAGTTCGATAATAACAGTATAAAGGCAATCTGGTGGATCAATGAACTTCATCTACCAATCGATTTTTCATTTGTGGGAGATTTAGCAACATGGATTCAAAGTGGGAACGGGTTATTCATTCTCAATAAGTATCTAGATAGAACACCTATTGTAGAATTGCAGAATTTGGGGATCACAAACTACTGGCCTGAAATTTATCCACTAGCAGAAGAAAGTAAATTGCATACGATTGATCTAATAAATGAATCATTACCTTCTTTACAACTCGATCAGTTATCATATGAGTTTAATGGTTCTTCCTCATGGGTAGATTTACATGAAAGAACCGTTGTTTTGGCTGAGATTACTCACCCTGAAAATAATTCGTATCTGTCAAAATTTCAATCAGGCCTCTGGCTAGTCCAAAATAAGGTAATAGTTGGGAGTTTTTCAGTCAGTACATCCCAAGATAACACTGGTATTGCTTATAAATTAATGAATTTAAACTCACCAAGCGCAAACGGCTTAATAGATGTATTAGGCAAAGTAGCACTACTAACTACTGAAAGCATATCTGATTCGTCTGGGTTGTTTCAATTTACAGGATTTGAACAGCTAGCTACTATAGCAATCGCATCTATCGCTGTGGTAATAACATTAATAGGTTTAATTAAACTTGGTGTTTTAGCAAAAATTCGTGATATGCTTATTGGAGCTACTGTAGGGATAATTTTCCTTTTTGCACATATTGCTTACTCTCCTCAAAGAAGACGAATTAGTGAAGATGATTTATTAGACAATGAGATGCGAATGCAAATTGTAGGGTACTTAGAAGAAAAGGGGGAACGAGGTGCACACCTTCGGGAGATTCAACGAATCCTAGGATGTGGGATCTCTTCTCTTCTTTGGCATTTACAAGCATTAGATGATTTCAATATTGTAACCCATCATAAGATCGGGAAGTATCATATCTTCTACTTAACAGGTACCGAATCTCTCCAAGTATCAGAAATTGCCTTAGCCTTGAAGAGCGAAGTTGCAAAAGAACTTTGTAAAGTCCTCTTGCAGAATAGATCCCCTCTTTCTCTCTCAAAAATCTCCTCTGAAATAAAAGTTCACCATTCGAGTGTCCAACACCATATCAAACGGCTTTCAGATTTAGGAATTATCATGATATTAAAAGAGAAAAAAAGATCTTCCTATATTATTAATCCCACTAGAGTAGAATCATTGGATCAAGTTTTGGAGGTAAGTTGAGTGAAGAATAAGAGCTCTATTCCAAGAATTGTCTCTATTGTATCCTATATTGCTATTTTCATTATTTCATCAAGTATGATAATCAGGGGGACAGCTCTAAATGGTCACTTTGCCCAATTGGATCCTTTCTACGAAGAAACACTTTTTGCTCTAAAATTCGATTATAATGACAATATTCCACCTGAACAATCCCTGCAATTACATAGTAATCTCATAACAGGTCTTGATTATCCCGTTCAGACTGATCCAGATCCTGAACTAGATAATAATGTTACGCTTATTAATCATGATTTACATAATATTAGGTCTACATTCTTAGCTTTGGAAAATATCCAAAGATCAGAGTATATTCCTTTGTATGGGACTGTAGAATGGCAAGCATCTCTTCCTTACTTTAAATATATAACTATATATAATTTACCTTCAGGAGAAAATGTTATTCAAACTCAGGACTTGATGGGATTGACTTTAAAGTTGGACAGAGAACCATTTGAAAATGATGAATACCTTGTAGGGTATGCAAATATTCCTCTAGATTTTTTGGAATTTATTTTTGAGTCAATCAATACAGTCCAAATAAAGCAAAATTCCATTGATGGGCTTTCAAGTTCGATTGATATTCCTAAATTCTCTAGTATTATTCCAATGGATGTTGAGATAAAAGAAAATAAAAACGAGTTAATGATTACTATCGAATATTCTAATATCACATATTTATTTCAAACAGATCCCATTGATTCAGAGCAAATTGTCACTTTCAACCTTTCAGATAAATTTGTTCTTGTAGAATTTGAATCAATGAGATTTTCAACTAGAATATTAAAATACTCAACCTCTACTAATGTAGGAGCGGAAATACAGGTAGAAATGAAGGTTGGGGGTATTCGCAACTTACTAATTAATGAAGAATTGCCTTCGAGTACTATTTGGTCTGATTCTACTGAAACCTACATCGAAAAGCACTACAAGGAGCTTTTCTCTTTAGAAGAAACAATCTCATGGTACAAGGGAGATGATATAGAAAAAAGGTTGTTATTATTCAGTGATACTTCTCTTTCGTTCCTAGTTTCTCATAATCTAGGTGTATTAGAAGGTGTGGAGTCTACAGAGAACTCATATGTTAAAATTGATGGATATAACACATCTAGGGAGGATCTAATACAATCGGACATTATGATTAGTGATAATGTCACAATTACTCAGAATGAGGATGTTTTATTTATAAATCATATTAAAGGCAAAGATTATGCGCTTCATCAAGATCCTAAATCAACTAGTTGGGAATTAACCCCAGCAAAAATACGTTCTTTGGCAATAAATCAACATCCAAGCTTAAGTGGTAATATTCTATTCTTAGAAGAATCGTCCATTCTAAACTCATTAATGGTTGATGGTTTAAAGCGATTCATTGCTAATGCCACATTAAGCTCACTTAGTGAGGAACAACTACTTAAAATTGCGACTTTGTATCTTCCTTCAGCCGAATATATTCAAGAGTTTCAAATAGACTCATGGCTTGGCTATCCTACTAAAATAAAATCGACAACAACGACAATTCTTGATTCTAATAATTTAGATATCGGAGTCTCTAAAATATCAAATATCCCGTTCCTTTCAAGCATTCTTTCTCTGTCATTAATGGTTTTATATCAGGTAAGAATTCGTCGGAAAAAATAAGCCGTTAAAAAAAATGAATTTTTAAAAAAAAAAAAAAAAATTCAATTATTGGAAGGAATCTTAATTCCCTCACGAATCGTTACTTGTATGGGTTAAGATTTAATGTAATAAGGCAATTTATAGTCTCTAGTAATTATGAGTTGACAAATAATAAAGAAAACTCTCCGTAAAAACGAAATCTTGTGAGACCAAACTGGTTTTAAACCCTCGGATAGTTTCTCTATATGATTTTGCGGATTTTCATAACATATCATGTTATAAGTCACTGGCATTGAGAAATACATAGACTTTGGACTCGATTAAATGAACTCAGATAAAAGAGAGAATTTATCGAGAATTCCAAGAAAGGTGTTTTAATAATGAAGAAGAAAATTATTATGGGAATATCGGTAATGTTTTTACTGATACTTCTTACTTTTACTACTCCAGCTCAAGCCACAGATTATGCGGGGCATGATTTTAGTGAAGATCATTTTGCTGTTGAAATAGATCTTTACAACAATCCAGCAAACCCTGACGTAATCTATGATTTTGAAACTGGGGTAGAAGGTTCAGATTCGATCCCTGAGACTGATTTACAATTCTTTATGACATATATGAACAAATCTGGGATTGAAGTAGCATATTCTGCGTTAGAAAAAATGGAACACTGGATAAAGTTCCGTGATTTACTGCCAAGCGATGTTACTGAAGTCATTGATACACTTGGACCCGCTTTTCCAGATGGAGTTGAAGCTCTTGATACCAATCTCGTTCATATAAATGCAACCGCTCCATTCCAACAATTAGTTCAACACTTCAATACTCCTTGGGGTACCGATGCTTTCATTACAAATAACTTCATGACGTTAATTGCGTACTCTGGTGGTACTGGTACTAATCTCACCAAAATGGATGCTCAAGACAATCTCTATATGGGGTATACTTTCGCAGTCCAAGAAGTAGCAGAAGCTCTTAACGATGTCATGGCGCCACATTATGAAATTCCCCCATTCGATTATGAAGCTAGCTTTGAACAGACCGCAGATGGATACAAATTTGGTATCAATTACACAAACCTGTTCGTCTTATGGCAAGATATCGAAGTGGAACTTCGTGGACCAGATTATTTATCCGCAGCAGGTCTCCAATTACCAAAGACTAAAGGAATTATATATGGTGAGGATATTGTAGCTGCATCAGTGCTAGATCATCTTGCATTTGAGTATATTTTCAAGGTAGAAGAAATTACTATTAGTACAACTCCATCCATCAAGGCTAATTTGGGAACAGTTGAGACGAGATATCATATTGGTGAAACTGATCTACTGATTACAAGAGATAATGATGCATTCATTGCTGCTCATGCCGCTGAATGGCTTGGTTCACCCTTTACCGCAACACCCAGTTATACTCTTGACGTTCCTGCAACACTACAAGGCAAGACGGTTCCTGGAAGCTCATGGACATTTCCAGCAAGCGTAACACTGACATTGTCAGAAATGGCCTTCTTTATCGAGAACGATGCAAAAGTTCGAATGAGTATGGCCGATGCATTCGGATTAACTGTTGTAACAGCTACAAATTGGTTTGATGCTGAAGTTGTCAGCAATCCACAGTATGCAACTCATCTCGATGAACCAGAAAACCCAAGAATTGACTTTTCAAAGGATGAAAATGTTTTCTTCTGGACAAGCTTCAAAGATAAAATGAACTACAAGCTAAGAGAAATGGATTTTGCTCCGTTCAACGAGGACCCCAACATAGATCGTGATGTTTACGTAACATTAGCTATTCCTAGTGGATGGTTTGCAACAAATGTAGCAAAACCATATTTCATTGTCGAATTTTCACTCGCTTGGGGTTTTACAGTCTTTATGGCGTCTAAAATAGCTCCAGAAATTGTACATCCAGGAGCAGGACAACACACTGAAGTAGTTAACCAAATTCTCTATATGACATTCACAGAGTTCCCAGAGTGGTACGGTGGAGAAATCTATCATGATCCCTCTTATTCAGCTGTAGCTGCAGTTGCTGCTCAGCCAGATTCAACCACTGATAGCCCACCTGGAAGCGATACCACTGGAGCAAACATTCCAGGATTTGAATTGATCTCTGTGTTAGTTGCTCTCCCTCTGATGTATGCTGGTTATCGAAAGAGACGATAGATCAAGTCTCTTTACCTTTCTTTTTTTTCCAAATGATTTAATTTTTTGCAGTCTTTTTTTATTAAATATCCGCTCAGTTTTTGTGATTCTTTTAATTTTCTTTGATAGAAGATCGAGACTATCTTACTTTTTCAAAGGAAGGAGAGTACAAGAGGGAATATAAATGGCAAGGTTTAAACCCAAGTCTAGATTATAAAAACAACTAACCAAAAAGCTTTACTCGAAGTGACAAAATGACAAATATTGATCTCCTAACGGACCCGATAAACCTAGTAGTATCTGTACTATTAACATTTTCTCCTTTAATCGTACTATTTCTCCCATATCTATATACAAGAAGAAAGACGGAGAATTTTTTTGCAACACTTTTCAATCGTGCTTATATCGGCTTTGTTATATTTTATATTGCATATTTCATCTTTCCTAGTATTTTAAATTCTTTTGTACCAGATCCCAATCAATTTATTGATCAAGAATATTATCCAGTTGCTGGGTCATCTGGATGGACTACTGTATGGGATTCCGAATCTGTAATCACTCAAGGAGCGATTTCTGTACCCATTCCCCTTCTGGTAAAGTATCTCTTTCAACATTTCTTTAATTCAATAGTTATTTTTCTCAGTTACCCAATTGTGATACTGGCTTTCGTCTTTGGGATCTCCCCGATAGTATCTATGTTAATCATTTTTTACCAAACTTGGACTGAGAAACGAAATGAGATAAATCCGATAAGAAAACTGATAAAAAGGAATAAAAATGAAATTTCACAACTTCAGAAGCAATTGAAGAACGCTAGTGATCCAGAATCATATGAAAAGAATGTAACTCTTTCTGAGTATAAAACAGAGAACAATGACTTGGAAAAACAGCTTTCTGATACTAGATCAATTACTCAGAGATTACAAGAGATCCAGTTTGAACTTGATACCTCTCCCTTCCATGCGGTCACAAAACGGGTAAAGGAAAAGAATTGGGATAATGAGCGAGAATTATTAAAAGTTTTGATAGCTATTTTACCTATTTCGTTATTTCTTTTAATGACAATTTTACAGCTTCTTGGAGAGACAGAAAACCCAAGCTTGCTACAAGGAACATCTATGGGGTGGTTTTTAGAGATCTATTTTGCGTATATCGCTACTTTTGTCTTTAGTATTTATCTAATAAAAGCGAGTCTTTTGTCAAGAAAGGGAAAATTCTTAGGAAATCAATTATATATTGCAATGGTTCAGAGTTTATCAACTGTCGGAGCTTTTATGTCAGGATTAGCTGTTATATTGTTCTTGGTGCAGTATTTTGACCAAATTTTTGTAGTTTCATACTTTATTGTTTATTTCATAATGGTTTCTTTGTTTTTCGTACTTTTCCTTGATGTTTTCGAACCCTTCTCAATATATTTACTTCTTAAGCTCATAGAAAGTTTTAAAGCATTTAAAATCTCCGTTGGCCGTTTTAACAGAGCGAACATTACTAAAAGTATTACCTCTGGTGTTTTAGTTGGTTTTCTTCTTTCTGTTGGTTTTTTAACCTACTTGGTGATTGTTAAGAGTATCTTTACAAATTTTAATACAGTCCAATATGCTACATTTTTCTGGTTAACACAAAATTATGCTAGTTTTCTGTTAAGTGCTACATTAGTTTTGGTTGTTAGAAGATGGAATTGGAGTGTTATTGGTACAAGTATTCTCACTTATCTATCAATCTTATTTGTGAGTCTATTCTTGTTTGGATGGTACAATGAGGGTTGGTATACTTTACTAGGCTTCTCTGTTGAGGATTTGTACCCAAACTATCAAGGTGAAATTTTAGTTGCCCCTTTTATTCAAGCTACATCAGTTCTGGGCACCATTGACTTAAATTGGCTAACAGCTGTATGGAAAGGCGGAACCTTTGGTGATTACCAATTTTTACTTCCTGAACTTAGACAAATACCCATAGTTTGGCAGGGTGATGGAGGACAATTTCTACAGGTCTTGTCTATTCCTTATAATCTTTTTCATCCATTAGCGATTGTTTTAGTATATGGTGGAGTCCTCTTCTTAGCCGGAAAACAATTTCATGTGAGAACACAAAAAGGCGAAGAGAAAACACAATATAAATCAATTTTCTCTGATGTGACGAGACTACTTAGCGCTGATGAACTAGAAAAGAAAGCTGATATTCTTTTAATCACAGCTACTCCAGCGAAAGACGAAAAAACTGCAAACCTAATAGATAAAGCATGGATGAAATCAGAAAAGGGTAAAATGCTACAGGACACGCTAACCGGGCAGATGCAACCTATAAATAAAATAATCGAACAAACGGGTGTTTCTGCACATGAGATTCATTCAATTCTTGATGAAGTAACTTATGATGCTGAAGTACCTTTCAATCAAATCATAACACTTTGGCATCGTGAATTTGCTTATTCCTTTGAAGAAGTCACTATCGATTCACTCCACGTTATGATGTTAGATGGACGAGCTGTTCTCTCCCATACATTTGCAGAAGAATCGCAGGTAGAACCGGCATTAGTGGCTGGGTTATTTTCTGCTATTACTTCATTTGCAAAAGAAGCTGTTCGAAGTGAGCAATTACTCAAGACTATTGACCATGGGGATGTCGTTCTAACGATCGAATATGCTAAATGGGTTTTTGCCGCAATTTTTGCAGATAGTACATCCACTGAATTACGTAAAAAACTTGGTAAATTCTTGAATGATTTTGAAACAAGGCACAAGAAGACTCTACCCAAATGGTTGGGGGAGTTAGACGCGTTCGCGGGAGAAACAGATTCAATTAAGGAGCTTTTCCCTAGAGGGTAACCTCTCACCTTCTTTCTTTTTATTTCAAAAACATATCAGGATAGTTGTGCTATTACACAGAGGAAGCCTTTGGACTTAAACCTTGAAATCGAGATTATTAGTTCAGCACTTCCCGATGATATAATAATTTTTGGCCCCTTTAAAGGATTGGTTGCTTTCTTTAAGGGGTGAAATCCAGCTTTAGATAATAAAGCTAAGCTTTCGACTAATTCCTCCTCATTATATATGTTAATACTGGGAGTATTATTCTTTATTTTAATATTTGATTCGAATACAATATCTCGGACTAATATATCCTCTTTAAGCTGTTCTGGTATACTATTTTCTTGAACTTCTAACAGAATTTGTGTTATCCATTCAATGGTCCCTTCTCCGTTTTGTTGAAAAGGAACTTCGGTGTGATAATCAAATTCATGTACATAATGGGAAGGATCGTCGTCGTCAGCTTTTACACCTCTGTCTTCCGAGGATTGAATAATTCTGTCAAAAGAGGGTAATTTACGGTTACTATTTTGTGGTACTAAAATCTTATCTTTAAACAAGTCCAGGAGTTTTTCGAATATTTCTATATATTTAAATTTAGAACTAAATAATCCATGATTTACTATTTCTTTAATGAATAGGCCTTCTGAGTTTGCTAACTGATTACTCTGCTCTTGAACCACTAATAAAAGTTCATTGTCATAATTTTCTGACTCAATTTCTTTATTAATTACTAGCGGTCCTAATAGAGATAATCCAAGGAGTTGATCTAAATCTTCAATCGCAGCTTGAAACGGATCAAGTTCTCCAACGAAATCTACAAGGTATCTTTGAAATCTCTTTTCAAAAGCATATACAAACTCCCGCCCTCGCTTTCTTAAACGATTATTGAATTTTGGGGGACGTTCAAGTATTAATGCCGTTACAGAATAATTTCCTTCAAATGTAACTATTTTAAACGTTCTATCACCGATGTCTTCTGTAAAATCTCTTACTATCGTTCGATCCTTTACCTCTTCACTTTTCAATTCAGTAAAAAGGCTAGAAATCGCTGATAAAAATCCAGATACCAATTGTGGATCAACTTTTAACATTGAGGTGCCGAATTTAAATAAACAAATTCCCGTGAGCTTGTGTGTGATCATTATATGCTCACAATAAAGAAGATTGACTAAATCTTTGTAATCTATGGGATTGATTGAGATTTCTGAATGCTTTAAATCAGTATCATCTTCTTGTTTCACTTCTGGGTACTCATCTATTATTTGATGTTTTTCTTCGTGTAGAGTCGTAGGAGAAATTCGGGGGATTAGATCAGGCATTTGATCTTTTTGAGGGTCAACATGTTTCGTTACTCGTGCACGAATCTGGATTTTTATTGGACTGGAAATTCCCTCCTGCAATCCCACAATAAGAGCTTCTCCTTTTGTGAGGTGAGGAAGAACAGAAACGACACTCGAATTTATTCCCTCCATTAACCGAATCTTTGTAATATCCTTCTCAGATTTTATTCGAAGAGCAATTAAGGTATTCATATTAGCAATTATATTATCTGGCAGATCTCCTGGTCTTTGGGAGATTAGAATCTCATATACTCCAAATTTTCTTCCTTCACGTGAAATTTGAGCAAGGATATCGCTCTTGTGCGCAAATCTGTGGGCCTCTTCTAAGATTATGAGAATTTCCTGTTCATTTGGGATATCTCCATGGATCTTTTTCTGAAAAATTTGAGTAAGAAGTTCATTCACCAGTGTATTGCGTTTTTTCTCGTCTGTATATTGATCCAAACGAATGATAGAAACTTGGTTTTTCCGTACTAGATTGGTAATATCTACTTCTTTTGTATATACAGACTGCTTACTTAACACATTTATTTTAGATATTAAATTTTCACGTGTTTGTGTATGCATATCAGCCTTGTAAATTCTCTTTAAGATAGTATCCAATTTTTCTGGTTTTTGTATTATACTTGTTAAGACATTTTCTTGAGCTGGTGAAATTTCCAAAAGTCGTCTTAATTTTGGTAGATCGAAATGCGTTCCTAGACCAATAGATCCTTTATCAAAGACTGTTAACTTATCGATAAACCCTTGAGGGCTGTACCCCTCTCGATTAAGAGTTTTGATTTCCTCTCCAGTATTTTCTAATCCTAAACCCCAATACTCGTTATGAACGTCAAAAAGCAGAATCGATGCATCCTTAATTTTCATGAGGATTTCTTCAAGCAGTACTCCTATACTATATGATTTTCCAGCCCCAGTACTCGCTATACACAAGACATGTCGTTCCAAAAATTGGGGTGAGATCAAGAATGGGTCAGTTGAAATAGAAGAAGTTACAATATCTCCCAAATAAATTCCCTCTTCTCCATCATAGGAAATAATTTTCGAAATCAATCCTTTTGGAGGAATTGATATTTCAGAGTTCATTGAGATAGGAATTCGACATGGATTTAGACGAAATTCATCCATTTCAAACTCTCCAAGTATATTCGCAATCCCTTTCATCTGTTTCTCCTTCTCTTGGGATAACTTATTAACTTGAGCTAATAGATGATTATTAGTTGACTTATTTTGATCAAAAAGGATGATATAGTCACCTTCATGCACCAAATTATCGCTGACTTCTGAGAGAAAAGTGATATTGGAAGTAGTTGTTTTTATAATCTTCATTGGTAATTCAACCAATTGATTTTCCTTTATGAATCTGAATATCCGTACTTTGAGAGAGTCATATTCTTTCTCTAGAGAATATTTAATTTACCTCTTATTATGATTATAAGAGTTGAGATTGAGATAGTCATGTACGTATCCTATTCCTTCCCTAGGTTAAAGTTTTCGCAATCACAAAAGATTAATAATGAATCAATTATCTATATAAAATAATATCAACTATCTGTTACTAGATTGGAGTGTAGAAAAGAGTGGGCACAGATTCTCTGAAATATGATATGGTAATCATTGGTGCAGGACCTGCAGGAATGGCCACGGCAATTTATGCCTCTAGAATGGGTTGGAATACGCTTGTGCTCGATAAAGGGCCTGTTGGTGGATTAGCAGCAACTACACCCAAGATTGAGAATTATCCTGGCTTTAGTGAGATTACAGGGATGGAATTCGCTGACAGGTTAAAAAAACAAGCGGAAAAATTCGGTGCTGAAATAAAAGAATTGACAGAGGTAACGGATCTCAATATAGGAGAATCTGAAGTTGAAGTTATAACTCCTATTGGTAAATTCCTAGCCAATGTAATCGTGTTGGCAATGGGTACATCCCATCGACATCTGGGTGTTCCTGGAGAGGAAAAGCTAGAAGGAAAAGGAGTTTCCTATTGTGCAACATGTGATGGACCTTTGTATGGTTCAAGAAAAGTAATAGTTGTTGGGGGAGGTAATTCTGCTGTCACAGAAGCCCTCTATCTTGATAATGTGGTAAGAGAAGTCTCTCTCATTCATCGTAGAGATCAATTGCGCGCAGAGGAATCACTCCAGAAAGAAATTTTAGAAAAATCAAATGTAAAGATGGTTTGGGATTCTGTAGTAACAGAGATTATAGGAGATGAGATGACTGGGGTTAAAAAAGTCACAATCAAAAATGTGAAAACTGGGGAAGAAGAACAAAAACGAGTCAAAGCTGTATTTGTAGCTATAGGCATATTGCCAAACAATGATTTAGCAAAAAAGATTGGAGTAAATTTAAACGAAGATGGCTTAATACTGGTAGATTCAAATCAACGTACAACTATTCCTCGTGTTTATGCATGTGGTGACATAACTCCTGGCCAGGGCCAAATCTCTGTAGCTGTTGGAGAAGGAACTACAGCTGCAATTTCTGCCTTTCTTGATATGCGAGGCGGAGATTGGTATGGGAAAGAATAGTAGAAATGACGCGATGATTCTTGCGATCTGAATCTGATAAATCATCGATTGGCATACATAAATTTTCAAATCATTTTTCTGCATCTCACCTGTTGATAACTAAAGATTTCTCTGAAGGGTTACATGGGCATAATTATTATGTTGAAATTAAATTATCAGGGAAAATTAACGAAAGTGGGTTGATAATAAACTTCCTTGCTATAGATAAAATCATAACTGATATTCTTTCGGAATGGGATCATTACACCTTACTTCCCAAGATGAATAATATTCTAAAAATACAAGAAAGTGGGAACAATGTTGATTTGGAAGCTGGAGACCAATTTTATTCTATACCCAAAGACGAAGTAGTACTACTGGAGTGCGAGAATGTTACAGCAGAATATTTAGCGAAATTTGTAGCATTTCAAGTAAAAAAGGCTTTACAGAGCATTCACGAAGAACACGGCATTCAAAGAATTAGTGTTATTCTATGGGAGACTCCAACGTATTATGCAACTTATTCCACTCAACTAGCTGGTGATTGAAATCAATATAGCTTAAATTTGGGAATCCTGGAATAGGTTCTCCTGAAAAAGTTAAATTAAACCGATCTCCCTTATGGATATGTTTGTAAGAGTCAAGAAGAGAGAGTGCAATCTTAAACTTCTCCCGTTTTCTGGCACGATCCTTCTTAATACGTAAATTTCGCGTACTATATTCTCCAATTTCTTCTCCAAAATCAAAACCAATAAGACCAATAATGGGTGATTGAAAGTGGAATGAAAGAAAAATAGCTCTATCCCCATCTGTAAATCCCCCAAAATTAAATAAAGTGGTATCCAGGCTATTTTGTGTAGTACCCCAAATGTTGATGCTTTGGTTTTGAAAATTCTCTTCCTTAAAGAATTGCTGTATTAGGTTTCGATTATCTCCATGTGCATGTATGAGAGTAATAGCTCCTCTTGAAATTGCCCAACGAATTGCTGACCATTCCCCATCTAAATCTGTGATTACAATATCTGGATCAATCTGTAGTTTTTGGAATAAGGAACAACTCCCATCGACGGCCAGTAGAACATTACCATCTAAGTTAATATGTTGTACACAATGCTCTAAATCCGTTTCAAGGGAAGGTCCAGCTCCTGCTATTAAAATTGGATGTTTCATTAACTGAACGATTTTTTCTAAGATTAAATTCGCTCTATATGAGAGCTTACTTAATAGAAAGGTTTCCAATTCATATGTGGACGCGATATCCTCCTCTATATTCAGATTAAGGGTGGAGACAATCCTTAAATACTCATTATTCCACTTATCTAACTGCATTTAGGTTTATCCATTGACTATTAGAATCTAAAGACTAGTTTCCTGTTGATCTATTTAACTACAAAAGCCTACCGTTCTGTATAATTTATTTCCTTCCCTAAAATTCTTTCTAACTATAGAAGCTAAATATATAAAGATTCTTGAAAATGCCCCAACTGGTTTGTAATCTCGCAAACAGACGTCTTGTGCTGAAACACGCGCTAAAATATCCTGTGAGATATTGCCGAAAGTTAAGTCAGGCTCCGTTCTGATCTGTACTGTTGTGCTCGCGCCTACGGGAAAATCGGAAAGCTGAAGGTTCTTCGGCCAAAGGGCCTGAGTCACACCCGGTCTCATTC
>JAEOTM010000051.1 GCA_016839815.1 Candidatus Hodarchaeota archaeon
CTGACTGGTAAACAGACATACAAAGTAATAATTGAATTATTTGGTAATAAACCTAATTTTGTAGTAGTGGGTGACGAGAATAAAGTGATATTTGCTTCTTGGTATAGAAAAATGAGGCATAGAGATGTATTACCAGGTAAAGAATTCGTATTACCTCCTAGTAGAGGAAAATCAATTCTTTCTATGTCATTTGAAGAAATTAAGAATGTTGTAGATACCGCTGACAATACAGAAGATGAGATTGTCAGGGTATTAGCTCGAGAAGCTGGCGGAGGAGGGGTATTGATGGAAGAAATCTTAGCTAGAGCAATTATCCCGAAAATTAAATTATGTAAAGCAATAAATAATGAGGATATTACTAATATAGTTACCTCCATTCAAGAAATCAAACAAGAATTAGAAACATTGGAACCTTCGGTATCTTTCGATTCACAGGAGCGTCCAATCGCCTTTCAACCGATTCAGTATAAATCAAATCCTAATTCAACAAAAAAATATGACTCTTTCTCAAAAGCATTAGATTTTTTTTATTCTTTCGATACTCCTTTGGTTTCACCAAGCTTGAGTAGAAATCAAAGAAAAAAAGAGAAACTTGAAAAAGTCCTTCAATCACAGCAAGAGACTTTGAATCATCACACCGAAAGGCAAAAATTGTATAAAAATATAGGAGATGCAATATATCTGCATCTCAATGATATTAATGAGCTTCTTTCAACGATTTTAAATGCTCGAAAAAAGAATGTTTCGTGGGAGGATATTAATACTAAATTGGAACAAGCAAGGGAAAAAAATATTTCATCTGTGCGGTTACTAGCAGGAATTAATACAAAACGGGGAACTATCAATATTATCTTGAATTCTGAGGTTATAGAGGTTGATTTCCGTAAGAATGCCGCAATAATTGCTAATGATTATTTTGAAAAGTCTAAAAAAGCAGGACGTAAGATAATTCCCGCTAAGGAAGCGATTTTAGATACTAAATCTAAGATTGAGGTGCTAGATGAAGATATCGACGAGCAAGCTATGACTGAATCGATAATTTTGAAACGTCGAAAACGAAATTGGTATGAAAAATTTCATTGGACATTCTCCGAAAATGGCCTTCTAATAATTGGTGGTAAAGATATTTCGACGAACGAAGAGATTGCAAAAAGACGGATGAAGAAGGATGATTTATTCTTCCATGCTGATGTCCAAGGAGCTCCTTATACGGTAATTATGCGCGATAGTAGTGATGAGGAAGTAACCGATGTAGATATTCAACTAGCGGCTAGAATGGCAGCTAGTTTTTCAAGTGCTTGGAAAGCTGGATATTCAGCAATAGATGTATATCATGTAAAAGGAGAAAATGTTGGGTTTTCCGCTCCAAGTGGAGAATATCTACCTAAAGGAGGAATAATGGTGAGAGGGAAGAGAAATTATATACGTGGGCAAAATTTAGAACTTGCCATTGGATACGAAGAGAATGAATTCAATATAAGAGTCATTTATGGATCTCCTACTCAAATATCTAAATGTAGTTCAGTAACGGTTTTGATAAAACCTGGTAATGAATCTAAAGGAAAAATTGCTAAACAAATCCAAAAGATATTTATGAAAAAGGCCTCTACACCAGAACAGAAGGCAAAAATAAAAGCTCTTGATCTAAATGAGATAGTTCAGGCAATACCTCATAATTCCAAGATATTTAATGTTGATAATCTTGTGACTTAATGATATTACGAATCCTCACATGATTTCGTCATCATCTATATGATCTTCTCGTGTTTGAATCCCCAGACATTGTGGACATAAGGTATATCCGTTTGCTGTTGATAGGTTTACTGAATAATTGCCGCAATCATCACAAAATCCTTGTAGATGAGGGGGTGTTAGTTCAGAGTCTGGTTGTGATATGATGATTTGTTGTTCACGACGAATTGCTAATAATTCAGGTGCAAAAGTGAGAAGGTCATTTGTCGAGACAATTCCTAATGGTTTTGACGAGTCCTGTGCATCGACTACTAAAATACGCTCAATTTTCAGTTTTGACATCTGACGCATAGTACTTTCAAGAGTCTCATCCGAGGTAACAAAGGAAACTGGTTTACTCATGGCGTCTCCCGCTAGAATGATTCCAGGATCTAGTGCACGACCAAGAACACGTTGAATAATGTCACCTTTTGTTATAATCCCGATAATATCTTCATCTTTTATTATCACTGACCCGATTTGATGATTCCTCATTAGTTTCGCGGCTTCAGTAACAGGAAGGTTACTTGGCATTGAAATTATTGGACTTTTGATTAACCCTCCAACTAAAACTTCTTCATGGTCATTATTCAATTTGAAGGTCACCTATAAACGTTATTATTCAGTCTCTCGCATTTTCCTATCGCAAATGAACGATGGACTCAAATTATAGAAGAGTATCTACCTAAAAAAGGTTTTGCATAAAAACAATTTCCACTAAAACTCTCATCCCAAACCATATACGGATATATTTTTCCCTAAATTGAATTATCAAAGATAAGGGTTGTTGGTTTTGGACCTACTTCAAATAAAAGTTTCTTATTCAGCTCAATGAACCTGATCCAAGATTTTGTGTATGGGGTTAAGTCCTTTGAATATTGCTCGGAGAGTTGATTTATAATCTGTAAGTATCTGAGAACCCACCCTTTCGATAATGTAAGTTCTAAGGTTTTATTCTTACAAGAAGGACATCTATCTGATAATGGTGCTCTCCTATAAGTAGTTTTACAAAATTTACATCTAATAGGTTGTTGGAAAAATCGTGAAATTGACGTCGATACTTTTATTAAAAAGTCATTGACTAATAGATTATCTACATACTTACCTTCCTCTATTCCTCTTATATTCTCAAGACTTTCAAGAGCAATTTTGATACGTTCAAGTATTTTCTTATCAGTTAACTGATTCTCAAGTGGATTCCTAGATATATTGGTTGATGTGTGAATCGGGAAAGTTGAGGTTAATAGTAAGGAACTTTCTTGAGATATCAAGTCAGATTGTTCTGGATTGTTAGATAATTCTTGATAGAATATTTGATTCATAACCAGCGAAATTTGTTTGGAATAATTGAGTAAATCAGACCAATCATCAACGAAATTGATAACAGAAGGAATATCTAACGCTCCTCCGTGATAACTTGGAATATATTCGCGAGAAAAATTCAATAGAACATCGAAAAGAAGAGTAATTGAGTCATTAGCTCCATTACAAGAACGAGATTTAAGGAAATGCCAGATCGGATGTGCAAATAGCACATTATTAGTTGAATACCCAATTATTCTACCAATTATTCCTACCTGCGTAATTGGTGAGATTCCTACGACTAATGAACCAGTTATTGATTTAAAGGATTGAAATCGATAATAAGGTGACAAATCATATTGGAAACGTAATTCATCGTCTAAAAATTTGCTTTGAGCGAATAGGAATTTTGCCCCCTCCTCATTAACGATAAGATCATAAGGGAAAATTTCAATCAGCTGATCTTCTTGAGAAAGATTATCACCATGAATATCATGAGAATAGCCAAGACGGTGAAGTGTGTCAATTGAGGTATTAATCTCATTTGCTGAAAAAATTCTGATGGGACTGTTGGTATAACTAAATCTGGAGGTTCCATCCTTAAAAACGTAGATCCCACGTTTAGCTCTTAATATTCCTTTCAATATCGTCTCTGGAACACCATATATATTATCCAAATAGGATATTCCCTTTACCTTCTTAATATTTGTCGAACCGAGGCTTTTCATCCCTGAATTAAAGATACCGTAAATATTAACTGTTTTCAACGATGTTGGATACGCTTTTTTCTCGCAGCTTGAGCATGTAGGTTTATCTGTGATATGACCCTCCCTACACATGTACTTTTGATCTGTTTTTTGTTTACATTCAGGACAATAAACACTGAAGGACTCAATATCACAGGAATTACAATATCGATTCGCAACACGGATCTGAGTGGATGACTCTTGTGGGATTTTGAAAAAATCCTTTTGAGGTCCTCCGTTCTTTCCCAAAGGAAAAAGGACGTGATGAGGAGGATTCGTAAATCTGGGCTCTGATTTTTCCATTCGAATAAGTTTAAATCCAATCCTCTTGTAACATAAGGATCGAACTGGTACATTGAGCATCGCTTGACATAGTACCTCAACGGTAATCGTATCTATATCTTTTTCTACAATCTCCATCAGATGCGAATATCTCTCTTTAAAGAGTGGAATAAATGAATTCAAGATTTCTGAATTGACTTTATTTTCGAAAATCTCAAAAGGAACTCCTAATTGCTTTATTATTCTCAAAACTTCTTTATCCAAGGGAAGAAAAGATTCGGAATTAGTATTAATTCTCTGCATGAGTAAAATGAAGTCACTTAAAGCAAGCTCATTCCAATTCAAAGAATATCTTGGATGAAGAGGGACCTCAAAGGCTTTTGATAATGAATATGCTTGTTCCCAAGAAGGATAGAAATTAATTGGATTTCGAAGTAATTGGTATAAATCACCCTCAGAAATCTCTGGAACTAATGTATGTAAGCTTTTAAATTTCGTAGAGGAAATTTTTGCTTCTATTTCACGACTCCACCATTCTTCTGTCCAAGCGGAAAATATAATCGGTGTTGCTTCTGGAATATCTGAAATAGAAATTAGAATATCTCCCATTTCCCATATTTGTTTTACTTCAGACTTTATTTTTTGTAATTCCCTCTGGGAATTGATCCTCTTCAGAGATCCATCTTCAAATTCCACAAGAGGCCCCATAATTGATGAAACTGGGTTAATTGCAAAAGTATTCTCTGAAATATCTAATTGAACCGTACAACCTGGTGTGAGTATGCCTGTTAGGGCCATTGTGACAGGATGGATACCAATAGTGCCAAAACCAGTTATTCTCGATTCACCATACCGTAATCTAAATCCTCCCGATTTGTTTGATTGAGAAAGGAGTGGTTGTGTACTGCGGATATCCCCAGTTCCAAATGCTTTCTTCTGCTTTAGGATTGTAAATTGTAGTTTGTCTAGCCATTCCCATTCAGGAAGACCTGATTTGGTTTTTTGGATAATAATTTGAGTCAAATTGCGAAGAATATGATCTAGGGTAACTGAAAGTCCCATTCGCAAGTGATTTGTTAATTTTGGTAAATTACGATATTTTTGTACTTCGATTCTTTCATAAGGGTCACTGGATAATTCTACTCCGATGTTCTGGATAAAAAGTTTCAAGTGTTCCTCATCATAATCTAAGGTTTGATCACTCAAGCTTAGGTAGAGCTCATATTCTTCTACATATCTTCCAATTATTTCTGGGCTTGAATGAAATCGATTTAGGTGTAAAATCCCTCGTAGATAATCTGCGATGAGAATTGCTAATCCAGTTATATTTCCTGGAACATATCGAATCATATTTGTAAAAAATAAGGTGAGGTAATTCTGTTTGGGATCAATCCTTATTTTATGTACGTATTCTTCAGGTACTGAGCATTGGCCACGACTGAGAATAACAAACGAACTCTGGATAGCTAGTAAGATCAGCCGTTCTCTATCCTTTTTTAGGAACCTACCGTTTACTATCTGCTTTGCTACGTCTGCAGCAAGCAATAAAAGGTTTTTATGTTGATTGATTCTTTCTGGCAGATATTTATCTAAGCCAGGAATTTGCAAGATTGCAAGAATAGTTTCAGTTGATGAATGTGTAATTACTGACTCGATTGAAGAAGAAGGGTCATGTTTGAGGTTTCTTGCTTTATTTGCGACTTCGATCTGTGCATTCACATTTTTTTTTAGCCGTTCAACATATTCTTGAAATTTTAATTCAATCATTTTAGTATCACGAGTAGACTCGAACCCCGTTTGGAAAAGTAACGCTAAGAATCCCTAAATTGCCAATTGTTGACAGTCCCACGAAATAATAATGACCAGTAGAGTTGGAGTACAGCGTTGGATACAGAGGAGAGCTACCATTTAATACATAAATCTGCGCGGCCGTTATATATTCTTGATTTGAGGTTCTTGATTGTTGTACTAGTATTTGATTTGTGAAAACATTAACCTGAGCCATGTAAGAAATACTAAATTCTTCAGAAATAGTTGTAGTCGAGTAAAAACTTTTTAATTCAAGATTAAAACGAGTTTGAATTGTACTAGTATATGTGGTTGATACACTCACGTTTGAACCCGGAGTTATCAGCGCGTTCATTGTAAAAGAACCAGTTATAAGTTCTAAAGAGGTTAAAAATGATCGTGATGAGTCTACCGCTTCGATTGTTGACAAGAATAATTCTAGATCAATTTGGGCTGATGAAGTATTATAGATAGCCGAATTATTTGTATTAATATATTTAGCCAAAATTACCTCTAAAAACGATTGCAATTCTCTCTTTATGTTGGTATATGGTTCACGCAAAGATTCATTGGTTGATTCGATCTGTTCCGTCCCGATGTTAAGAACAGTAGCACTTATAGCAACTATATATACAGCAATCAGCATTGTTGCGAGTATAAACATTTGACCTCTTCGTTTTTTGTGAAAAGTAGCTAATACTGATGGCATCTAGAATTTCTCCCATAAATACAATTCTATCATGTAATGTGTGGTGAATTGGCCGTATTCTGAAGATGAAAAAGAACCCACGAAATACTTAGATTGAACACCATCTCCTCCTTCCTGTAGAGCACTTATACTTGCTTGGGAACCAATTAGATATTTATAGGGACTAAGCGTTTCTTGTCCCTGAACTTCACTCATTCGTAGTACAAAACCAACCCCTTCTGGTAGGTTTAACAGTATAAAGTCGTTAAGAACATCAAGATGATGATTATACTCTGTGAGATACTCAGCTTGACCATTGAGATATATTACAGGACGTAAGAGATTTGCTTCATCAGCCGTGAGCAGTATGTCAGATGCAGTATTTTGTAAATTCTCTAGACCACTTTGAGACTTATTAACTTGATCTGCTGCATTGATTAGTAATAAAGCTAGAATTAACATAAGTGAAACTGATACTAAGGTTTCTGCAATCTGCAGTTGTCCTCTTCGAGTCTTCTTTAAGGTTTTTCTCATCTTATCTACTCCTCCACATAATTAATCTGCATTTCATTACTGTTCCTCGAATATAAACAGGATATGTCTTCGCAGATTTAGTAAATTCCCTTGAACCTTCATTTTTCCTACCGAAAACTTGGTAAAAATTACCAGAAGCTAAATCGGAATCTAGTATTGCGGGATAGGATCCAATACCTACTTTAAATGTGTTTCCAACTTTTACTGAACTAAAACAGAATATTAAGCCCGAATTAGGCACAGCTAGTGATTCATTACCTTCAAATAATGAGGGTAAACTAATAGAGTCGTTCGTATAACTTCCGTGAGTGTTTTTGTAGATGTATGACAAAAAATGATTTTCTGGGGTATCTTGTAAATCGTGTGTATCGGAAACAAGGATTGTTGAGGAATCTAAACCACCAATCCATATGGTGCCATTAGATTTTTGACCCAAAAGTACATTTTCATGAACAGTGGAAGGATGCTTCCAGTTCATGCCCCAAAGAGGACCTTTCTCCGCCACCACAATATTAACATGCTCTCCATCTTGAATATTAAAATGGGGATCATTGTAAATATGTGAGACTCGACCATTAGTATCAGTTATTTCTGTGCCATCAACACGGATGAATCCTGTGATTAAATCTAGAGTGAAGAAGTGTACCTGGCATTCTCTGAGTGGGAAATGAGATTCAGTATCGCTAACTATGACCGAGGATTCGAAAGTAGATTCAGTAGGTTGAGTAATCGAAATATTGAGAGATAGATATGGTTCAAGAGAAATCTGAAAATCATGTTTTGAATCCATTCCTAAAATGGATTTTACTGAGGCATAATCGAACTGTTCAAATCCCGAAATAAGTGATGGTGGCGTTATTGTTCCCGATATAATTCTTGAAATTTTCGCTGGATCAAGAATTATTGAGGTAGATGAATCCGAGCGGGATAATCCGAATGAACTAGGAAGGGATTGTTGATAACCCCAGAATTCTGTCCCTTCTTCTTGTAATAGAATCCTCCCGAATGTATCCAATTCTTCATAACTTAAATTTTCTCGCATCTGTGTATTTAATCCATTTTGAACATTGATTACGACCAAAATCAATTGTGATAACATTAAAAGGAATAATAATAAAGAAACGATAAAATCGATCGCTCTTACTTGACCTCTTCTTCGCTTTTTAAAATTCAGATAGTACATTTTAACCGCTCAAGATGAATAACTATCTAGTTGTTATTATCACCTAACTAATTTCTTCACTCTTTGGTGTACTTGCATTCGCAACTTCTAGTTGAATAGTAATCTCGTCCAGTCTATCTTTCAATTCTAACATCGTAGTTTCTAGCTCTGTTAATTGCAATCCTTTTTCTAAAAGGGTTGTAGCTTGTGAAATTAGTTCATCAGCTTTTTGAGATTTTTCACTGCTTAGAGTAGATACTAATTCATTGATAGGCGAAAACTTTTCATTTATTTCAGCGATAGATTTTTCCATCTCACTAATTTTTTTCTCTAAAGGAGCTAGATCTACCTGAACAGGACTTGGAGTTGTCGTGGGATGACTTCCAGCTTGAGTTACTGGTGTAGGTGTTGTACCTGCCCCCATCGATTGAACAAATAGGAATTCCATATTGGTTAACTTATCTTCAAGAGCTGCGATTTTTTCCAAAACCTCAACCAACATTTTCTCTTCTTTTCCCAATTCTAAAACCTCAATATATATCATAGAAGAATTGCAATTTTAAAGAATGCGTAACATATGACTAACAAGATACAGGAGTGCCGTAGGCCGATTTTTGCATTACCATCTCCCATTTTACCTGCAATTAGCCCAGCAAAAACAGCCTCAATTACCATTAGGTGGAAAAAAATTAACTGCAGTCCTGCAACATTGAAAGGTAGTGCCGTAGTTGGATCTTCCTGACTACGAACTGCATCAACCATCTGAACAGCAAGAGTTTGAAAGAAAGAATACAATAGTATTATCATTACAAGGGCAAATACAATAAACGACGCGTAAATGATCCATGTGTATGGTTTCATAGCTCCAAGTCGTTCACGTTTTAACCCTAGAACTTCAGAAACATGTTTATGGGCGGATTCAAATACTTCCTCAATTGCTCCACCAGATCTTTCTGCTTCAAGAATTAATAATGAAGTTCTCTTCATAAGTGGTGTATCTGCAGTCTCGGTAAGACTTCGCAATGTTGCACTAAAAGGAATTCCCCAGCTAATTTTTGAAGCCATTTTCTTTAATTCAGGAGTTAAAGCTCCATATTGGTGCTTTGACGCTTCCAAAATTGCTCTAGGTAAGGGAAGGCCTGTTTTTTGGGCATCAGAAATTTCTCGCAATAATGATGGTATATGGTCATCAATATCATCACGCCATTTCTGATCAGATTTGTACGCTAATGCAGGTATCAGTAATAACGCAAGTGCAGTAAATATTGTCACATCAATTATGTCGAAAAATCCTATTATTGGATCTTGATATATCTCACTGACAGAATACAGATACGGGTCACGGAGTGGAGCATCGACCCCTTCTACTAACTCTGTTGGAGCTGAAACATCCAATACGTGTGTAATTACTGGAATGTAAAATACTGATGCTATTAATACAAACAATACAAATAATATAACTGAGATTATCCAATAGTTTCTTTCTTTCTTTGCAGTTAGTTTTCCCATTTTAGAGCCTCCGAATCATACTTCACGCGACGCAGTACTTATTAATAGAATCATTATGGTCAATAGTATTGGCATTAGGAAGTATGTAAGTGTAAGCATGAATACACTCCCAATAGTGGTCTCTGGACTAATGACAGCAAGAATAGCTAGAATTACCACAAAAAATAATGGAGCAACAACTCCTACTATCATAAAAATTTCAGCTAAAACACCTAATTGTTCAATAAATTCTTTTGTTTCTTCTTCTTTTAGTTTCATTAGGGCCTTTGTCTCTGCAGTCAAATAATACGTCAAATCTCCTCCACTGGTGATTGTAGCAGACATACCGTCCAAGAACTTAGAAAATCTTTCAGAGGGTGAACGCTCACTTGCAGTGCGTAAAGCCTTTAGGATGTCGTACCCAAAAATCTCAATATCGCGAGTAATTCTCTTACATTCTTTTGAGATTTCTGGTGCAACAGATTCCTCGCCTGCTAATGAGTAGAATAATCTATCAGGTGGAACTCCAGAGCTTGACATCGCCGAGAGATATGAAGCTGTTGAAGTTAAACCCGATTCCATAAGGATTTTACGATCTGCGGCTTTCATTTGTGGCCAGTATAAGAATGGAACATAAGTTACAACTGTACAGATTAAAGCAATAACTAACCCTATTCCAAGTGAGGTTATCAACCAAGATTCCGTTGTACTAGTTGAATCAACAGTCTGGAGCACAAGTATCGCTAATAGGGTAGTGACTATAAAACTGAGAATACCGATAAGAAACGAACTAAAAATCGCACTTCCTAAGTAAGCTCGTACAGAAATATCCATCCCTGCTTTTTTTAAAGAAGTATTAAGTCGTTCAAACCGACCTTTTTCAATCCATGGCTCGATAAATCTACCGAATCTTAGATACCCTACTCTTCTTATTACTTTACTCACAGAATGTAACTCCTTATTCTTCTGTTTAAATTGATTTTAGTTCTCTCTTTGCGCGATCTACTGTTTCAAGTGAATTCTGGTAATAACTGTTAATGACTTCAGAGACTTGCGAATAATGGGCAAATTTCTTCTTTACCATCCACCTTAAAATAGTCTTCCTTCTTTCTAACTCGTCAAGAACTTGTGATTCCGTTAGCCCTTGCGCTTCCTGTATACCTTCTAACGCATACGATCTTCCATAATTTATATAGGCATCTTCACGGGCATTCCATCCAAAAACTTTATTTGTTATAATTTCGGTAGTAACTGGATAGATACACACAATTTCTGTGCATTCTATGACTCTACGAACCTGTTTGTCTCCTCTTCGAACCTTTCGGAGTACCACTAAAAGGTTTAATGTTTGGATAAGTGTTCGGGGAATATTCATTGGTTCATTTTCTAATCTACGAATTGTACCTGTTACACTATCTCCGTGAATAGTTCCCATGCCAGTATGACCAGTGGCCATTGCTTGAAATAGGTTATAGGCTTCTGAACCTCGCACCTCTCCTACAAATAGATAATCTGGTCTTTGGCGTAAAGCTGCCCGTAAGAGGTCATACATTGATACTTCACCTCTCCTTGAACCATCAGCTTCTCGTCCACCGTAACCCTCGCGCGCTACTGAGGGAATCCAATTTTCATGAGGTAAATGCAATTCTGCAGTGTCTTCAATTGATACAATCTTCATTCCAGGTCTAATAAACATAGCTAAGCTATTTAGCAAAGAAGTTTTTCCCGCGGCAGTTCCACCTGCAATAACGATTGAATTACGATTTTCTAATGCATACCAAAGTAAAGCTGCAAGATCTTCATCTAAGGTATTATATGTTATCATGTCAGTAATTGTTAAGGGATCCGAACGGAATTTTCTTATTGTAAATGTACTTCCTCTTTGTGTTACTTCACGGCCGTAGGTTAATTGAAGACGACTTCCATCAGGTAAAGCTGCGTCAAGCAATGGACGAGCTACGCTAATATGTCTACCTGCACGTTGGGCTAATTTAATAATAAAAGCATCTAAATCGGATTCTTCTTCAAATTTAATATTAGTTTGAATACTCTCAAACTTTCGATGCCATATATAGATCGGAATACCTACACCATCGCAGCTAATATCTTCTACAGCATGGTCACGTAAAATTGCATCTATCTGACCAAATCCTACAAAATCACGTGTAATATGGTAATTTATTTTGTCAAACGTTTTTTCATCCAATTTTAAACCATAATTTTTTGCTATGCCGATGACCTTCTGACGTAAATAATCTCGAGCCACCTCTGGAGATTTTAGAACATTAAAATCAACATCTAATTCCTCTTCAAGCACATTCTTAATCATATCAAGAATTTCTTTCTCCCTTGTACTCAGAGGAATTTCTACTACAGTATATTTAGTTTGTTTGGTGTCAGGATCAGTAGCAACTAATGCATAGCTGAAAGGTGGAATTAATGGATAGGTTTCACGAATCAAACTGCTAGAATCGGCCATCTTTTCTTTCTCCTTGTAATTATTAGTATTCTTTTAAAAAATCAAAAAGTTTCTCCTTTTTAGTTTATTTCATTATTATAGTTACATCGAATTAATAGAATTTTTTATTATGACATATGAATAGTAATATTATTTCCGTTTTTATTAATGTTGAGTGATAATATTGGATAAATACTTGTGAAGTGTCCAGAAGCACGGATTATATATCCTGAACTTATTGTAAAGTGGATTTGTTCTGATACCTCCGCATTAAAAGTCCTTCCAGCAATAAAGATCTTTCTCCCATCTGAAGAGTTAGTAATGTCAAGAGTGTATCTAAAACCTTGGCCTAAAGTAGGAGGTAACTCCAAGTTCTGGGTAATTGATTGGTTTGCCTCGGTATGAATAAGCAAATTCTGCTGGATTTGGATCTTGATTTGATCTAATATTGCGTCTAATTCTACTTGGGCAATATTTTCACGGAATTGATCGTTCAGAGTTGAGAACATACCGTTAGTTATGATTACTAAGCTTAAACCAAGAGTAAATATTACCATGAACGTAATATATTGTGAGGCCATAATAATCTACCTTAAGGTTCATATTATCTATGTTGTTTTAAGATTTATTTCATATTGCAATAGTTGTACCACAATGTTAAAGACATTAAGGTTATCCAATCCATTCACCTCACTAGTACTCCATATTCGAGTGGAGGAAGGTGTACCTACATATGTCCTATTACTAACTAAATCTAGTTGCGAAACAGACGTTTCCAAAGATAAAGTGCTGGGAACGGAAATATTGTTTGTGACATGTACAGTCATTTGTCTATATTGACTGTGAATCGAATCAAAATCTGTTGTAAGAGTTATTAAAAAGATCTGGAATCGTATTTCAGGAACTGGTTGAGTAGAAACTGTAAGATATACAGATGTACGGTAATCTAATGTGATATGATGTTTACGATCTGATTGATGACTCAATGTCAAGTTAGTTAAATCATGATTATCTGAAGATGCGAACATTCCAGTGATAAATACTTGCTCACGAGTTTTATATGGATCTGGTCCAGTCAAGTATTTCATTGTGCCTCGTGGTAAGATTTCACGTGGACTACTGTAGACCCAATCTAATATCCCAACCTTCTGAAAGTCTATTATTGAATGAACTAGATCTCCATCCTGATCATTCAAGTACAAAGAAAAATAGTAAGCAATAGGATTGAATTCAAGTGTTCCAGCTGGTTTGGTGAATAAGAGAGTCCTAAATCCTCCAGGGCTCCCACTTTCATGGATCAAAGTTTCAATTGTATCATCGAGATCGATAAAACTGTTTTTAACTGAACTAATTGTTTGTTCACTTTGAGCCTGCTCTATGAACGGGACTACCTGAATAAAAGTAACCATTACACCAGTAATGATTAAACCGAAAATTATTACTGTTGCTAGAACAGGAGAAACTGCTCTCTTCTTTTTTCTCCATCTTCGCCAAATATCTCTTCTTGATCGATATATCAATGTTTCCAACAAGTTAGGTCACTTTAATGATTTTTGAGATGATGTTTAGTTTCACACGCAACTGCTTTAACTATAAAATTTGTTGGTTATTCTAGTGATTTAAGGATTTTTGTATTGTTTAGTATTTGGAAAGGGAGAATTATTATCGAAATATTCGATTAAGGAACATCAAGCTAAATTTCTTAATTATCAGCTTTAATTCCATTACACCCAACTACTATAATTACTCCACTTTTTCTAGTAAAAAGTAATTCTTCCAGACCTTTATATTGATAAGAAAATCTTGATAGATGTAAAGTTTCCCTAGGTTGAACGAAGGGTGAGTAATTTCTGGGTAATAAACTTGAACTGGAAAAAAGTGATAATCATATAGGGAAAACAATTATTCAAAGAATGTACTTATCTTTAATCTACCCATAAACAATTATGAGGGCAGGTATGATCAAAATATGACACCAAAGAAAAAGGAAGCACAAACAGACTCATCAGAAGATATTAAGAGCACCAAAGCTAAAGAAAAGGCTACGTCTATCACAGACCTGCCTGGAATAGGGCCTTCAACTGCCGCTAAATTGGTAGAATCAGGTTATTCATCGTTGGAGTCAATAGCTACAGTCTCAGTAGGAGAATTATCATCACTAGCAGGGCTTGGAGAAAAAACAGTGCAGAAGATCATTGAAGCCGCCCGAGAGGCATTAGATATTGATTTTGAAACAGCTAAAGTCGTCCTAGAACGAAGAAAAGATTTAGCAAAAATTACCACGGGAAGTCAAAGATTAGATGAACTATTTGGAGGAGGTATTGAAACTGGTGCTGCCACTGAATTGTATGGAGAGTTCAGAACAGGAAAGACCCAGATTGCACATCAACTATGTGTTACTACACAATTACCTATTGAACAAGGAGGGTTAAGGAAGGGTGACGAGTATCCAAAGGCAGTATATGTGGATACAGAAGGAACTTTTCGGCCAGAACGAATCATTGATATGGCGGAGCGTTGGAAAGACGATCTAGATATGGATATTGTACTAGAAAATATACTTCATGGTCGTGCCCATAATTCAGATCACCAGATGGTATTAGTTGAAAAAATGGCTAAAGAATATCTTCCAACTCAGAATGTAAAGCTCCTAGTTGTCGATTCCTTGATTTCCCACTTTCGTGCGGAATATGTTGGCCGGGGGACATTAGCTACCCGGCAACAGAAGTTAAATCAACACATTCATGCAATTCTTCATGCTGCCGAGGTCTGGAATATTGCAGTAATCTTCACAAACCAGGTTCAAGCGAAACCAGACCAGTTTTTTGGAGATCCTACCACTGCAGTTGGTGGTCACATCGTAGCTCATGCAGCACAGACCCGTGTATACCTACGTAAGTCCAAGGGGGAAAGAAGGATCGCACGAATAGTGGATAGCCCATTATTACCAGAGAACGAAGCTATTTTTGGTGTAACAGCATCTGGAATCGTAGATGTAACGTAGGACGCATTTACAGCTTTTTTCTAGATATAGAGGCTGATAAATTGAGTATAACAACAGATAAGCTACCACCTCTTATTATTGGTGAGCTTGCTTTAAGAATTCTAAGAAAGAGCTTTTTAACAAAACTTGGATTTCGACCAACTCTTTCGAAGGAGAAGATCGAAAAGACTTTAGGATCAATTGAATCATCCCTTATGATCTTAAAATATTCCTATCTCCCATTGCCTGAAATATTACTCCATGTCGAAGTGAAGAATCTAAATAGATATGGACTGAAATTGTCTGAATCTCTGAAGTCAGCTTATTCAACTCCATCTACCAACCTACTATCACTGGCAACCTTAAGATGGGGCTTACAAATCATTCAACACCTTGAACGTCGGTTAAAAACTGCTGATTCCAATTTAGGATCTGGTGTCGATCTCAAAGTTGTGCATGTCAGAAATGTGCAGAAATTCGATAAATTCCTGCTTACTCGTGCTTATGATAACGAAAAAACATACACAATAATGACAAATTTAGTAAATCTACGATCTAATCAGAATGTAGCCGCTGCTTTTCTTCCTCCAAGAGAAATTGGTGGAAAACTTTCAGAAGCCATGTATATTGGATCTGAAGAAAGGAAAGAGGATGCTGGAGTTGTGTTATCTCCTGAACAGGTTGATCTAACGGAAGTAAACGCAATTTTACATCAGCTTATCTCACAAAGAAGTTAAAAACTACAAATCAAAAAATGTGATTATTTCTATAAGATTCTTAGATCGACAAATATAATCGGCACTTGCGGCTACTTTATCAGAGCTAGGTTCTATTGCAATTGAAATCTGTGCTGATTTGAACATATCTATGTCAGCGCTTGCATCTCCAATAGCAATTGATTTCTGTTTAGGGATATCAAAGGTTTTCAGGAGGGAACGTAGAATTCTTCCTTTTTCATGTGCATCGACATTTATCACTACTTCACCTGTTATCCTGTCCTTTTTTCTGATTAATTCGTTAGCTACCCAGTAGTCAAATTTGTATTTTTTAGCAAATTTATCTACTAAATCTCCCAAACCTTGGGAGATAATAACAAGAGTACAATCATTTTTCCTAAAAAAAGATAGAAGTTCATTAATTCCTTCACGTAATTTGATTGTATCCAATGCTTTTTGATATTCAGATTCAGATTGATTGATCCACGGGTAAGCGTCAGCAATACAAAATTCTGTATAGTTGATTTCACCATCAAGGTATTGTTGTAGAGCCTTCTTACCATGGGTTGCCCAAGTACCAAAATATTCATGGACTGCCTGCCAAGAGGAACGATAGTCCGCGGTAGTCAAGGTTCCATCAAAATCAAATGTTATTAAGGAATTTTCAAGATTATCAATACGAATCTTAGACTTTTTCATGAGATAATCGTTCTATGATCAAATTCATGTACTTTTCGTTATACTCAGAGTAGCCAGAATAAAATTAATTAAAAGAATTCTAAAAAGTATTTAAAGAAATTAAAGCATGGATAATTCAAATTTAATCTTAAATCCTGTAATAAAGATGCAAAAAGGGACACACTAATGCGAGTAATTATAAGTGGGATCAGTGGTTCAGGTAGATCTGACGCCATTAAAGATATGGAAAAATACGTCAAAAAACATTATCCTAAGAAAAAGATAATTATGATGAATACTAACCGGATGATGTGGGAAACAGCTAAAGAATTACGAATGGATGTAAAACGAGAAAAAATGCTAGACCTCTCTCCTCCTACTTTACAGGCACTAAGATCAACAGTTTTTGAACGGATCCTCAGAGAAGTCGAGGAACATGAGAAAGGCCAAAAAGATGTCGCAATAATAATAAATACACATGCTACATTTCGTTGGAGGGAACATCTGATGCCTGGGTGGGATTTCTTCTATCTTACCAAACTTAAACCAGACATCTTCATTACAATCATCAATGTCATCAATGATATTTACGATACTCTGGAAGCGAATCCTTTGTGGGGAGGTATGAATAATCGATTACAGCTTGGTATATGGCAAGAGGAAGAAGCATTTACAACAAAACTAATGGCCGAGACAATGAAAAAACCCTTTTACATTGTTGCCCGACGACAGCCTCCTACCACTCTCTATAAATTGATTTTTGAACACGAAGTAAGTGAAAAAGTCTATCTTTCGTACCCAATGACGCATATAAAGGAAGAATCAAAAAAAAAAGAAATTGAGGGGTTGGGAAATAAGCTCAGAGAATTAGGGTTTGTAGTGTTTGATCCAGGCACAATGGAATTAGAGAAAGTACATGTAGATATTCCTGAGGATATTAGAGTATTTGATTTTTATCAGACAGTGTATAGAGACTTTCAACTTATCGACCAAGGCACCATGGTAGTAATATTTTATCCTGAAATAGTTCATTCATCAGGAGTAGTAAATGAACAAGCTTATGGATTCCGAAATAACAAATATGTTTTTGCTGTGTTTCCAGCAGAAAATTATAGTCCTTTCACAAGCTTTTTCGCTGATAAAACCTTTATCTCGGTGAACGATTTAATTAAATTCCTCAAAGAAGAATATCTTCCTTCAAAATCAAAAGCTTGATTAACACTTTTCCCAACGAAAGGTTTTTCTGGTCTAATCCACCCGAATCTCAATAAGCCTGCTCATGAACATTATGTAAAATTGAGCATTCTGCTTAATTATTTTAAAGAATTCAGAGTAGAATTCTTAAAAATGGTGGATAATAATGAGAATGAAAAAATACCTGTTAATTATAGTTTTAGGTATGGTTCTATTTCCAACAGTAAATGTAATCACCGTTTCAGGGGCTGCTGGAACCGTAACTTGGTCTCCCACGGAACCTGAACCAGATGACGTGGTTCTCATTGAGTACAACGCTGCTGGTGGACCTTTGGAAGGAATGTCTGACGTAGAAATGTGGTGGTACATGACAGTAGAAGGAACGAAAAACAATGCTGGAGGAATCCCACCGAGTCACTCGATGTGGCCAGCTGGAACAACCGCTCCAAGCCTGAGTACGAATTGGTTATATGCAAAAAGCCCCATGACTGAAACATTTACGAATAATTGGGAAGTTAACATTACATGGGATGATATTGCTGATTCAGTTGTTATTCAATTTAAATCAGGAGCTACTACTGATAATAATGATGGAGATAAGTGGGAAATAGATTCAGCACTGAAAGGTGAACAGATAGGATCCATTAATGCCGCTTTTTCATGTCCTATGTTTGCGGTACCAGGAGATACAAAGCATATTTTTGTGAATGCATCTCCTTCTGCTACTTCTTGGGATTTATTTGTAGAAGGAAAGCTAGACTCACCCTTAAGTTTGGCCCCGACAGCTACTTTTAACGCTGTAACTGGCTTATGGGATTTAGAGGTCACTATACCATCTGATCTTCATACAATGTTATATGACCTAAGATATACTGCAACAATTAATGGAAATGCAAGGTTTAGGTCTGAATCTCATGCTTTGAAAGTTTTGGGTGAATACAAAACTGATTATAATTTCGTGGTTCTTGCTGATCCTCAACATATTCGGGATGGAACCTATCCACCAAATCGGGATGCATCGACAGGAGATGGAAATCTCTCAAAGACCATGACTGAAGTAAACCACATTAATCCTGAATTCGTTATTGTTTTAGGAGATATAACAGAGTGGACTGATGAGGTTGCAATGCATAATGCGAAAAAGTGGTACACTCAGTATCTGAATGTTCCCTTGTTCTTAGTACCTGGGAATCATGATGAGTTTGAGCTAACTGGTACTTCTGGCAGTGGAGAATATGGCAGTGGTTTGGGAGTATACCTAAGAATATTTGGAGGTCTACCCTATATGAAATTCAGTTATGGAACACATCACTTTGTATCTGGGTTTAGCGATGATCAACAAATGGATCCAAACGGTGCAAATCCTGGACCATATGCTCAGGCAGTGTGGGATCATATAACTGATTCACTGGCATCACCTCCCGCTGGAACGAGCTTGTCATTTTTCATGTTACATCATCCCCTCTCCCCAAATTATTATGGTAGTGGAGAAAGTGTGGATATGACTACAGAGCTTCTAAATCTTATGAACACCCACAATGTTGATTACTTCCTGCATGGACATCTACACCGTGATAGATATGATGTTTATGATGGTACAGTTCATATTGGAACAGATAATGCTGTTGGTCTCCCTTCAACTTCTGGTATACGAATTATTGAAATGTCTGGTGATACAATGACACGATTCTCCCATGGTCCAGTTCAACCAGGATTGTATAATGCAACATCCTATCCTCTACTCCAAATAAACGCTACATATGAGTCGTCCAATGATGGGACAGCCAGTTCAAACACTGCCTATCTTTCAAATGGATTCAATACTTCTTTACCAAATGCGAAAGTTACTTTTGCTATGGCACCTTCAGGAGCAATGATGCGGTATAAATCCGACGATGGGGCAATCTTAGATACTTGGGTGCAAGATGGGATACAATATGTTGAAGTTGGAGTTGAACTTAGTGCAATGACAAACATGAGTATCAATATTTTCCAACAACAGGTACCAACAACAGAAGAAACCACAACAACCACTACAAGTACAACTGATGAAACAGTTATACCCACGACTGGCGATACTACAACTGAAGAAACCACTGATGACGGTGCACCTGCAGTACCATTAGGATTTATTCTCTCTGTGATTACAACAGTAGTAGTAATTCGACGTTCTCGGAAGAAATAAAGTCTTCTTCCTCCCTCTCTTTTTCTTCATATTTGAAGTTGTTCATCTTCTTTTGTTATGTAAAATAAGTCTCAGTAGATCGTTAACTAGTTCTAATTTAATTTATCCACTTCAATAATCAATATTGAAAAGATAGATTCAAAGTAAAGATAGATTGTTTAAAAAAGAAAGAAGGGAAGGAATCCTTAGATTCCTGTGATGGCTTCGGATCGACTCTTTAAGACTACATTCGTCATAAATATCGATGTTGCTTGGATAAACATCAATAACACTCCAAGAACGGCAGCCATGGGATATCCTGCTCCACCAAAGGGATCGTTATAGATATTCCAAATTTCCCAAGTGGCTGTTCCATATTTCGCCCTATCCAGTGTATAATCCAGAAGAATAATTGTTGTGGACACTTCTGACATACAGTAAACAAGAGAAATTAATCCTCCTGAGAATACACTGATCGCAATCATGGGTACAGTTACACTTCGCAATGTTTTGACTCGACTTGCTCCAAGATTGAATGCAGCTTCTTCTAATTGGACATCTACCTGTTGCATACCAGCAAATGCAGAGCGAATAGTGAATGTAAACTTCCGCACTGTGTAAGAAATGACTAACAATGGAACCGGATTATAGATAGGATCTAAAAGTCCAAAAAACTTAAAGTCCCCAATATAAAACAAGATGAAATATCCGAAACCTATGATAATCCCCGGTATTGCTAAGGGAAGAGTCACTATTGTATCTAAAATACTTTTACCAGGAAAATCTTTTCGAGCAAGAAGATACGCTGTTATTGTCGCCATAAATATAATGAGAAGAGTAGCCAAAATTGAATAAACAAACATATTAATGATTGACCCTAGGATCTCGTTTGCTTGATCTCTTTGAAGTTTATTCGGAGTTCCTCCTATATTGAAAAAAACCAAGAAGCTCCGGAGACCAGTGCCAGCTGGCGCGATATTTTTAATATACCAGTCAATAGCAACTAAAAAGCCTATTATTGTTGATAAAATACTCCCTATCATCACAGCAATACCTAACTGATGTATACTTTTTCTTCTATGCTGATAGAGATAGTAAAATCCAAAACTAAAGGGAATTATCATTCCAAATAAAAGCAAAAATATAATTAAACCCTCCATTCCAAAAGCAAAGGTCATCGTTCCAATATGGGGGATCAATGCGGAAGGAAGAAATACTATAAAAATTACCCATAGAATGAGAATAAGTTTCGGACCTGCAGGTTGTGTTCTAGGTTCTCCAACCCGTCCTTTGCTTATCATTGCATAATGTTTCAAAGAAACAAAACGTCTGATAAGAAGAAATCCAGCTACAGCTACGAATACAAGAAAAGCTGCTAACGCGGCATATTTTCCAGCAACGACATATCCTTCTCCTCCCACAGTCGAAGTAATAACCTCACTAAATACTAAAGTTGGTAAAAAGTCAAATTTATCCCCTGTTTCTAATGTATTGAAGATTAATGGAGTTCCTAGATCTTCAATCGCCAATATGAATGCTAGTATAGCTCCTGCAGCTAATCCAGGCATGGCTAAGGGAATTGTGATTGACCGAATTAACTGCGATCCTTTTGCTCCGAGATTTTCAGCTGATTCTTCTAAGCTAGGATCAATATTGACAAGAGAGCTATAAACATTTAAGTATACAAGGGTATAAAAATGCAGGAACTGAACGAAGACAATTCCGACCGCACCACCCAAAATTATCTGCAAGTTGAAATTTTCAAATAGGAATCGATTTATGAGTCCTGCTGGATTTCCTGGAAGATAATACCCAAGGATCATTTGGAAACCAATAATCGAGACAAACGGAGGTATTATTAAGGGGAGTAAAATCAAGGGTCTGAAAAAGTTTTTTCCAGGGAATGTGTATCTTGCCATGATAAATGCAAATAGGATTCCGAAAACTGTTGAAAATAATGTTGTGGCCAACGCAACAATGATACTGTTCAATAATCCACCCATGTTAGGACCTTGAATAATCCATTTGGTTCCATTTGGACGGCCCTCAATCTGAATAGGAATTTCAACCGCTTTAATCATGTTGAGTTCATTCCAGAAAAAGCCCGTAAAAAATAAGAGCATAAACATAATTAGAGCAATTATTGTCCAACCCATATATTTTCCTTGAAAACTAATAGGAACGCTAGCACGCTTTTGAATTTTCCAGTAATAAAGGATGAGAAGGATAATGAGAAATACAAACGCCCACATCCATATAGCAGAGAGAGAGGCCTTAAGAGGATCTTGAGAAACCGCAATACCAAAATCTCCGCCCCAGATACGTGAATCCTGAAAAATATCAAGAAATGGTTTGAATAAAAAATCATCTACCTGTGTACCAGTAAAAATTTTCGGAATATTTGTTAAATCGGCAAGGATATCCCCGCTACTGGTAACTGACCAATAAAGAATGGTAATGATTGGAATTATTAAGAAAATAATGAAAAATCCAAAAATAAATAGCAGAAATACTGAGGATCCAAAGCCTAGCTCAAATTTAAGCTTCTCCCAATCTTCCCGTATCCGTTGCAGTGAAAAACCCATGATTGTTATCTCCATTGAAAAAAAAAGGTTAGAGGATGAAACTTCATCCTCGTCTTCGACTTGTGACACCATATCCTGCAAGAGCAATTAGACTTAAGACTAGGGCAAGACCTTCGAATCCGGGAGCGGGTTTCCATTCAGTTTCTTCTTTTTCATTTTTCACATGGATATTTATTTCGACTGTTTGGGTGTTCCCTGCGGTATATGTTACAACCATCCTAAGTATATACTCACCGTCAGAAATCAAAGACGTGTTGAATGTTGCTTCCATCAATGAAAAATCTGATGTAAAAGTCCATTCCGCAGTTGTTCCGACAATGGAGATAGTTACTGATGAAACGAAATAAGGGTCACTATCTTGGGCAAAAGCTGAAATGGATATTGTCTCATTTACTGTTGCATTCAATAATGGCGTAGTAAACGCAGCTAGTGGTGGGGGAATATCTTTACCTACGTATATATTAAGTGTATCACTTACACTACGGCCTGTGAATTCATATGCATCTACTGAAACGGAGTGTGAACCATTTGTCGCAGTTGAAGTGTCCCACATGGTGGAAAAGGTCGATATACCATCAACAGTGGAAGATGGCATCATCTGAGTAGAAACTGGGGTTCCATCAACAGAGAAAGTGATGTTTTTTACCGAATATTCAAATGAATAATCACGATAATCGACCACTTCAGCTGTAATAGGGACCGTTCCTAAGAGTACTTCTTCTTCAGTTAAGCTAGTAATATCAATGGCAAATTCATTAAAGAAAATACCATCATTATTATCATCACCCTTTTCAGCATCAACACTTGCACTAATTCCACTATAACGGCTTAGAGCAGCACTTCTAAACTGATTTAGAAGAGAATCCTTAATTGTGGGATCAGCCAAATATTCATCCTGTAAATCTCTCGTTTCCTCTAAAGTTATTGATGGAGCAGCGAATTCTCGCGCCAGAGATCTAAACTCCTCTAAAGAAATTTCCTGATTGTCATACGCGCTTCCTAATGTTTCCCAAGCCGAGTAGAGTTGTGTAGTTGATTGTGTGAAACATGCATGGAAATAAAAAGTCACAATATCGTAAAGATCACCTGCCAATCCTTCGTCAAACTCAGTTCCAGAGGCATTCAGAGTTTTAAGGTAGCTTTGATAGAGTTGAGGCCTTTCATATCCATTAACTTCCAACGATTTATCAAATGCAGATGCAACCATAGGTAGACGATTAAATGCTTTATCAAGCCAAATAGCTTGCCCTTCGGGGGACATAACGAACTGAATAAATCGCTCTGTCGCTTCCTTTTCCTCACCTTCGGAACCCTTAGCGATTGCGATAGGATCAGCATTTACAATAGTTTCAAATTCTGGGATAATGTATTCACAATCATCATTTTGTTCCTCTGCCTGATACCCATAGAAATCGATAGTCATAGCGATAGCTTGTGAACCAGTAATAACAGAATCTCGTGTGTTATCAGAAGAGTCGAAAATTTTAGAATTTCCAGCCATACGTGTTATTATGTCCCACCCAGCTTCCCAGCCGAATTTTTGAAGAATAATTTGATAGACTCGAGTATTGGAGGTTGTTTCGGGAGCGTCCCCCATTCCTATTGCATGAGTATTCGTTCCAAGGAAGTAATCTGTTGATGCGAGTTCTTCCCACGAATGTGGTACTGAAAGACCGTACGCAGCAAGATTGGCATGGTTAACAGTAAATCCGAATGAGGAAAGCGCGGCTCCAACCCATAAGAATTCATCAGTGGTTTCATTTCTCCTAAACATATCTCCTCCGGCAACAGTTTCACTGATGTTCGCGTCTATGTAAGCAATCAATTCTGGATTTTCAAGAGGTAACATAAGACCAGCATCAGCAATAATATTAAATATCGTCGGTCCACCGCCCCACAAGAGATCGATGGAATAAGAGGGACTGTTTATTGCTGTTGCCCATCTAGTTTGATCGGAAATTTCTAGCCATTGGATGTCATCTACATCAGGGTTTCGGGCTAGAAAAGCAGTCTCAAAGGCACCATACATAGTCGCATTATGTCGAGTAATTCCTTGGAGGACGATACCTTGAGGTTTAGCGATAGCATTTTTCATACCAGCTTGAAGAACCAAAATAAGGAGGATGTTCAAAGCTATTATTGCAAAAATCTTCTTAGTTTTCATTTCTTTTTCACCTTTTTATAATTTTAAATTGCTAATAGGCATTCGGTCCAAAAGCAAAGACTTGAGAGGGTTCAACCTGAACAAATACATTTTGACCGACTTTTACAGGATCAGATAAGCCTTCTGATCTCTTGATAATTATATCAACCCCACCGGCTAGACGGCAGGTAATTCTTTCATGATCTCCCATAAACATGACAGTTCGTATACGACCAGGCATTTGATTTTTTGTCAGATCTTCTGTGAAGTCAACTTTGATTTTTTCTGGACGAAGAACAACTTTAGCTGGCTTTCCTTCTTCCAAATCAATAGTATATGAGGATTTCAAGGTTCGAGTTGAGTTTGGAATACTCAAAGTGCCTTGACCATTGGCTTTAGAAGCAACAGGTAGTTCTAGATGGTTGGCTTCCCCAATGAATGTTCCAACAAAAGCATTAGCAGGAGATTCCCAGATTGCCCTAGGTTTTCCTGTTTGACGAACCACACCTTGATCCATAACAATAATGAAATCGGAGATACTTAAAGCCTCTTCTTGATCATGGGTTACATATAGAGCAGTTAAATCAAGATTTTTTACCAAATCTCTTATTTCTCGACGAGTTTCTACCCGAAGCTTAGCATCTAAGTTAGATAAAGGTTCATCCAGTAGTAAAACATCAGGATTCACTACTAATGATCGTGCAACAGCAATACGTTGTTGTTGGCCACCTGAAAGCTTGTTTGGCATACGATCGCCGAATTTGCCCATGTCTACCATCTCTAAAGCACTTTGGGCTCTCCTGTTTTGTTCTTCCTTGGGTACATTACGTAATTTCAATCCATATGTTACATTATTATGGACAGACATATGAGGCCATAACGCATAATTCTGAAACACCATGGCAGTATTTCGTTCTTGTGGAGGCATGGTAGTTACATCTCTGTCACCAAAAAATATTTTTCCTCCATCAGGATAATAAAAGCCTGCAATTGCACGAAGAGTAGTAGATTTACCGCAACCAGAGGGACCTAATAGAGTTAAAATCTCTCCTTCACGAACCTCGAAAGAGACTTCTCTAACGGCAACAATTTCACCAAATTTCTTCATCACTTTTTCTAATCGAACTTCAACCATTCGTATATACTCTCCATTTATTTAGAATTATTTCTTCGTTTCTTATGTATAGTAAAGGGGACAACTAATGCTAATAAAGCCTGGATATAGTTTAGAAACGGCGTTGTTTCTTCATCAGTTGTTGTGGTAGTCGTTGTGGGTTCCTCTGATTCTTCAACTGTTGTAGTTGTTGTTGTAGTTGTTGTAGGTTCTTCTGTAGTAGTGGTAGTAGTAGTTGGTTCTACTATCAGACCAGCATCGACAAAGGCCGTATACCAGACGTTTGCAGTTTCAAAACTCGCATTCACTAATCTTTGAGTATAGCTCCCATCCATACCTCCAGTTTTATTCCATACAGCGTCTATCCACTCAACTGTACCATATGTGTATCCATCAACATCCACAACTGAAAGTATTTCATCAGCGACAGCTTGTCCTGACTGAATACCCCGTAAACTAGCCATATAAGGGACGACATACCTTGCAGACCCAGATATTGAATCTAATAATGTATGAACTTCGTCAGGGTAGCGTTGTTGAATAAGAGTATTCTCTACCATCCCATGAATTCCGCTTTGGCCACCTTGATAAAACATCCCAGCATCATCCCCCGAGGCTGGCACTCTTTGCCCATCATAATAACTTACTGCATGGAAAGGCATCCAAGAATCTTGGACATAATGGGCAAGCATACACATATCCATCAGAACTGTTTCTGAATCCCAAGCATAGGTTTGGAGGTCTTGGGTTAATTGAATTGACCAATTCTCCGCAGCCCAGCTAGCAACTCCTAATTGATAGTCACTATAATCTCTGGGATCTCCAGTATCCGGTCTTGGTCCCTGAAAAGGAGGTTGTGGATGATGGGTGGCGTTACCATATATATCAGGCCGAACATCAGCGTCAATAAAGTGTCTGGGCTCTTCCTTCGCATAGGCGATAGGGTCAGATTCCACTTGGCTTCTAATGGTATCTGGTTCCCGTGAATGGTCATAGAAGAATTGAAGTTTAGTCATCAAATCCGTACTCCATGGTTCAGGCATTAATCGAATTGCCACTTCTGAGATCCATCCATGAGTATTCCCACTCCAAGCTTTTACAGGTTTTGGATTCATTGCTGGGTTGTTAAGTAAAGATAACGAACTAAACACAAGCATTACAAAAATAAAAACATATTTTTTCGAGAAAGACATAATTACACTCTCGTTTTACTTTCTTATTAGGTTTCATGAGTGAGTTGAAAAATATTTTCCCTGAAAGTTTATCCCAATCTTTTCTATTTATACTTTTTTTGTAGTCTGCAATTAAAATTTGATTATCTTACAGATGAGATTTGAAAGTAATTACAAGTTTACGACTAACAATTGTGAGAAGGTCAACATAAATTGGCTATACTTGAAGTTAGAATTTCAGATGATTATTCTTAGTGCTTTACACTAAAATATTCACTAATTGATATGATTGAAAACAAAGCTAGGGTATTCAGAATAACCAAGAACTAAGAATGTAAGTAGTTCAACTGATACAATCAATAATTGAAATTAAAGGATCGATTATTATTGGTTTTTGTTAAAAAAAGAAAAAAGGGGAGAAGACTTAGCGTCTTCGTTTGCGGTAGTAGATACCAAGAGCAGCAGCAATAAAGAAGACTGCAAATTCGAAACCAGGTCCACCATCATCAGTGGGTTCATCAGTTGTGGTGGGTTCATCAGTTGTGGTTGGTTCTACATCTGTTGTGGTTGTTGTGGTTGGTTCTGCTTCAACGGTATAGCTGACTTCTGTGGAAGTAACCTCATTACCAGCTACATCAGTAGCAACAAAGCGAACATCAACAGTCGTACCAGCGGTCATTGCTGGAATAATTGCCTCATAAGCTCCAGTTGTAGCAACATCAGTCCAAGTTGCACCAGCATCAGTCGAATATTGACATACAACAGTAGCAATACCGGAGACGATTTCATCTACACCAGCAACATCAGTTACGGTGGCAGAAGCGGTGACTGTATCAGTTGGATAGACAGTGGTCAGATCAACAGCAACATCAGTAATTTCAGGACCTACAGAGTCAGAATAAGTAACGCTGAAGCTCATAGTAGTACTCATGTAAGTATACCCAGCAGCATCAGTGGCAACTAGATAATAGTCAACACTAGAACCTGCGGTAAATGGACCAATTTCAACTTCAAACGAGGCAAAATCGAGTTGAGTTGCAGAAGCACTCATTTCGGTACCACTATCAACTTCGTAGAATGCAACAAGAGAAGCAATTCCATTCAAAGAGTGGCCATAGTCGAAAACACTGGCAGAAATGGTCACAACTTCATTGTCTAAAGCAGTAGTTGTAGCTGATGCTTCAACATCCACAATCATTGGTGGAGTCAAATCAGTATCCGTGATGTAATCATGGTAGACAGTTGCGCTTGGTTCAGCCCATTCAAAGAGATTTTGGGTAACCACTATGTTTTGAAGACCTGTATCATTGGTATAACGGGCTGCATCACTGAACATGTTCTTGTATTCAGAGAAGATGCTTTCACCAGTCCAGATAGCCTGGGAGTTTCCAGTTGGACCAGCACTCCATTCAACGGCACCCATAGTCCAGCTACCATTAGTTAATAATGGATAACCTTCCCAGATATTGTCGTCATCGAAGTCTTGGTCTTGGATATTTCCAGTATCAGAGCTGTTAATGAACCAGGTAGCAGTAGCTAAGCTATCCCATGTAGGCATGGTA
>JAEOTM010000172.1 GCA_016839815.1 Candidatus Hodarchaeota archaeon
CCTTGGTTAATCCTTTCATAGAAGGTGTGCACTTCTAAAGAACAGAAATGAGTACTAATTTCTGTAGTAAGCTTCTTATTGGGAAATATTTCAGATGTTTCTAAGAATAATTAGCAAATCGTTATCTAAACGGAAGGGGAGGATTATCATTGCAGTGTTAGCAGTAGTCATGGGAGTTAGTATTCCCGCAGCAATGTTCACTGTTTCATTAGATATTAATCACAAAATTGGGTTAGAATTTCGAAAATTTGGTGCTAATTTACTGATCGTTCCTGAATCAGATACTATCCCAGTAGGTATTGGTGATATTAGTCTTAGTTCTGTCTCAAATCAACAATATATCAATGAAACTGATATCTACAAAATTAAAACAATTAACTGGTCAAAAAACATTCAGGGATATGCTCCTTTCCTATACGAGGTTATTTCAGCTCAAGCAAAGGGTCAAGAACAACAAGTGGTTCTTACAGGCACCTGGTTTGAGAAAAATACAACATTACTTGATGGTACGACCTTTACTACAGGTGTAAGACGAATTAACAGCTGGTGGTGGGATGTAGAAGGTGAATGGATAAACGATACTCAATCCACAGATTCTTTGAGTGTTGAATGTATGGTAGGTAGAAGCGTTGCAGATAAAATGAATTTGGAAATCGGAAATAAAATCACTATTGATTTCCAAAATAAACGTCAATTAGAGATTGAGGTTAAGGGGATTATTACAACAGGTGGTACAGAAGATAATCATATATTTACTTCTTTAGAAACCGCCCAAAACTTTACTGAGCATGATAATGCCATACACACAGTACAAGTTAGTGCATTATGCACTGGTTGTCCCATTGAGGAAATCGCAGCTGAAATAGAAATTAAACTAGACAATGTTGAAGCAAAAACCATTCTGCAAATGACCAATACCGAGATGAGTGTTCTAAATACTGTTGAAACTATGATGATGCTTGTTACCTTCGTTGCTCTTCTTGCAACAATACTAGGCGTAAGTTCTACCATGACAACTTCAATTTTGGACAGAAAAACGGAAATTGGCCTGATGATGAGTCTAGGAGCAGAAAATTTGAAGATTATCTCCTTATTTTTAACCGAATCCCTCTTGATAGGAACTATTGGAGGAAGCATTGGATTTAGTTTCGGAATAATTGGAGCTCAGTTTGTAAGTTTAATTGTGTTTAATTCACTAGTTACACCGCAAATTGTCGTTTTACCTCTTATAATTGGAATTTCAACTGTAGTTTCCTTAATTGCAGCGATAATCCCAATTAAGAGTGCACTTAGGATTGATCCAGTGACAGTATTGAGGAATAACGGATGAGTAAAATTTTAATCTCTATAGAGAACTTATCGAAAATTTATGATGAGCACACTATCGCTCTAAAGGAGATTAACCTTAAAATTAAATCTGGGGAATGGACATCTATTATTGGTCCAAGTGGTTCTGGTAAGACTACGCTGTTAAACATGGTAAGCTGTTTAGACAGACCTTCATCTGGATTGATAAGCATAGACGGAAAAAATATTTCTAATCTTAGTCGTACAGAACTAACTCGATTTAGAAGAGAAAAAATCGGATTGATATTCCAACAACATTATCTCGTTCCTTATCTGACAGCTTTAGAGAATGTATTACTCCCAATGTACTATAATGGAGACGTGCAGGAAGATTTTGCGATACAAATATTAAATCGTGTAGGGATGGGACATCGTTTACACTCAATTCCTACTAAACTCTCTGGTGGGGAACAACAAAGAGTTTGTATCGCCAGATCAATGATTAATAAACCTCAAATACTAATTGCTGACGAACCAACTGGTAATCTTGATCAAAAAAACGGAAAAAAGGTACTGAACTTAATAAAAGATTTACATGATGAAGGGAATGCTATTTTACTCGTCACTCACAATCTAGAAATAGCTAAATTGGGAGATTCGATTCTAGAGATTGTTGATGGGAAAATTTCGTCTAAAAACGGGAGATCGTAAATTAGTAATAGGTTGTGAAAATCATGAAGAAAAAAAGTGACTTAGTAAATGATGAATATGATGGATTAAGTAGTAAACATTTAGGGATAGCTGTTGCTTGTATCGCAGTATTTACTTTTGCTTTAATTATTGCACTACAACCTGGGCCTGAACAAAATACTATTGCAGCCAAACAAGAAGGAGAAAATTTAGTTATAAAGGTCAAAGATGTGAAACCTGATGCTAAATTTTACTTCTATGAAGTGGAAAATGTAAAGATAAAGTTTTTTGCTGTGCTAGGATTTGATAATAATCCTCATATCGCATTTGATGCATGTGATGTGTGCTACGAAGCTAAAAAAGGCTATGCACATGAAGATCCTTATATGAGATGTCGAAATTGTGATAATACATTTTTGGTTGATGGTATTGGTACAGAAAATGTTGCAGGTGGATGTTGGCCTTCCTATTTACCAATCTCAATAATAGAAAACCAAATAGTGATTGAAATCACTGAGATAACTCAGAAGCTTTGGATGTTTGTGTAGAAATAAATCGGAAAAAAGAAGAGAGATCTGAAGAAAATTTCCTTAACGGAATACGAATGAATTCTCTTTCTATTATCCCTTATACTCAAGAATTAATTACACGTAGAACCTCTATTAGGACTTATGATTTATCAACAAATATTAATAAAGAAATCGACCTGATGAGTGAGTTCATTACCCAATTACCAGCGAGTCCTTTCCAAGGAAGTACACGGTTTGAAATAATCCAGCTTGAGGGTAGAAATAAACTACAAAAACTAAGATTGGGTACTTATGGATTTGTTAAACGAGCTGAAAATTTACTTATCGGGATCATAACTAAACCTACCTTTTATGATTTGGAAAATATTGGATTTCTTTTTGAATGTCTAATATTGTTTGCAACGAAACTGGGTTTAGGAACCGTATGGCTAGGAGGGACTTTTAGTAGAAAAGCCTTTTTCTCTCATTTAAACTTGTGTAATAATGAAAGGATCCCAGTTATTTCTCCAGTAGGTCGGATTGCTTCAAAGCAAACACTTCGCTCAAAAGCTATAAAATCTATTGCTAAATCAAAAACACGAAAACCATGGTCAAAGTTATTTTTTGAACGTGATTTTATTACTCCTCTTGTGAAGGATGCAGTCAAAGAGTTTGCTACTCCTCTGGAAATGGTGAGACTTGCCCCTTCTGCTTCAAATTTTCAACCTTGGCGAATAATTAAGATACCAGATGAGAATATTTTCCATTTTTACATCTATCGACGAAGTCCCCGTTCACATAGGATTCTGAATTGGCCCGATCTTTCACGTATAGATCTGGGGATTGCAGTATGTCACTTTGATCTCACAGTTAGACAAATGAATCTTTCTGGTGAATGGAGATTTGAATATCCATCTCATCCAGTGAAAGAAGATATGGAATATTTACTCTCTTGGGTTTCTTCATAACAAAATTGACCTTAGGATTCTCTGTTGGTTTTTTGGCCTATAACACCTCTTAGAAATGCGCCTGTAAGTATTAGAAGTACACAAACCATGTTAAAAGACCAATTCTGAAACAAAAGGTCTGTACATAATAGTAATAAACTACATCCAATAGGGAGGAGACTATTAGCTACAAATTTCAATGAAGAGGGAATTTGATAAGGAAGAGTATACCTTAAAATGATGGGAAGAAAACAAAATGGCAAAATTCCTATAATAATTCCAACCCAATAAGTTTCTAATCCATACAGAAGATAATACGATGCAAAAGCGACAGAAATGATTGTACCAACCAATATTCCGTAGCAACCAGTACAGAAGTACTTATTCTTAATCTGGAACTCATGACCAGATTTTATCAGATGAACAGGATGATGAGAGTGTTTAATTGACAATCGACCAATTCGTGTAGAAAATGAATCAACTCGTAAGGAATTCTTTCGATAACATGAATAAGCCCTATTTGATTTTGTAATCTGAATTCCTGACAAATTAAATGCAAGAAATGTTGAACCAAAGAGTGTTACGAGAATTGGGCCATGTGAGTCAAATGCTTGCAGTATCCCTACAAGAACAGCCGTAAAAAGTGCACTTCCTAAAGCAAAAGCAATAGGAAAAATCGCATTTTCAGTAGTTGAACCACATGTACATGTTGCATCAGAGCATGCATTCGAACACGCATCAGAGCATGCTTGATTACATGATTCCTGACAGTTCTCCTCACAGCTTTCTGTACAACTCTCACAGAATGATCTCGTACAATCTTGACAACATTCTTCAGCACAAGTGTTTTCTTCAGTTGACATCTTTTTCACCTTGATTTCAATCTTCTATCAACAGGGAAATCACCTATAAAAATATTAGGATCATGATTCCTCCTACCCTGTAAAAGATAATAAAATCTTTAGATAACCTTAGTTAGTCTGAAGTATTCTTTTGTGGATCTCTAAAAAACATAAGAGGTAAATTAAAGAGTCGTTTTATTTTACCAGGATCAACAACTGATTCTCTAGCATATTTAACTCCAAGCTTTTCAAGTCGTAATAAGAATAAGCGAAGTCGTTGTCTGAAATCTATATAATCCTTTTTTTGTTGCGACCAAGCAACTTCAGCAAGAGCTGTTAATCGTGGGAATACTTGCCAATCAATACGAGAAAGTGTAGGAACCCACTCAGTCCAAAGTTGTGCAGATAGTCCTAGAATATTGTCAGAGAATTGGGGTTCAAGCCCTTTAGGAATGGGATCAAATTGGTAGCACTTCTTAAGTGAGGTCATTGTATATGGATAGTCTAAATAGGTATAAAAAAACCGAGATATGATCATCTTTCTTCCTTTTCTAAGATGATTTTTCACAAGTTCAGATCCCCCTAACCAGTGTTGAGCTACCACACTTGAATCTAAGTTCTCAAATTGATCAGGTAAAATTTCATTCCAACCAATTGCCACTTTATTAAGATCTTTTAACAGGTTTACAAGACGGGAAGTGAAATATTCCTGAAGAGCTTTTTCATTAGGAAGGTCCTCATCTCTGATACGTTTTTGACATTCTGGGCAGACCTTCCATCGGGATGTAGGAGTTTCATCCCCACCTATATGAAAAAAGGGAGAGGGGAAAAGTGGTGCTACTTCTCTGAAAAGATCTTCAATAAAATTATAAATCTGGTCTTTTCCTGGACAGAGGACATCCTTAAAAATACCCCAATCCGTAGCAACCTCAAAAGGGCCCCCTGTACAACTATATTCAGGATAGGCGGCAAGAAGTGCTCGTGTGTGTCCTGGTAAATCAATTTCTGGAACTACCATGATATATCTATCTTTTGCATACTCAACGATTTCCTGAATATCTTCTTGCGTATAATACCCCCCATGTGGAGTCGTGGATCTCTTTTTACGTAGAAAGCTTCGATATCCTCCAATTTGACTTCCTTTCCGCCATGCTCCAACATCAGTTAATTTATGATACTTTTTTACCTCAATTCGCCAACCTTGATCTTCGGTTAAATGCCAATGAAATACATTAAGCTTGTGTAAAGCCATTAAATCAAGCATACGCTTTACGACAGTTTTGCCATGAAAATGACGACATTCATCAAACATAAATCCTCTCCAGCTAAATCGTGGATAATCAACAATCTTAATACCAGGAATATCCCATGTCATTTTCACCTCTGTCTTGGATTCAATTTCCAACGGTAGCAACTGTCTTAAAGTTTGAATTGCATAAAATGCACCTTTAGAATGATGTGCTCTAACTATAACAATGTTAGAAGTGATTTCTAGAATGTAACCTTCATTCCCATGTGTATTTGTTTCACTATCCATTTGAATTATGATAGCATTCTTATCAGGTAGTGATTTTTCCACTTCCTGTAATAAAAAGTGAAATCCAGTTGGTAACGATAGAAAATTCTTGAGATATTCAGCCTCTTTGGAAAAAGCAGGTGAGAAGAATATTGTTGTCTCTTCGTTTAGATGAAATACTTCAGAATTTAACTCACACAGAACTGGTTTAGGAATAATGGAAACCATTGAGAAAAAAACTCCTTTTTAGGATAATTATGAATCTAAACCACAATCATGTAAAGAGACTCTTAAAGGCCTAAGAGTGGTAATCTTTTGAATCTTAGCTTTAACACTGGGATCATTTTCCAGTAATTTTTTAGCTTCCTCCAATGTTTCTGTACACAGAATATAGATTCCAAAAGGATCATTCTCTTGAAGAGTAGGTCCTGCTAAATAGAGTTTACCATGATTCATAAGATCTTGAAGATATTCAAAGTGATTACTCATAATCTGATTCTCTGAATCAATAGGGTTGGTTATAAAATCCTTCCGATAGGGGTGAGTTATTGCAAAAAAGTGGGGGGACATAAAAGACACCTTAAATCTCTAGTAAATCGATTTTGAAAAGAATTTTTACAAATTACTTATGTGGTTTTTGAAATATAGCAATTATACGTGAACCCTTTTTTCTCTCATCAGGTCGGTCTTCATATGAAAGAAAGTTCTCGACAAACTCTAATCCCGCTAATTTCGCATAATATTTCAGTTCACGTATATTAATCATGATAAGCTCATGAATATCCTCATAAAGAAGAAAAGGGTCAGTTTTAGGTGTTTTATCTGCTTTAAGGAAAATACGAGCATGATGAATCCAAATATCTCGAGTGGGATCTGGTCCATATGAAACAACTAAGAGACCTTGTTTCCCCTCTAAATCAATTTCTTTAGGTTCAGGATGTTTATATTTTTTGATAATTGCATAAAAGTTCATTAGATCAACAAGAAATATCCCTCTTGGCTTTAGTGCTCTATAGATATTTTTCAAGGATTGGATGAATTCCTCACTTGACGTAAGATAAGCCATTGTCCCATTTAAACCAAATATCAATTTATACTTTTCATTAGCCATTAAAGTTTGATAAGAACCCTTTGAAAGAGAAATCTTGGTATTTTCTTTGTCAGCTTTTTTACTGGCAATTTCCATCATCCCTTCAAATGGTTCCATTCCTTCAATAACATAGCCTTTTTGAGTTAGGGGAATTAGAACGCGGCCCGTACCTGCTCCCATATCAAGGATAAGATGATCAGGATTGTTAATCTCAATTTTCTTGTAGGTAAGAAACCACTGAATGAACTCTAACGAAGGACTTACTTCAGTACTAACAGCTTGGCCATAAAGAGAATCATACCAATGAGGAAATTTGGAATAAAGAGATAACAAAACATTTTTCATAGAGTCTCTCCAGAATTTCTTATTTATAAACATATACCGCATTATTAGCTTTTCGCTATTTACTACCCCTTCAACTTAATATTAACCAGAAACGCGGTTTTATTTGCTTAATTTTTTATATAAATACATGGGAAATAAGATTATACTTTTTGAATTCTACCCTGAAAGGATTACACTGAAATGCAATTCACATTATTTTCTAATCTAAAAATCGCTCAGAAAATTATAATTCTAGTCTTACTTGTATCTATGGTTCCCTTAACATTAGTGACAATGATGAATATAACAAATATACAAGGAGATTTAACAAACGCAAAGATGAATGAACTAGAAACGTTAACACAAGCTTTAGTTTATAATGTGGATACTACGCTAAAGATAAAAATGGAAGAAGTTCAATCTCTCGCACGGTCACCTGCATCAATTACCTCCGCATTACTTGCACAAAATGCATCTGAAGCTGAATTATGGGATACTTATGAGGGATCTAACTACGATATTGAAACTAGCATGCTAGATACTAAAACACCATTAACATGGGACCCACATGATGATATTGATGTCTTATATTCGAAATATCTAGCTGATCAAGCCAGCTCTCTTGGATTTACAGAAATATATGTTACTGATACTAGGGGGTTTTTATTTGCCTCGTCACCAGTTATCCCAAGTGATTTTCTTCAAGAAGGAGAGGATTGGTGGACACACTGTAATGAATCACTTACGGGGAAATATGTTGAATATGAGTATGATACTGAAATTGAGAAATTTTTAATGGACATAAATATTAAAATAATCACTTTAGATGGTGTATTTCTCGGAATAATTAAAGCACGATATGATATAACTCTAGTTTCCCAAAATCTCCATAATATTCTGCAAAATCGATTGAGTTCCAATATTGGAACCTCTGAATTATCATCTGATTGTTATACTTGTCATGATGCACCAGAAGGTCAAGATAATACCTCCGAAGAAACAACAACGTTAGACTCAAACATGAGTGCTAACATGGTTCAGAATGCTCGTGTAGCGTTTTCAGTTTTATCTGATGGGAGAATATTAACATATTTTGATAACTCATATGTTGGGAAAAATCTAGAAGAATTATTACCCGTCAGTAACTCCAAAAACAAAAAAGTGATTGAACAGATAAATGAGGAGTCATTTAATGCAAGTGAAGGAAAAGTAAGTGTGAAAGGAGAAACTACTTACTTAGCAAGTTATATCAAGATAAGTACATGGAATATTACGCTATTTCTAATTGAGAAAACATCAATTATTGATCAAACAATAACCAATGAGATAACAGGTTCTTTATTCCTCTTTGGTGGTGTCATAATCTTTTGTCTACTTGCAGCCTATTTCTTATCTATGTCAATAGCTAAACCAATAGAGTCCATTGCTTCTGTCACAGAGCAAGTAGCAGAAGGAAAATTAGGTGTGAAAATAGATGCTAACATAAAAGACAGAACAGATGAGGTAGGATCTCTAGGAAATACTCTAGGTTTAATGGTTGATAATCTAAAAGAATCACTTTCATCTTCACAAATTTCTGCTGAAAAGTTAGCTTCCTCAGCACAAGAGGTTGCTTCTACCTCGGAAGAAGTCAATGCATTGTCTGAAGAAATAGCGGCAACCATACAACAAATTTCACGGGGAGCTTCAAATCAATCCACGATAGCTGTAGAAGGAATAGGAAAAGCTAAACAAATGGCTGAAGCAGTCAATACAGCGTTGGGAGAAATCGAAATTACTTTGCAAATTATTGAAGATATTGCCAAACAAACAAATATTCTAGCTTTAAATGCAGCTATTGAGGCTGCAAGGGCAGGAGAATATGGACGTGGATTTGCAGTAGTAGCAGACAATGTAAGAAGACTAGCTGAAGAAACAAGAGAAAATGCTTCTGAAATAAACCAAATGACTGAGAATATTGTAAATAGTGTTGGGGGAAGCATAAGTGAATTTAGAGCCATTTTTGAGAGTTTTGCCACGCAATCAGAGGAATTTAGTGCCTCAAGTGAACAGGTTGCTGCTGCAACAGAAGAACAATCTGCCTCCATGCATTCGTTGACCAATGCAGCACAAGACCTAACCCTCCTTAGTACAGAGATGATGAAAACAATTAACAAGTTCAAATTTGATTAATACTAGCCCCTAACCGAGAATGAGTCATAAAACTCATCATTCTCCTATATACCAAATTTCCAGTATTGTAAATACGATAAAAATAAGGAGTAACAACACAACAACGAATGGGGGAAGTTCGATTTTGAAAAGGTCCACTAGGATCATAAAAATGACTAATCCAACGACAGCTATAAGAAAAGAGACTGGTGCCCGTTCCCATAGCATATTCCGATATCTAATCCGTCGATGAACTGCTTTCCATCCATAATGATGTTTTAAAGAGAAATAGCGTCGTAAACCACGCTTAAATCGTCTTCTTGTCGCACCAGGAAAAGTATAATGAGGTTGATCTTTCATGAGCTCTTCTGTTACAATCAGCTTTTTATTCCTTCATATACCGGAACAGATATGACTTAGCTTATCCACAGGAAATTATCTGAATTATCAAATATTTAAAGGTAGACAAGAGTTAATGGAACAAACTGAAGAAGAGAAATGGATAGATAGAGAGGATCCAGATAGCGACGGAACTCCTCCCACAAAAAAAATTGAACATAGTTTATCCTCTGAGGAATTAATAAAGGAAATAAAAATGGATAAAAAATGTTCAATGTTTAAGGAGAGTTCAGCGAACTTAATTAGTGGAATCTTCGGATTTCTCTTCTTCTCATTCGTTGGATTAGCTCTTACTGCGTATGCAATTATGGATATTGTACAGGAACCTGCGACTTTCTTTGAGAATGGCATTTTAATCATGATGTCTGTTGTTGTTCTTTTATTAGCAGGTGGAGGAATCTATATCTACAAAATTAATACGCTCTTTACATCTAAAAAAGGAATAGGCCACACACATCACAAATTTGCTGATTGCGCGATTCAATGGGAGCATATAAGTCATATCGCAATCGATGAAAAGGATAACGACATCTATATGATGTGGATTCATGGAAATAGACGAAAGATAATTTTTCAAAATCCCTGGTGGAGTCGGAAACGTTTCACGTATTCAGAATTGAAGAGGTATTTACCAAACTTAGATTTGTGGGTCGTCAGTCAGCAGAAAAATTCACGTAGAAAGGTTGTAAGATATCGAAGAAACATTTAATTAATTATTCGAATTGCCTCGGTAAAAAAAACCATTTAAGCCCTTTTCGGTTAACAGAAATGTATGTAGTTAAACCCTGTTAACACATTCAAAATCATCTCTCCTTTGAAATATAGAATCGGTTTAAATAAGTAATTATCTCACAAGGATAAATTATTTTCAAAATCAAGGAAAATTTCCAAGTATAAAGTATATTTTTTGTAATTTTAGTGCATTTAGATTTGTTAGAAAGATTTTTAAAGTAAGTCAAACATATGTTATACAGAGTTAACAAGCCAATCAAAACCCGATTGTTAACATATTGTTGTACGAAGTTAACGGAGTTAATGAGTTTTCATGTTTAATCCAGCAAAAAAGCATTTAGACGAACTGTATCAGTTTGATCCTGCTTCTTATATTGATATGGCGAGAAAGGTTGTTGCAGAGCATGAAAAAGTGCAAGAATCGGTCGAAGTGATATTATCTAAAGCTCAACCCATGAATTCTCAGAATGTTAAGGATTTGTATGCCAAATTGACAATAAATCGTATATTGTGAAGTATAACAGTCACTAAGAATGTAATAGTGGAATGAAGTGTATGTTTAATCCAAATAAGAAAGACAGAAAGTTTATTGACGACGAAGATGACGATGATGAGGAATATCTTGAATCAGTGGGAGAAAATTGGTCCGAAGAAGAAGACGAAGAAGTAGATGATGAACCCATAATTGTAGAAAATGGTATTGATCCTGTTGAAGTTATAAGAGAAGCTCGTTTACATGCTCGTGAGGCAGCGAGACAAGCTAGAGAAGAAATGCGAGTCAGACGTGAGCGTAGAGCTCATCGAATTGCTAGAGCTTCAATTCCCCCTCTACCACCTGTCCCACCATTACCTCCTCTTCCTCCTGATTTTGTAATCTTAAAATCCAACAAGGTCATTGGTATTCGTGGGTTAGATGCCCGATTATACAAGGATATTAGTAAGATTGCTCGGAAAAATGGATTAAGTGTTGCCGAACTGATTAATCGATTATTTGCGAAATATCGATATGATTCTTCCGGAGAAAATGGTAATACAATTAGTAACATTACTTCTCTGGAATTACATGAGGATGAACTTGTTTCTCTGGAGGATGATGTTATCAATATTATCGGGGTCAAAAAACTCCTTCTAGGACCAGATATCACTCCAGCTACTTTTCAAAAAATAAAACGAATAGAAACTGTTAATCAAATCTGGGTACCTTCACACCTTTATCTTCTCTTACTAAAAAAGGTTAAAAATTGTCCTAAAATTGAAAAATATAAAGGTGAGCGTCTTCCCCAAGTTATTCAAAAGAGTATTGATTCCGACGTTCATATGACAAGTTCTTTTCTTGAATATTTCTTGGAAAATGATCAACAAGTGGATCTTAAAATCTATGGAGAGTTAAGAATAGATTCTGATATTTCTCTTCAGGACTTTAAGGATGTAATTTACAACCTAGAAGTTGATGGAGACATTCATGCTCCTAAACACTTAATTGGTATTCTTTTTGCTAAAGCGAAATGTTTTGGAGAAATTGAGGAAACACGAGATTAAGCTTTTAGTTCATCTAGATTATCAGGTGTAATCTCACGTTCTCCCCTCTCGATTTCTTTTACCATCGCAGTTATCTGCGTATTAATAGGAGTTTGTATGTCTAAATCTTTCGCTTTTCGTGCAATATAGCCATTAATGAAATCAATTTCTGATTTTTGTCCCCGTTTTAATGACCTGAGCGTTGAAGATTTTACAGAACGATAGGGTTGAAAGATTGTTTTGAGTAGTTTATGTTTTTCCTGAAATTCAGCCTCAGAATGATCCGCGGTTAAAGCTAGATCTTGTGGATGGTAGTGTTCATTTAACTGGATGACTTTAATGTTTTCTTTGTCCGCAATTGCGAATACTTCGCGCATAATCCCCATAAATAATCGTGAATATCGTTCATCATCTACAATTTCCCCAATTGTATATCCACTGAGAGCTCCAAGTCCATTAATTCCTGCATTTATTCCTAGTTTTGCATATAGTGCCCCAAATATATTAGGGGTAATACTAGTAGGCAATAAATAGTCAAGTAATCCTTTTACTTCCTGCAGTCGGTGTTGGTTTCTTTGTGCACCCAAAGAACCAATAAAGAATACTCCATCTGAAGAACGTTCAATCACTCCTGGAGCAACCATTTTTGAAGCCCAAGCGACTACTGCTCCTATCACTCTATGTGGCATGACAATTTGCGCAACATCTTCCTCTACTACCCCATTTTGAAGAGTTACTACAACACTATTAGCAAAGAGGTAAGGTAATATTGCTTCTGCGGCAGTACATGTATCCATAGCCTTCATAGCAAGAAAAACGATATCAAACTTCCCCTGTAGTTGATTGATGTCAGAAACAGCAATCATCTTAACATATCGCTCTTCTTCCACCCCTTGTAGTTTTAATCCCTTTGTTTGGATGAGATCAGCAACTTCAGGATATTTCGTAACAACTGTGAGATCTATTTTGTGCTCCGCAATATGAGCAGCAATCGGCCCACCTATTGCTCCTACTCCGATTATGGCAACTCTCATACCTATCTCTCATTGTAAAAAGACTTTGGAAATTTCTTCATTTAATGCATCATTTACTTTATCAGACCGTCCTGTAGATCGAATTTTGGTGATTTCCTCCCATAAGGTAGAATCATGCACAGCTTCAATAAATTTTTCTAATTTCTGCATGGCAGAATAGGATTGTCCCTGAAAGACATATGCAAAAAGATATGGATCCACACTCTTCAACAAGAGTGTATTTTCTTCATGTTTAATACGTTCAATAGACCCACTTAGCGAAAAAGCTTCTTGCATAAACGCATTTATCGAAGTTAACAAGCCTCCTATCAGCTGATCTTGTAAAAATGACTCAGAGGGGAAAGTCTTAGAAAATAAACATAATCCAGCTTCGTCTAGAATTAAAAGCATCATAGGATCTTCTTCAGGAAGATCGTCGTATTGCTTACCTTTACGTTCTAAGATAGCACTCATCATAGACTCAAGTTCTGCTAATTCATATCTCTCTGTAATCGATGCATCACGCTCAATAAAATCGTTCCACTTCGCAAGATCATTAAGCAGTGAGTCGAATTCATATGAAATTGATTGGGCTAGGCGATGTAACCCTTTGGTTTCTGCAATAATTTGAGCTTGACTCAATAATCGCTGACTTTCTTTTACATCAAGTTCAAGCAATGCGAGTTTTGATTGTAGACGGTAGATTTCAGCAAGATCAGAAAAACTCTTTTGGGATTCCGCAATCGTTATAATTTTATGTGAAAGTACTTTAATTTCTTTTATTACATCCTCATTCCCAGTGGTTTGCAATTCAAATAGGAGAAGTTCAAATAAATGGAACATAGCTTCCACAGTTAGCTCATGGTCAATAATCTCCGATTCTACAATTTCTGTGAGTATTTGTTGAGCTTCTGCTTTGTGAACAGTACGCCCACTCATAATAAGGACTTGTGCTTTTGCATACTGATATCTTTGTTCAATAACCTTGTTTTCTCCTCGTATCTCATTTAATTTCGCTAAATAATGTTCTGTGGAATCCTTGGATCCCGATTGAATATAATTTTGAATCATTAGAAGAAGAGTGCCTGAAATCTCTAGTGGATTTCCCAACTCTTTTTGGATAATTAGAGCTTTAGCTAGTTGAGCAGAAGTTTCTACAGTATCTCCCTTTTCACGATAAATTATTCCTATATTGTGATAAGATGCTGCCATTTCATATTTATTATCTATCTCTTCGAAATATGTTAAACTCTTCTCATAATAGCCTAATGCGATATCTAGTTCTCCTTTTGCTTGGTATATATTTCCCATATTATTCTGACAAATAGCTACCTCGTTAGACCGGTCTAATTCTTGAAAAAGTGATAAACTCTTCTGAAAATAATCTAATGCCAAGTCTAAATCACCCTTACTTTGGTTAATTAATCCTATATTCAGTAAGAGTGCTGCACTATACATTTTCTGGCCAGCTTTTTCACTTAAACTCTGTCCACGAAGATAGTGCTGTAATGCTTCTTCTAGTTCACCTTGTTGCCATAATATTTGTCCTATATTATTATAAAGCTTTATTGAAGAGGAATTATTCTTGAGTGTCTCGTATAGTGATAAACTTCTCTTAAAATACGTCAGTGCAAGATCTGAATTACCTTTCATTGCATTGTTGATACCTAGATCGTTATAAAGAGTAGCTTGTTCGTAATTATTTCCCAGTTCTTTGAGTTCGTCATATGCTTTACTCAGGTAAGTATTGGCCTCAGATAAATCCCCTTTTTTTCGTAAAATTTTCCCAGAATAGTGTTGAATGATTGCACGATATTTTTTCTTATCATTTTTATTTAATCTTCGTGATTTCTTTAGTAATAACTCACTCTCACTGATTACTTGCTGACATTGGTCAAGATTTCCAAGTAAAAATAAGGAATTAATTTGTGCTCTAAGAGATTCGAATTTTAGTAAAGGATGATCTAATTGTTGACTTCTCTGTAATGCTCGAATTGATAATTGGAATCCCTCCTGTTTTTCTCCCATTTCATTAAGGATATTGCTTTTCAGTATCATGGTTTGAATTTGTTCATTTTCCGAAAAATCTTCTTTTAGTCGAGCTTTTTCAATGATTTGCAGAGCATCGTCATATTTTCCTTCGAAAAATAATGTTTCTGCTGTTTGTTGGTTAGGACTTAGGACTAGTGTGTATTCAGGGCCTTTAAGACGATTGATTATTTGTTTAATGTACTGAGTAGGCAATCTTAGAATCCTCTAAGCGATTTAATAGTATCTAGGAAACTGTATTGATTATTATTCCCTTTCAGCCTAGAAATACGTTTCTTAATAAAAAAATTTGTGTAGACGACTCTTATCAGAGTCGTCCTGAATTTTGCATGAGTTGTTGTGTTGCTTAGAAGCTTTTTCTTTTTTTCCTGCTAAGAAGAATGGCTAATCCAAGGAAGGCGACAATGTAAGACCAACTTGGTGAGATCTGAGGAGTTGTTTGACTTTCATCAGTTGTTTTTGTCGTTGTTGTAGTTTCAATCACTTCATTCTTTATAGTGAAGACATCATTTGACGTATCGAATGTACTGAATCCATTGAGATCGACTGCTGTAACTTTAATCAAATAATTGACCCCATTACCTACTGTAGTCGTATCCCACATGTATTGCACGCGTGTTGTATTATCTGCTGTTGTGATTATTTCATAGGTTGCCATAGGAATGTTTATCCAGCTGACACCAGCATCACTGGAGTAAAATAGCCAATACTTTACGGGATCCCCTTTTTCAGAGTAAACTTTCTCCCATTGGACTGCAACTGTCTTTTCAAGAACTTCTCCACCACTTGGATAAATAACTGTAGGTATAGACATGAAATATCCAGGGGGATTGATTGGATTGTCGGCTGGATTCGCATCCACATTACCTGCTACTCCATCTATTGGATAGCTTCCTTCACCTATCCAGTCACTCCAATAATTGTGATCAAAGTCGTTATGTTGTCCATCATCTTTAGCTTGTGATCCTGGTTCAAGATTCTCTGGGTATTTATTCTCGAAGAAATCGTTACTACTAACTACAGTGTCTCCTGAGGCGGAGTCAATATTGACTCCATACAGCATATTCACTGATAGAACATTGTGGTAAATTTTCGTATTATCCGAATCAACTAAAAAGATTCCATTCCCAGTATTACTAAAGATATTATTTCCTTCAATAATATTATAATCGGATGGATCCAAAAAGACACCATGACCATTTGTCACCGCTTGAAGTGAGAATTTCAAGAAAGGATATTCAGCTTGTCGTTTTTCACTTTCTGCACCATTTTCGAAAATTGTATTCAGCGTTATATTGTTTTCATTCGAGTCCTCCAGGGCTATACCATTTGCATTTCCAGAGATCTCGTTATTTGAAACTTCTGTATGATCACTTAGATAAAGATGAACTCCATTGGCAACATTATTTTCGATAACGTTTTCACGTATAACGTTCTCAGAAGTAGGATCAAGGAATACACCATGGCCATTCGTAACTGCTCCAATTTTAAAAGAGATTTCTCCCCTAGTTATACTATAGAGGAGATCTGGATCACCATTACTTGCTATATAGTTTCTAAGGACCAAATTATTGCTCGAACCTTCGAGAAATATACCATTTTCTAAATTATCGCGAATAGAATTATCATATATTTCGTTCTGACTCGAATCAAGTAAATAGGTACCGCTTCCTGCATTTCCGTAAATTTGATTTTCAACTATCACATTCCCAATGCAAGGATCTAGAAATACTCCATGACCATTCGTAACGGCCTCAATAGAGAACTTTATCTCTGAAGAAAGAGGATTATTACTAATACCACTATTATTTGCTATCTCATTTTTTTCAATTGTATTGTAGTTTGAATCAAATAATACAATTCCATTTCCTTGATTCTCAAGGATATGGTTAAACATCACTATATTACCATTGGATAATCCAAACAGGATTCCATCTCCGCCATTATTAGTTATCCAATTATCTCCAACATTCGTGTTATTAGTCGATATGAATACGATTCCTGTACGTTCATTGACTGAGATATCATTTCCATAGATTTGGCCTCCTGCACTTACTACAGCATAAATACCATCTTGATTATTGGTAATATAATTCCCTGCAATAATACCGTCAAAATCTCTCACAAATATTCCTGCGCGAAATTCATCCGGGTAGGTATGCGTTATCCGTGAATTGTTATCTACCGAGTTATTCCCAATATAGAGATTTCTTATGGATCCCCATGCATGAATCCCACTTTCCCAGTTTTCAATAATGTCATTGAAGGAGATCTCTGTGCTTGGAGAATTATGAATAACGATTCCTTCAGCCCGAGAATAAAAAATGCCATTGCCAAAAAGCTCGTTCGATGAAGAGTTGTCAATAAAGATACCAACGGAATTATTAAAAATATTATTGGAATAGAATTGATTTCCCACAGAGAGAGCAGAAATAAGAATGCCATCCCAATCATTATCGAAAATTTCATTGTTTTCAACAAAATTGTTCATCGACGAATAAAAGTGAATTCCGTCTTCCCTATTCCCATAAATTACATTTTTCGTAATTGAATTCTCGTTTGTAAATTCTACACGTATACCACGATATCTACATTCATAGATAGTATTGTTATTAATAGTAGCATATGTATTGGTGGATGGCATTCCCCAATATCCAAGAGTTATTCCATTTCCATTGTATTGATAACCAATGATGTTATTGGTAACTACACTAGAATAAGATCCTTCAAGATTGATACCACCCCATCCTTCATTACCAGTAAGGGTATTACCTGAGATAGTGGTTGCATTGCATGCACTGGAAATATAAATTCCGTTTCCGACAACACCCCAGATATCATTGTAAAAGATGTTTACTCCTCCAGATGCCCAAATATTTATTCCATCAAGGGAGGTATTTAACACCTCATTTCGATAAATATCATTGAAGTGAGCTCCTTCTAGATAAACGCCTGTTTCTACATTTAGGATATGGTTATCAATCACTAACCCATTTGTGACATTTTGTAGGAATACTGCGTTATAAGATCTATTGATTCCATTAAGATAATTATCGCGAATCTGAAAATAAACATCTGTATTCCTGATATAGATAAGATGTGTATGGGAGGCTGTGATACTCAGATTTACAATCATATATGGATCAGATAAAGTCCCTCGACCTGTAAAATTGTAAGCCATAAAATCCGCATTTCCGTCAATTTGGATGATAACATGGGGAACATATTGAGTAGCAGACACTAAAAACGTAGGATATGGTATATCACTAACAGACCTTAACGGTTTTGAATCTCTTTGTAATATATTTTCAGGCTCCCAATCATTTCTTTCATAAGAAATATAATTGGTATTTAATTCAGTAGACGTATCCATTAGATCATAAGACGAAGCTAAGGGAGACATAGTCTCTGATTCAGAAATTCTTGGAAAATTTCCGTTTATTTGCGTAAAAAATCCAAGATTAAATACGAACAGTAAAAAAATTAATAGAAATTTTGTTTTGTTTAATTTCATTAGTATTCTCTCGTTTGTTTGAATATTAAATAAGAACTTAAATAGCCGACAAATTACTCTTTATACTGAAAAATCATTTTTAACTATTACTGAATCACAATTCAGCAATTAAAGCAAAAATATTCGAATCTAATAACGTAAATTTCTCTTTTTGAATTCTGCGGAGAATCAATTCAGAATTATTTATATCAAATCCCATCTATGACATCTTAACTTGGATTTGCGCTTATTAAATCCTCGATTTATGGGTTGAACAAAAATGAAACACAACAAGTTGTTATTGACAATTCTTTTCTTTGGAGTTGCAATATCTTTCATCTCTATCAATCCAGCTTCAACTACTGTATCGATTGTACCTGACGGCTATCTTGAAGTATATCTCTATCAAGGTCACCATGCAGCAGTAGGGGAAACTGGAGTAATGGGATTCGATATTTATTCCAATTTCAATGTAACGATGCATGTCAATATCTCCCTTATCATCATGACCCCCAGTGATCGGTTAGTCACTATTTACAGTCAGCCAGCTGCACTATCTCCTTGGAGTAATTTTTATGATGAAGCAGGCTATACTTTTACTGAAACGGGTTACTATGAAGTCGCTCTCTTTGTCTATGATGAATATGGTCAAGAATGGAAAGCTGATTGCTGGTGGGAAGTATCAGATCCTTGGATGGATCTCTGGATTTCCCAAGACAATTATGCATCCGTCGGTGACATGGGATATATGGCCATTGATATATATTCACATTTTACTGTGAATATGAGTGTATCGGCAAAAGTAGTTATCAAGAAACCTGATAATAGTGAAGTAATTCTATATGATAATCCTTCAGTCTTCATCCCAGCATTTGGTTATTGGACTGACGATGTCTATTATAATTTCTCAATGCCAGGATATTATGATGTAATCTTTTCAATTTCTGATGGTTATTCTTACTGGGAAACTCACTGCTGGTGGGAAGTATTTGAAGAGCAGGAATACCTTGCTTTATGGATTTACCAAGATTTTCACCGAATGGTTGGCGAACACGGCTGGATGGACTTTAATGTTGAGAACCGCTTCTCTGTTAACAAAACAGTCAATATATTGATATTGATGCTTAGATCTGATTATGAAGAAGTCTTAATTAATGAAACAGTAATGATAGAGGCTGGTATGACATGGTTCCAGTATATCGAATACTTATTTGTAGAACCTGGCTACTATGATGTTGCTCTCTTAGTCACAGATCATGATACAGGTCGAGTTTGGGAATTCTGGTGCTGGTGGGAAGTCAACGATGGCTCCACTGGTGGTTATGATCTTTTCATTGATCAAGATTACAATGCAAAAGTTGGCGAAACCAGATGGATGCATTTCAAAGCCCAAAGCAATTTCGCTCATGATATGCCCAGTGTAATCATCAAGATTCGCATGGAAGATCCAACAGGTTACACTGAATTATTACTAGAGGTTGATGTTCCTATCAATGCTTATGGTATCTGGGAGTTTGATTTGAATTATACATTTACTAAGGTAGGTATGTATATCGTTCATTTCGAGCTTTATGATGATATCGGAAGTGAATGGTATACCAGTTGCGAATGGAATGTTTCTGAAGCTGGTCCAAGTATTTCTGTTTATGGGCCTGACGCTGTAGATGTCAACGAAACATTTGTCATTGAAGGACAAGTCTATTCAGGTATGGAAGATGAGCTTCATATCAAAAAAATTAGTTTATTATGGCTAAATGGCACGCTAATTGAGCTGATAGATGTCAATCAAACATTCCCTGTTGATAGTTTCTTCGATGTGCACTTCAATCTAACAATCCCGATTGAAGGTGAATTTACTTTCCGTATTAAAGCAGATACCAATAAAGGTCTGTTAGAAACAAAGTACTCCGTTAAGGTAGGAATCATTGATGATAACACAGATGATAAAACTGATCCTGAAAACAAGGATACTACTCCTACATTAACTCCTGGTTTTGAAAGCATCTTTGGAATTCTTGCTCTTACTATTGCGATTCCTATAATTAGGAAATCGCGAAAATAAGAGTCTTCCTCCCTCTTTTTCTTTTTTAAAGATTACTAAGAATTATAGCCAACCGTATAACTTCAAGATAAATAATTCAAGATTGAGAGAAATTCTTTCAATTTTATTCGCAAGTTCTGTGTGAAAAGGGCAATAATCATCAGATACAGCCTGATGAGTAATTAAATCCCAGATTATCGGATAGTAGGTACATCCTTCAGGCCTAAATTGATAAATTGAACATAAACCTTTGTCATCTAGGAAGAAACACACTTCTTGATCATCAATTGTTTTATTCTTCAGCATTCGTTGATTATCTTCAGTCATAAATGAAAAGTTAGTGATAGGGATTCCTGTTGCTTTACTAATCTGTGTGCATTCAGTTTTTAGTACAAGCATTTCGGTTTCTATACAGCAATGATGACATTGATTCTTAAGACAAATATCTCCCGAAATTTCTAGTTTATCCATGGAAAATCCCGATATTCAGGAGAAATAATTGGTGTTAAAAAAGAGGACGATTGTTAGATTTTTGGATGTAACTTTGGATACGGTCCATCAGACATTGATAATTTTCGTTGAGTGATTCAAACATATTTTCAACCTGGATTTTTAAGGCAAATTTTGCTCTGTTATCAATCTGAAGATTGTCAATGGTGTTAAAAATTTTAGAATTCTCATGGAGAACATTAAGCTCATTGATATCTTTCTTGAATTCATCAATTTCTTCCTTAACTATTTTTTGTGAGTTACTCAACCATTCAAAATAGAGAAGCAGTTCACTATCGAGGGGTTCTGTGCCAAAACTTCTTTCTAAGTCAATTGCCCAGATTTTGTCTTCTACAATTAAATAATTTCCAGAATGTCGATCTGAAGCTCCAATCAAAGCTTCAAGAAGTAGGAGTCGCAGCACATCTCTTGAGGGGCATTTTTTAAGTAGAAGAGTACTACTATCTCTTAATTCAACACTTTCATCTAGCCACTCGTAAAGTAGTCCAAGTTGTGTTCCTTTTTGAGCTAGATGTGCCCTTGGAACGTTAACGTTTAATTTCGATGCTATGTGTGAGGCAATGTATTCACGCATAACTTGCGTATCAGTTGACCGTTTCCACAGCCATTGCTTGTCTGTAGTCTCATTACTATAGAGATATGAAGTATTCTTAAAATTAGCGCCTCTAAGCTTAATTGGTGAACGTGTTGTTAGAGCTACGTCTCCAAAATGAGAAAGAGAGTCGTTTATTAGAGTAGGAAATTCGGAAGTAGCCATTTATATTCACCTGGAACACTACAAATAACCTCGTAGACGACGAGACCTAAATGTTCTTATGGGAGCGATTTTTTATACGATTTTTGAATATTGTCCTCATTCTTCGTCATTGGGGAGAGTATCTAGCTTCTGTAATTCTTGTTCAATTTCAGAAATGCTTTTCTTGAGATTTTCAAATCCTAGCATGAATCGCAAACCCAGTCCCATGACAAAGCTTGAGTATTGGATTTCTGAAAAACCATGGGAGGTTAATTCATACCCTAAGGCCATTTTGAGGAAACTTAGAGCTTGGCGTCCTTCCAGAGTATCTCTTTGGTTTAAGTGATCATACAAAATACTTCCGTAGTTGTATCCCCACATCTTTGAGATATCGTCAGAGCTTCCCCCAACCATAGAAATAGCTTCTTCTGCTTTTTGGTAGCTGTCATTTAGCTCATTTTTAATCGTTTTTGCAATAGATTCTGGGATCTTAAGCTGTTTTTTTAGATGAGAAATCCGGGTTTTAATTTTATCTAATTCTCCTTCATCAACGGACTGTAAACGATCATTAATTTTTCCAGGATTCATAACTATTCTCCACCATGATATAAATCACTACTTTTCTTTTTGATTGTTACTAAAGAAAATCTCCGGAAAACTATGGAAGAATATTCCCTCACGAAGAATTTTTGTTTCCTTACTTTTGATTTAATAAGTCCGTGATGGAAGCTTCTATTATACGTAAAGCAGTAGACTTATCATCCCAACCAACGATTGTTGTTGTTTTTCCTCTTTCCAAGTGTTTGTATGTATTGAAAAATTCCTCAATTTCCTTTAGTAAATGCTTTGGGATGGTTTTTAATGATTGAATTTCTTCACTACGTGGATCATCAATTGGGATTGCCACAATTTTATCATCTTCTCCCTTCTCATCTTTCATTTTGAGTACAGCTACTGGTCGTGCTGATACTATACATCCTGGTACAAGTTCAATACCTGCACTATGAACTACGAGCACATCAATAGGATCTCCATCATCACACAATGTTTGTGGAATATACCCATATGTTGCAGGATATACTACTGAGGAATGAAGTATTCTGTCCACAAAAATAGTGTTATATTCCTTATTAAACTCATATTTTACTTTGGAACCCATTGGAATTTCGATTCTAACATAGATAGCTTCAGGTGGATTTGGGCCTGGAGGTATATTCTCTCTCATCTTCTAACCTCTGTACACTATAGATTTTATTTATCATTTTTTGTCTATCCTTATAAGTATCAGAGGAAATTTTAATTTCTCAATTCTCTAGAAATTTTTAATTTAAACTACCCATCTTTACCAAATCGTCTTTGTAGATTTTTTAGGTATTTCTCAATTTGAGTAAGAGCTGAAACTTCTCCTATTTGTATTTTTAATTGGTGGTCATAAATTAATAATGCTCCGCCAGCGACTCCACCAAGTATAAGAACGATCAAGAAAATTAAGACGAATGGAAATTCACCACTTGCTTCATCTGATCTTCCTAATGCACCAATAGTGGTAGTATGATCGAAGGTCCCGATAACTAATGATAAAATCTCGTTATGATCAGTTCGATCCGCTGGTACCCATTCATCTAATGATTCATCGAAGAAATATACTTCAATATTATAAATCGTTAATCCCTGTATAGCTAAGGTTTCCAGAAGATGTGCAACACTAAAACTGACTACGAGGACTTCTAAAGCGTCAGGATTATCTAGGACAATATCGACATATAATCCGTACCCAAAATAATCACTCGCATTAGGATCCATTGACGTAGGAAGCGTAGTTAATCGCTGAATGGTTACATTTGTTTCTTCTGAGACACTGATTGATAAATTTACATCAGGCATCGAGATTTCCGTAGTTCCTACAGGCAATTGTCTCTTTATGATATTGAGAATTGTAAATGTAGTTTCTGATCTGACTTCACCTGGTTTTCCAAGAGTTATACTACTGACTCTAACAAGGAATGCAGATCCATTTAGATTAGAAGTTGCGGTATCCCAGATATAGTAAGTCAAAGAGTAACTTTCGACCAACGATACCCATGAATATCCACCGTCTGGCGAGTACTGTAAATTATAAGTAAGATCTTCAGGGCTTGCCCAAGTTACATTGATGTAAGCCCCAATAATTTCTCCTCCAGTTGGATATATCAAGGAAATATCTGCAGGAGCTAATACTATTATAGTTATTGATTCATACTGCACGTTTCCCGCCGTATCATTAGCATAGATCTTCAAAGTCCACTCACCCGTAATATTGGGTACCTCTACCCAAGGGATATCTGAACTAACAGGTGGAAAGGTTCCATGGGTGCCATTCCACGTATACCAAAATTGTTCATAATGAATATCAAATATTGAAAACGGCAGGGTTGTTCCTGCGCCTAGTTCTGACCCATCTTCTATTGCATCCCATGATTCAATAATTGGAGGTGTATTGTCTATAGTGAAAACATACTTTTCCATTATCGATAATTGACTATTACTAACATAGATATTCAAAATATGAGATCCTTCTGTTAAGGGTAGAGGGATATCTGTATCAATGGAGACAGAAATATTAGTTGTATCGTCCCAATTGTAGATAAGAGTGCCATTACTGTTCTGAAAACTAAATTCAAGTTGCATCTCGGAGTTAATTATTGTTGAGTTCAGAGGAGAAATCAGATTAATTCCAGGTGGACCGATCAGACTCGTAAGGGGATAATTATCTTGAGCATTTGCTATTCCTGGAATTAAATGTGGACTATCTCCAATCCCATCTTCATCCTCATCTATTCCTTCATAAGTATCCCAGAAATTACCATAAGACCCATTATCCCAACTATTTGTCGTTCCACTATCCCATCCATCATTATTCAGAAAAATATTCTTATATATGGTATTATTTTCTGTATCATCTGTACAATTTATTCCTACATAATTATTAGTTATCAGATTCTGACTAATTACGTTATCAATGCAATATTTCAGATAAATCCCTGTTTCAACATTTGAGGTAAGATTATTTTTTGAAATTGAGACATTGTGAGTTCTTCCCTCTTGGCCCCAAAGATATATTCCACGGTTATTATTATGAATATTGTTCTCAACCACGAGATTCGACTCTAGAGTTGAATCGATAAATCCTATTCCTACGTCACAATTATAAATATCTAGATGTGATAGAATATAATTTCCAATGCCAGGATTTATTTCCACACCATAATGGGTTTGATTCCAAATCGTTGTTGAGGAAAAATTACAGTTCCTCCCTTGATATGTAAAAATACCCGTATCTGTATTACTGATGCTACATAATTCGATTGTACTATTTGTGGTATAATATAGATATACTCCATAGTCTGGGATGTTGTGTACTTCTGAATTAGTAATGGTTAGATGATCAACATTATCAGATCGAATACCTCTACTGTTAACAGCATAACAGTTTTGAACTGTACAATGATCTAAAGAAATTTCAGAACTATATTGTATGAATATACCCGTATAGGTAATGTTCTCCATCTCAGAGTTACTGATTGACACATTATGGCTGTAACGTACATATAATCCTTGTTCTTGAGTTCCAAAAATCGAAAGTGTGTCGATCGTGGAGTCATTTATATTATCACCATAAATCCCATGAGTTGCTGATCCATTAAGTACACAATTTTTCAAATTCGAATTTTGTATTGTGTCCATATAGATACTTGGAGTTCCATTGTATATAGTACAATTCACGATGGCTATATTTGATACAAAATTTAGATTGATCGCAGTAACAAGAAATGCTGCATCAAAGAAGCAGCTTTCAATTATAATATGTTTATCGATATTCGCAATATCAATCAAGGGAGTCTCCATTGCGAACGAAAAGTTAATATTTCGTATCAAATAAGGATTAACTTTTGTTCCATTCCCGAGAAATCCTTTATTAAACATATGCATATCTAATTGACCATTGCTCATCATAATTAGCTCATTAACATTCCAGTGTTGTTTATGGACTCTTGGAGCATAATCAAGTACGGCTCCATCTCCTGGAACAGAATATACCAATTGATAAATGCCACCATCAGATCCCCCACTGTGTGTATCCCACCAATTGTAATAGAAATAGTTTTCATCGTTATCATTATAGGCATTAATACCCCCAGTATTATTATTTTCGAAGATGTTGAGTGATATCCTATTATGATTTCCAATACTATCTAAAAATAACCCAATGGTTGTGGCGTTCTGGAAGATGTTACCTTTAACGATACCATTGGACACATTATAAAAAGTTGTAAGATTAGCAGCATTTTCAAAGATACAATTCTGAATAACAAACTCTAAAGTAGTGTCTTGGATTAGCAGACGAGTTGAAGGAGTATTCTGTGAAAAATTGTAATTCTCAATAATAATCGGATCAAATGCATTCCCAGTTCCCTTCCATCCCATAGTAGTGGCTGTTGTTCTGAACTCAGTGTTAGACGTGATTGAGAGACTATCAATAAGTTCATTGTTCGATTGATTCGGAGGACCTGAATAAACATTCTTAGAAAAGACCACTCTGTTATCAAAAACAGAATCCGAGGTATCAGTGAAAAGAGGAACAGTATTATCCGCATTTTGCGGAGTACTCAGTGGATTAAGACTAGTATCTTGAGAATTGAGAAAATTTAAGTGTATACTTGAGATGCTAGCTATTTGGAGTAAAAAAATCAGTAACACGCATATTTTAGGGAAATTTTTTGAGATTTTATTGTAATTATTCATTTACTATTCCTTCTCTCTAAGGGTACTCTTTCATTGTTTTAAAAATTGAAAAGAGATATGAAGCGAGATTTATAAAATGGCCTGTAATCAAATACCGCTAAACCAGAATAAGGGAAGATATTCTGGGTTATCCATCGTTTCCAAATTTCTTCCGTGCACTACTGTAGGATTCAGCTAAGAACTTTTGAATCTGTGAAAGAAGAGATTGAGTACCAGATAAAGCATGTTGTTGGTGGTCAAAAAGAAGTAAAGCGCCACCAACAGTACCACCGAGTACAAGCACGATAAGAAAGATCAAGAAAAACGGAAAATTTCCACTTAATTTTTCGTTTGAACGACCTAATGCCCCTATTGTAGTTGTATGGTTAAATGTTCCAATAACGACATTTAATGTTTCATTATATTCAGTAACATCTGCGGGTTCCCAATTATGGGAGGTCTCATTATAGAAATAGACCTTGATATCCTTAATTGTTAGACCTTGAGCCGCAAACGTATCGAGAAGAAGTTCTACATTAAAACTGATGATTAAAACTTCAAGTGCTTCTTGATCACCAAGGACTATGTCCACAAATAAGCCATATGAGAAGAAATTACTTGCATTGGGATTCATTGTCATGGGTACTTCAGTTAATCTTCGTATGGTAACGTTGGTTGGACTAGAAACAGTAATCGTAATATTTATATCAGGCATCTCAATCTCAGAACTTCCAACTGGGAGCTCTCTAGTAATGATGTTTAGAAGTGTAAAAACTGATTCAGATCGTGCTTCTCCAGGTTTTCCAATCGTAGTACTGAGAATTCGTATCAAGAATGAAGAACCATTCAATGAATCTCTTGCTGTATCCCACAGATAAAAGGTGGAAGAAAGGTCTTCTCCAATTTTTAACCATGAAAAACCTGCATCAGGTGAATAGAAGAGATCAACAGATAATGTTTCAGGAGTTGACCAGCTAATATTCACATATCCACCAATAACTTCCCCACCGTTTGGATAAATCAGGGTTAAAGACGTTGAGCTGAGTACTTCAATGGTTATTGATTCTTCTCTCGTATTTCCAGCTTGATCACTTGCATATAAATTGAGTGTCCATGTCCCAGTTACTATTGGGGCCTCTACCCAAGGAATGTCAGTTATTACGGTCTCAGTTCTTCCCTCGCTGTTATTCCAATAGTAGCTGAATTCTTCAAAGTGAAGTTCTGCTATTGAAAATGGAATTGACGTTCCAGCTCCAACTTCTGATCCATCAGCTAAATCATCATAAGATTCAATAGCTGGTGGAGTATCATCAACAGTAAAATGGTATTCTCGTCTAATTGTTGTCCCTCCAACATCAGTTAGAAAAACTTCCAAGCTGTGAAGCCCTTCTGTAGTAGGAAGTATTGGTGAAAAATGCTCTGGATCCCAAATTATATCATATATTGAACGAGTGATATTGCTTTCTTCATCCCAGTTATAATTTAACGTGATTCCCCCCGAAAGAGCTATATCTATCCATGCATTAGACTGGAGGATGGAATTATTTAAGGGGAAGGTCAAAAGTAAGGATAATGGAAGGATAGTAAATGTACTATCGCTAACTCGTTCAAAACCATGACTATCTCTGATATAGACCTGTAAAATATAAGTCCCAGAAGTTAATCCAATTTCTGACTTCCAATAGCTTCCATTCCATGAAAGGTCATAATTATCTGACCAGGAGCTGTAATAGAGTTGATACCAAGAAGTTACCACTTCTGTACTATTTTGGACTACTATTGAAATAACGGGTGAAAGGTAATCTGTGGATATCGGATTGATAATTTCTGGTGCATTTATGGCTGGAGTAACTAGAATCAATACAATATCATATTGTTCATAGCCAGAAGTATCATTAGCAAAAAGTACTACATAATGCTCTCCTAAAGGTAAATTATCAATAGAAACTATTACTAATGTTCCATTTACCCATGTTGTAGTATTTACAAGGAATGTAACGCCGTCTAATATAACATTATAGAATGCTGGATTAGTATCTGTTAAAACCCAAGAAATAACATTGCCTGTTAAATTTTCTGGGTAAATAATATCTGATGGATGCGTTACTGCAGGTACTTCTGACCCTAATGCGAGAGTAGCACCGCCTATAATGATTAAATTTTCAAAAATTATGCTGGTCGATTCTGTTAATACTATCTTATATAATCCTGGTGCAAGTATAAAATGGACTTTACCCGCCGCATCAGTCCATGCATAGGTATACCTTACACCTGTATTCTGATCAAAAACTTCTATAAATGTGTTTTGTAGTGGTTCTCCGCCTACACCAGTACTATAAACTGTTAATTCTCCCCATAAAATGGTTATATCGAATATATCCCCTCCACGTAACCATGTATCTAATACCCAGTAATCATTATGCTCTCTGGCACGAATATTATAGAAATCTTCTGATAGGACAATATTAAGCTGGCCCAAATCGTTAGTGTTTCCCGAATAGACTATTGCACCCGTTGATTCCCTATAGACAGTAATATCGGTTCGTAATCCTTTGAAAGCATTACCTTGGGACGTAATCTGGAAAGTACCAGTCCGATCGCTAACTACTAACATGAAGAAGCGACTGCCACCACGTCCATCAACTAGGGTAATATTGATTTGATAGAGCTCACTTGAACTTGGAGAAAAATACTCAATTCGGTATGACCAGCGTTCTTTTTGAATCCATCCTATTTCAGGCTGTCCAAGACTACCAGTAGATGTAACCATAAGTACATCCATTGTATCATAGTCGTAATCTATATCCGTTGCTTGGATTAGAATAAAAGTGGAGCTACTTGGACCTATTCTTGTTGGACTTGATGTCACAGAATATATTGAGGGATAGTTATTTATGGAAGGTCCAAATTCAATGGATACTTTTGCAGATGCTGCTAGAGTTACATTCGTAATCGAATGTGTGGAATTTGTCACCCGATAATATCCCTCCGTTAGATAGAAGAAACAGACTCCATCTGAACCTGTCCCTCTACCCACAATGTATGTATCTGTTGTGGCATTATGTACACTAATTGTTAAGGAATAAGGATTACCTTGGATATCAGTTTGTGATGCTCGAATTACACCGAATCGTCCCTCTACATTAGTTATTTCACTCGCAATTGCAATTACATCCAAATATGCAATATTATCTGCATGAATTCGTACCTGATAATCTGTTCCTGGAGCAGTATAGACAGTATTTTGACCTGTTGAAATTGGTGCCCAATCATATGTGTATCGGGTATTCGTAGTTGAATTATAGATTTCCCAGAACGAATCCAAAGGCATATTCATGACAGATCTTGTAGTTATGTTCAACTCAGCCCATTCAAATGTTAAATGAACATTAGAATCATTAGTAATTGTAGTATTCTTATAAAAAAGATAATTAACCTCTTCCCCACGAATATCATAAGTATCTGGGCGTAAATCGAACCGTATGTGTCCTAAGCCAGTCAACACCGTATTCCCTGAACTTTGTTCCGTTACTGTTCCTGCTGGGTATATTCTAATATATGTGCTAATAAGAGTGTGATTTCCACCTGTTGAATTTACAAATAAGGCCCCAAATTTGAATGTATAATCAAATGGTACATCACCCAAAATCATTACATTTGATTGCATTACATTCGCTGCGTGAGCTCTCAAATAGTAGAATGATTCTGGAACACTGGGAAAGACCACATATCCACTTCCGTCTGTCCAGCCATAACTTAATCGGCCACCTGTTGTCCAATCATAGATTTCCAGAAAATTATTTACTAATGGACTATTTTGAAAATCAGTTACGTTTACACTGACTGGTGCTGACCGTGCTGATAAAGAACGGGTTATATTGTCATGGCCACCATGTGGATCCACAACCGATATGTTTAAATAATAGAATCCTATAGTGGCTGGAGCTACATAAGTTACAATATTACCTGAACCAATAACCGATCCCATGGATGGTGTATATACATATGTTAAGATGTCTAATGGATCAGGATCAACTGCAGTAATTGTAATTGTCGAATTTTCAGAGGGAAGTACAACAAAAGGATTTGCATTGTATCCAGTAATAGTTGGTTCATGATTAAGAAATTGACCAACATTTTGACCTGCGTTTGGTAGGATCGTGATGGGTTCATAAATATAAGAAAAAGTAGTATTATGATCAACCTGAATTGTATAATTAGTATATGGTGCAACAATTAGGATAACGAATCCAGATGTACTAGTCCAATCATAAAAATTGCGGATTCCCGTTGTTCTATTAAAAACTTGGACAAATTTTGATTGGGGATTTCCATTATCATCTAAATAGTAAACAGCGATTACACTAAACTTAAATTCGGAAAATGATTCTTGATGCTCAAATACTGATACATTGGGTTTCCAGATGGAGTTTCTTTCGATTGCTTGAAGTTTATATACCCCTTGTGCTACATAAAAGGTTGTATAGCCATTACCAGAGGTTGTAGTTGTCAATGTATTATAATTTTCATTTGTTGTCTGATTATAGATAGTGATTTGCGTGTCTATTAACTCTCCATTCAAACCAGTTGAATTAACATGTAAGAGACCCCATTTGAAGTTATAGGAATAATTAAAATCAGGATCAAGGTGGAAAATCGATGAGAACTGTTGATTATGTTCTAATGCTCTTATCTGGTACTCATCTTCCCATATATCAGGAAAGATGACCCACCCGTTTGTATCAGCCCAATTATACGTTGTTCGAGACCCAGTATTCATATTGTATAATTCTATAAAAGTATTCGACTTTCCTATCCCTCCTAGTTGCGTACTGTTGATGTAAACAGTTCCCTGTCTATTTGAAACATAGATTCGATAAGAAAAGTTACCATTCATATTATCCGTAACAAATATATCAATATACATAGTTTGAAGGGAACTAGGCGCAGTATACGTCACAGTGGATTGATATTGCATTTCTTGTACAAACCTATTTTTTTCATCTACACCAGATATTGAACCAACATTCGGAGTCCAAGTAAAGGTTAAATTTTTGTAATCGTAGTTAACATCAGATACTCTAACCGAGATATTTGTCTGTTCATTTGCATTTATTCTTGCAGGAGATGCAAACACAGACAGTCTAGAAGGTGCTGTATTTTTCTGAGGATTAACCAGTGTTCTATTTCCTTGATGAATTGTAACTGGAAAATTCTGACTTGAATAATGAATGTTGTATGATCCTGGTTCTAAAGTAAAAACTACATGATGAGTGCCGGTATTGATCCAATCATAGGTAATACGGGATGTACCTGCTGCATTATATAGCTCAACAAAGGTATTTGAAGTATTGTCTTGATATACAATCAAAACACCCCATTTACTAGTAATATTTGTCTGAACATTTGCCGTAACTACAATAGTCTCGCGAATTATAGTATTAGATTCTGTAATTTCAACTGTATAGACATCTGGAGCTAGATCCCAAGATCTTTTGCCAGTGATAGTATCAGTTGTCCCAGAAGCAACTGAAACACCACTTGTATAATTCCTAATATTCACACTTGTTGTTAAAGGCATATCAAAGAATCCATTCGATTGAACCTCTATACTTCCAAACTTTCCTTGAATTGAGCCAAAAATAAAATGAGCTATAGATAAATCTCCAGCTAATACTATTACTGAAGGTTTAGATTGACCATACCCAAAGAAAGAGATTACATCATAGGTACGTGGAGCGACAATAAACGTTTTATTACCTGATGATCCACTACTTAATCCGATTGCATCAATGGTTCCATCAATGGAATTTCTTATCTCTATTGTTGCATCCACTGGATTTCCAATATCATCCTCTGTAGTAACTCTAAGCCAACCAAAATCTGCTGTAACAATAGTTGTAGCTGCACTATTGATTTCAATATCAAGAGTGAAATTTGTAGTCTGTTGGACAGTAACGGTATAATTTCCAATAGGTAGGATATCAACTGTATAGTTACCAGAGGAATTACTAATTCCAGAAGTAACAAGAAAATTTGATGTATTTCTAACTTCAATTGGAGCTCCTTGTATTACTGTTTCCCCAACTTGCGTATTTACTTGTAATGTACCATTTTCTTGACTAATTTTAGTATATGGAGAATTTCGTGCTAGTTCCAACCAAGATGAACTCTGAAGGATGGAGGGAGAATCATCTCTGATTTCTATATCAGACCCATGTGTAGAATATGTTTCATCTATCGAATCATCTATTAATTGTTGATTAGCGATTAGCTCAGGAGGATCAGCTGGTGACTTTTTTTCGATATATTCAAGCTTGTTTAGATGAGTTGTAATCTCTGGATCACTTAGTTTCGTGAAGAAATCATCCTCAAGAAGGAAAAATGAAGATGTTATTACTAAAAAGGACAATGTAAGAGAATAGGGTACTCTACGGTATTTACCACGAAACGCTTTCATAAGAATTTGGTTTTTTGACTTCACTTATCACACCAGTTATAGAATTTATAGTAATATTAAGATGTTTGAGCTCTTGCTCTTTTTGCAGCTCTTCGTTTTCTTATGGCTTCGATCTCGGCCATATACGAGTTAACTTCTGCTGCAAGCTTCGTTTCATCTTTTTTATCAATTACAGGCGTCAAAGGCTTAATTATACCTTCTTTCGACATGGCATCGATTTTTTGCCATGCTTGAATCTTCCGTTCCGATTTACCTAACTCAGCCAGAAACATAAAATCATCGGGATTTTCTCTAATCTTGGTGATTACTTGCCTGTGGCGACTAGCGTGTTCTGCTACACGGGAAAGGGAATATATTAGCAATAAGATTCCAATTATTCCAAGTTGTCCATGTGTTAACCCATTCCAACTGATTAATGTTAATGTATTATTGCCAGAATAGAATAACATCATAATAGCAAAAAAACCGAGTATTAAAAAAGAGGAAAATGTCACATGTGGTTTCTCCTTTGAGCGAATATATGCTGCTAAAAAGAATAAGCCAGCAGCAAGTGGAACAAGCCAGATTCCAAGAAAATCAGTTACATGAGTTAATTCTGTTATTGTATCGGTAAAAGAATAATCCCCGGTGGTATAACCAAAAACACTCCCGATTAATGTAAAGATGTACAATACACTGTATATAGAGGGAATAAGTATACTTGTAACTTTAAGAATATCAATCAATCTTTGAGGAAATACCAGGTGTTCAATATTTTTTAAGAGATTAAGACTTGCGATTGCAAAAGCGATGTAGTATATTATTGTTCCTGCTATAGATAAAGAACCACCTACAAACTCAATATCCACTATTAGTGCACCCACTTGACCTGTAGTTGAATAAAGGATCAAGAGAATACCCACAATGATTTGCCCTAGTGCCTGAAGGAGATATCCATAACTGAATAATTTGAAGAATCCAATGATCGGATCTCTCATAGCAACTCCCCATTCATTGAAAATCATTAAAGCTCCAAGAAAACCGAAAACTATGGCAAGGTGGTGAGTTAATAGTAAAATTGATCTCATGAAGAATATTAAGAACAATAGTACAAAATTTGGATCATTTTCTGATACATCAGGTAGAAGAAGAGTGGTTGATGGATTGAAAATCTGTTTAAATCCAATTAGCATTTGAATATCTCCTGTCAGGGCCAGAATTTCATATACATAGGTTAAACAAACTAGTATCTGGGAAATTATAACCAAGGATAACGCGATCGACAGAATTGATCTGACTTGAGATTTCTTCGCAATATCAAAGGGATATACAGCACGAAGGGAGAAAAGAATTGGAACTGTCACTATGGCTAGCAGGAAACTTCCGATTAAGATTAGAAGATCAGTTGATAAGGAGTCTGGGAATGTAAATACGGCTCCAAGTAGAAAATCAACAAAAGCTATGACTAATAATAAGCCTATTATAATATTCAGATTTTTCCGTACTTTTTCTGGAGTGAACACTTTTTTTGCTAGATATGAACCTAGAAAGAACAGAGCGATTGCTAAGCTAATGAGAGTTATAAAAAATAAAACTAATCCAATAAAATCCAATTTTTTCACCATCTTTATTTGAAATATTGGTCGATAAATGCGTCAATGTCCGTAAAAGTTGGAGCCATACTTATATTCAAAAATTTATCAATCTCCTCTTTATAATTGTTTAGAAGAGCACGTCCAAATGCTCTGAGAATCTCACGATACTTTTCATTATACTTGGAGACGAGGAGAATGAATTTAAAATCCCGAATCTCTTCGATAATTAAAATTACTTTTTTAAGTTCGATTAGCTTCGTTTGATCTTGCTTATCGATAATTTCACTTATCATGGATGTTACACCGCTAATTAAGGAAGATAATCCTGCACTAGCTAGTATATCATCAGTTTCCTGCTGGGGTAGGAAATAGTGTGTCAGAAGTGGTAACCCTGAATTTGAAATCGCAAATAAGGAATACAAACGAGTTTTTGCTTTTTTCTGGACAACTCGTGGATTTTCAGCGAAATGTTCAATTTCTTGTGCTAATTTGTCAAATAGATTCTTAGTAGCTGGTTGATCATAGGTTGTCCAGTTTATTAAAATTTCTGGAGTTAAATATTTCTCAGAACGTATCGAAGGTAGAGTAGTAAGAACAGGTAATGAAAGAATATCCTCGAGTTTTTCAATCTCCTGTTTATCCTTTTCAGGATACTCGTACAAAAATTTATCAACAATTACTCCACTAAATTTGAGTAGTGGATGAACACCAGCAATAGCTTCAATATTTGTATTTAATAAGGAATTTGACACAAGATCATGATCAGTAATTGCAAAGCAAAATGAAGAGCTTATAATTGGAAATGATGCTCTAGAAAGAGTATTTGGTAAATTTAAAATGATTATATCAAGTGTTTTCTCAGATTTCAGAATCCGAAGAAGTTTGTTTAGTCTACGAAGTAGTTTGCTAATTTCTTTTTCACTAAAAGACTGCCATTGCTGTATCGCCGTGTTTGAGTTGCTACATGGAGATATTAATAATGGGGGTGATCCCTTGTCATCAACAGGAAGAGAATATACTCGAGGAATTACTTCATTCAGAGAAAACTCTGAATCTAAAAGCCATTCATTTGTAGTAATATTGGTACTAGCCATTTCTTTACCTGAGCTCAGGAGAGTGATGTATATCAATGGTACATCGAAATCGATGTCAATTAGGAAAACACGATAACCTCTCCTACAAAAACTCTTAGCGATATTAGAAGCTATAAGCGATTTTTCTATTATATTTGTAAGGGAGAAAAAGGAAACTACCGGTAATTTGGCTTGAAATGACACCTCTATTCACCTTCAGATTTTATTTTTACATTAGTTGCCAATTCTTCTATTGCTTGACTAAAAGGATGCTCTGGATGCTCTAGAATTACGATTTTATCAGATTGTGAACGTGCGATATCACAATAACAGGGAATATCTGCCAATATGAAAACTTCTTTCTTCTTAGCAAACGAGTATAAGTCCTGTGTAATGGAATTATATTCAGTATCAGCAGATGCAAGAGTAGCATGATCTTGCCAGCTTCGTTCCAATGAACGATTCATAATTAGTCCGAGGAATTTGTCTTGAGCAAATCCTTTCATCATATGATCCACAACTAACTTTGTACCCTCAAGATCTGCTTTTGTGGGTTTAAGAACCAAAGCAATCACGTTAGAAATTATTAAGGCATTAGCAACATCTCTACGAATTCCTGGACCTGTGTCAATAATCATATAATCCACTAAAAATTCATCTTCTAACACTTCCTGGAATTCCATAATGACACCAAATGCATCACGATGCTGGTCTTCTGTATATGATGAGGCTTTAGAAATTATTTCAGGTTTTGGATCTGCAAGTCCAACTAAAAGGTTCCCACCAGTTTTGTTCAATTTAGGATTTTTATAATCGAAAAGGACATCATCTAATGAAGCACCCTCATAAAAAGCATCATTTAAGTAGGTATTTTCTCTTGTCCCGAAAACTGCAAATAATGCTGGTCCCAAGAAATCAAAATCGAGGAGGCATACATTATTACCCAATCGAGTTAACTGGACTGCACAGTTTAAACTCGTATTTGTTTTTCCTGTACCACCTTTATAACTATTAAAACTTATAGTTTTCATTATTAGTCAGATTCCTTCAATTAACTGTAAGTACTAAGTATTATTCTTGTCTCTCTCATTATAGTTAAAGAATTTTTAAAACTATTCCAATATCTTGACATACAAGACAGAAATAAGGTTTATAAGAAGAAGTGTCCCGTTTAGATTAATTTAAAAAATAGGGGTGTAATTACTCTTCAATCTCAAACCAATTTCAATATGTTAAGGATGAAAGAAGATGTATGGTAGTGTATCAATCGAATTTAATGAAATCTTCATTGAATTTCTTGATTATTTAATCCAACAAGGATATGGAGAAAACCGAACAGGTTTTCTTGAGGGAGTAATACAACGTGCTTTTTTTGATGATTGGATTAAATTTTTGGCCTATCAACGAGAGATTAAGGGTCCTTTTTCCATTATATCTGAAGATTTATTAGATAAAGATAAGAAATGATTTTTTCGACTTTGAGTTTAACCAGATACGAAGCTTTCAAATTCCCCGATTATGACACTTTAATAAGGATGGTCTGTATAGTTCCCTTTTGAGCAAGAATGAACTATGTTCTTTTCTTCAGTGAAGTCGCTTTAGGTTTCATTCGTTTGATTGGTCTTGGAGTAGGAATTGATTTCCTTCTGTCGAGAAAGAATAGACGTTTTAGAGGTCAGGTTGCAGGATGGAGTATTTGGACATTAGCAAGTATTTTTCAGATTTTTGCACAGAATATATCAAATACAGCATTAACTGAGCTCTTAGACTTTTTGTTTGCTCTTTGTACATTAATAGGTTCATTCTTAATTGCAATAAGTATTATTGTGTATTTCCGACCAGTTTCTATAAGATTTATCTTCTCCTTTACGATCTTACTTGTTATATTACCTTTAATTGTTTATTTCTTATTGGGAATTGAGATTGCAGTAAACTTCTGCATCTTTTTAAGCTTCATATTAGTAGGAGGATTGTATACTATAGGAATTATTGAAGCTACAAGCTTTAAAGCACAAGTAGGCCCAAGCATCAAATGGTTCTATGCTATGATTGGTACAGCAATCCTACAATTTCTTCTATATCTATACATATCGTTAGAAGGAATAAATCTTGGACTTTCATCGGTAGAATTGGAAAATGAAGTTTTGGTTGGAGTAAATAATTCCTTTGCTATAGCGATCCTTGTACTGACAGTAGTTTTGTTAATCCACCTTGAAAATACACGATCTAACCTATATAATTATCAATTAAAAGATAAGTACAGTCATGATCTAGGGAACATTCTTCAGGTAATGGTTAGTGCATTTCATTTTATTGAAGGGAAAGACGTTCCTCTTGAAGAAAAAGAGAAAATTATGGATCTTCTTAATCAAAAATCGCAAGAAGTATCCGAACTAATCCAAGAGATTCGTAGTCTCGAATGAATCGGCATTAAGCCTAAAATCCATAGAGCTGAGAATATTTTTTCACGCAATAATCAATAAAATACTTGGTGTTGATTGGTACATTGGTTATTCGCTCCATAAGATCAGCTGGATCATATAGACTTGCTGGTTGATGAACTTTCTTCGTTAACCAGTCTAGAATTGGCTTAATCTCCCCTTTTCGGACTAGATCATCATAATTCGGCATTTCCTTCCGAATGACATGTAACATGTGCGCATTGTAGATATTCCCTAACGCATAAGTTGGGAAATAGCCAAATAAACCAGCAGCCCAGTGTGTATCCTGCATGACGCCTTCAGAGTCATCTTCAATGTCTACACCCAAATATTCTTTGTATTTTTGATTCCAGATAGAAGGAAGCTCTTCAACAGTAATCTTCCCTTCACTTAGATCTCTTTCGATTTCAAATCTGATTATCACATGAAGAGAATAAGTGACTTCATCTGATGTCACACGAATCTTGGAGGGTTTTACATGATTGATAGCATGAAGAAATGCCTTATCCTCAATATCTACGAAGATATCACCCGTGAGCTCTTTGAATTTGGGCATATAGTATTCCCAAAACTCAGGACTTCTACCAATGATATTTTCAAAAAATCTAGACTGCGATTCATGTAGTCCCAGAGATGCTGCTTGACCAAGTGGTTGGTACATAAATTTTTCATCAAGATTTTGCTCGTAAATGGCATGTCCAGCCTCATGCATCGTTGAAAATAATGCATTATCAAATTCGTTTTCATAATAATGAGTTGTTATTCTTACATCCTGATAGTAACCTGTTGTAAAGGGATGTTCTGTTGTATCGATACGACCCCTCTCTAAATCGTAATGTACAACATTAGACAGGTCAGTGGCTAATTCTTCTTGGATAGGGGTTGGGCAAGTTCTGGTTAAGAAAGAGGTATCAGGTTGATTTGGTGCAGACTGAATCTTCTTAATGAGAGGAACCAACCCATCTTTTAACTCATTGAATAACTTTGTAATCGTAGCAGAAGTCATATTTGGTTCGTATATATCTAATAACACATCATAAGGATGTTTATCTGGATTTAAGTAGTGGGCACGTTTTTTCTGTAAGTCTAAGGCTTTTTTCAATTCAGGTTTGAATATCTCGTAATCTTTTGCTGCTTTAGCCTTTTTCCAGGTCTCGATAGCGATTACTTGATGTCTGGCAATTTCTTCTACAAGATCTACAGGAAGTTTAGTTTCCCTATCATAATCCCTCTGAATGAGATAGAGATTACGATTCTGGATTTTAGAAAATGATGAATACTCTGGGTCATCTTTTATTTTCTGAATTAAATTTCCTATTTCAGGATCAGTTGATAGTTTATGAACATCTTTTGCCAGTGTAGCAAATTGCATTGAGCGTTGTTGACCGCCTTTACTTGGCATATAGGTTTCGAAATCCCACCCAAGTTGTGCTTGAATCATTTGGTAAATAATTATTTTTTTACTCTTTTCCAAAAGTAAATCATAGTCTTCTTGTATTGTCATTCCATATAACCTCTGATGATAGGGTAATAAAGGAGAATTACATGTGTAGGAATTTTTATTTTGGCTTTTGATGACAATTCTCTGCCCCTTCTTATTATTTATTCCCTGTGCAATTCTATAGAAAATCTTCGCAGGATAAACTAAAAATACTAAAATCATGAAAACTCATAATTCTTGTAGAAGAGAGAGATAGTTAAAATGAATATTACAAAACCTACTCTAGTAATTAATGAACAAAAGGTACGAAAGAATATTAAAACGTTTGTTGAGAAGAGTAGAAGAAACAATATCCGATTTCGTCCTCACTTCAAAACTCACCAGTCAGAAACCATTGGAAGTTGGTTTAAGGAATACGGAGTATCTGCAATAACGGTCTCTTCTGTTGATATGGCAGAATACTTTGTCAAGGCTGGATGGCAAGATATTACGATAGCTTTTCCAGTAAATCTGAGACAATTAGACACAATTCACAATCTAGCTAATATTTGTCAACTTGGTTTATTAGTAGACTCGGTTGAGTCCGCTTCCTTCTTAGCAAGAAAAATTGAATTTCCTCTTTCAGTCTGGATTGAAATTGATCAAGGATATCATCGAACAGGAGTTCAAGATGAAAACACTCTAATCGAAATAGCAAATGCCATTGACAAAAGTTCCTCAATAAAACTTGTAGGATTACTGACACATGCAGGTCATGCATATTCTGCACAATCTACTACTGAACTGAAACAAATTCATATAGCTTCTATCAGAGATCTTCAAGATAAACAGAATATACTCAGAACACAGGGTTACAATGACTGTCAACTTTCAATAGGAGATACTCCTACGTGTTCAATTGCAAATGACTTTACAGGAGTAGATGAAATACGTCCTGGAAGCTTTGTGTTTTATGATTTAGAACAATTAGCATTAGGAGCATGTACCGAGTCAGAACTTGCAATGGGTGTTGCGTGTCCAGTGGTGGCAAAATATCCTGATCGAAATCAGCTAATTATCTACGGTGGAGCAGTTCATTTATCAAAAGAGTATCAAGAACTTTCTTCTGGAGAAAATTCTTTCGGAAAAGTTACCTACTTCATGGAATCAAGTTGGTCACCCGTTCTCGAAAAGGTATATGTAAAATCAATTTCCCAAGAACATGGAATCATTCAAGCCACTCCTGAAGTAGTTGGACAAGTACAGGTTGGTGATGTCTTATTCATATATCCTGTGCATTCTTGTCTTACTGCCAATCTTTTCAGCAATTTTCAAACTCTCACGAATAAGAAAATCAGCAAAATGCAATCTCTTTTACCAATGTCCTATGAATAGACAAAATGGTTGCACACAAAAGAATTATATAAAAAATCAGCTATTTTTATAGAGACTGCTTTAATTGAGGTGGATGTGTTGTTTAGCCAAAAGGATAGAAAATTGAAACTAATTTGCGTATTTACGACATCTATGTTTATATTTTCGCTTATCTCAACTTCCTATGCTATAAATGTAAAAGATACCTTAAATATCCAAATCGAAGAAGAGATACTGAATCTAGACACACGGAGTCGGAAGGCAACCTCTCCTTTTGATGAAGTTGTTGCCTATCAGTATCAGGGATTTTTAAGCATGATTGCACCTGGAACAACAACTGTGTTAATGAATGGAATTGCTCATTCTTGGAATATCAATGTTGCAGATAATGGGTGGACGTTTACTCTTCGAGAAGGTGCAAAATTTCATGATGGATCTGTAATTAAAGCTAAAACAGTTAAATACAGCATGATAGCGAATTATATGACATACTATGGATACGACAACATGTCCCAAGCAAGAATAAAATGGGAATCTCAAGGTTATAATATCAGCTATCCTACGAACGATCCTAATGGTGATGGTCTTGTTGTTTCATTTTCAGGGAGTTACTCCCGAAGCTTGAAGCTTGCATATGAGATCTCCGGAGCTTCAGATCTCTATATGTTGATTCCATATGGTATTCAAGGCTCGTACACCGATTCTACAGAAGTCTGTCAACAAAAACTTACTGTATTCCGAGAATCTCCAGTTTCTTGTGGTCCTTACAAGGTTATAGAACAGGCACCTCAAGATTATGTACTTTTAGAACGATTTGATGATTGGTATGGGTGGGGAGATAATTTTATTGCCGATAATGGTCAACTATACACATTTCCAACAGTTGAGAAAGCATTTAAGTTTGTTAAATTTCGATCTTTACAGGATAAAGCGATGGCAATTATTGAACTAGTCACTTCTGGCGTTGATGTCACAACAGGACGATTTAATAGTCAGAGACAACTAGATGAAATCCTTACTGAAAGAGAGGGGTTTAGTGCTTATCAAATTGAAACTCTAGGCGGTTCTTCTATATATATGAATATCCAAGGAAATTGGCCAAGCTATTTTGGTGGGATGGGGAATTTTCCACTTTCCCAGAGTTGGTTTAGAAAGGCGGTTTCGCATAGTATTAACCGTACAACTCTTGTAGAAGTTGTTTACCTTGGAATCGGGAAATCACGAACTACTATCTTTCCTAGCTGGGTGCTAGATAAGTTCTCAAATCTTGACACTACCGATTATTACAATTTTGATCAAGGATATATTGAAGCAGAAGGTCTTTTGGATTCTGCAGGTTATCCTCCCTTGGGATTTCCAGAGGAACCTGAAAATCGCTTTGGATGGGGTCCTTACGCTAATGAAACGCTGATTAATGGAGTTATGCAAACTAAGGGTAAACACTTCGTTCTTATAACCAAAAACTGTGATCAATGTATGAAAAAAGTAGTAGCAGTTATGAAAGATCTTCGCCAGATTGGAATATATGTAGATGTTGAAATATATAACTTTGGGGATTATTTTGACGTAATTTCTTCAGGTAATCCAGGTTTTACCTATAATACTACAGGTCCACAACCTGATCCTGATTTTGAAGGACCAGTTTACGACTTCTATCTCGGAGCTTTTAACGGGAACTATGAGACTCCATGGGACTTTATTGCTTATCAATCGTTTTTTTACTGGTTGTATTACGGATATGGGGGCAACAGTTGGTTCAATATTGACTATGAAGAAGCTTACGCAAAAGCTACTGATGGTAAAGGATTAATGGAATATTTCTCACCAGGATTCATCCCTTATAATCCACCATTGTGGTCGAATGACGATACACAATTCATTCAAGGATGTGAAGATGCAGGTTACTACATGACACATGATATGAATAGCATTCATTTAGTCTGGTACAAAGATACATATGCATATAACTCAAGATTGGAAAATTTTCTTGGTTCAAGAAGTGGATTTTATCATGCAGCATATTCGTACTGGAATACGACTGGGTTAGACTTTGGTACAACAACGGAATTAAGCACCACTCCAACTATCACCTCTTTTGCAGAAATAACCTCCATAATTGGGATAATTTGTCTAGCTCTCTACTATAAACTTGAGAAACGAGTAAAAAAGAAGTTGTAATCTAATTTATGATTCAATATCGTTTTTCTGAGCATTAATCTCATGATTAGCAGGTTTGGACAACCGCTGTTTTAATAGTATAGAATTTGCATAAGCTTCTAGGCTTTTAAAGCGTCTATCCATGGGTTGAGATTCGTCTAGAAAAAATCTAAGACTCATTTGAGAAAATTTTCCTCCTATTCTCTCAATAATGGTATTCCTTACAGTTTTAGATACACGGATTTTTGGTTGTTCTTGAATAAATACAATAAGGTCAATCCAGTTGTCTACCGCTTTTGGGCTAATATTGGCCTTGGTTAATTGTGTTTTAGCGAAAGGTTCATCCATATCATTGATTATTTCAAAAATTGCCTGTGCACGTCCAAGCATCGAACGTGAAGTTTTGGGTTTACGATTACTCATCAGTACATTAATGTACTTTATCTGCATATAAATGTATTCATTTTTATAGGATAAAGTTATTCATTCTAAATAGTACATATAATAGTTTTCAAGGGTTAGTTATGTCACAAATAGATCAAATGCTTCAGTACTTCATCATGTTAACCTCACAGGAATTAAAGAAGTCTTTTGACCATGAGGAAGCAGAAGACATTACAATTGCATTTTCTGAACGGTTTGGGGAACTTTTCGAACAATTAAAGGAAAGATTGGATTTCAACGAAACACAACTCTTTCATGGAATTAATCCAATCTTTGTAATAGCATTAGAAGAAGCTCTCCCTGGAAAACAAGGGCAAAAAGACGTAACAATCGTTACCAGACTAGTCCTTACCATCTACAAAACCATGCTGGAGGAAATGGTTTTATATCCTCAAAGACGAAATTTAGAGACCTCAAAGAACCCATGGGCCACTTTTGTTGAAAATACTCGTAAAGGAAACACAAAAATCTATGATAATGAATATTTTCAAGTCAAAGAAATCATCTCCACCTCAGAAGAATTTGGCTTTGACCTCAACCGGTGTATTTATCAAGAGATCTTCAATGAGTTCGGTAGAGATGATCTAGGCCCTGTTATGTGTGAATATGACTATATACTTGCTGATAATGTCTCAAAATGGGTAGGATTCAAACGAGAGGAAACAATCCCAACAGGTTCGAACAAGTGTACTTTTAGATTTTTTAATATCAAACCCAGATTCTCCGATAATCCTCTCATTGATAATTTTCACTTTTTTCTCAATATTATTGATGAGTCTCAAGAAATGTTAAGCAAACAAGAATTGGTAAACAAGGGACTTGACGTTTCTACTGACGTTGATGAAATGATCAAACTCTATAGATTTGTAAAAAACCATTCAGGCATTGAAACACTAATGGTAAATAAAGAACTAGCAGTTGGCAATCTAGACAGTTATAAAAAACATGAAGAATGGATATTACTATTTAACCGTAAAGTTTCCAAAGATATAAGGTCTCAAATCATCAGACATTTACCCCTTAATCTCAGTGAAGAGAAAATCAAACGATTAATTACTGACATTCTTGAAAATCCATATGAACTTGACTCTATTAAGTGGATATGCCTCAATTATCTACAACATCACTTTTCATCACGCATCGGATTTGAAGTTGAAGGGGTTGATCAATTACAGATGAATGTAGGATTATTAGAACAATTTCGTGAGCTTTATCCCGATTATTCATTCGAGGTAAAGGTTTTACAAAATTTAAAAGTCTCTGTTCAGATTTTTGGAAAGGGTATACCTGAATATAAATTAAAAGAACCCATTGGGCAAATTCGGAAGAAAATTATAAATAATTACCCAGATGCAGGTATTTCTTCCATTCAACCAATAATTTCTTCTGATCCTGTAGCCCAGAAATTTTTTGAGGTTTTTAAGGATACTAGCCAATCTTTCCAGCTTCGTGAGCTTGCACTTAGAATTCTTATTAGTCGAGTAGGTAGTAAACTCATACCATTTTTGGTCTCAGTTGCAGAAAATGATGAAGATGATCAGTTTTTAAGAGGGAGAGCAATAGATTCTCTTTCATGGTTCACTAGTACATTACCGCAAATATATACTTCTTTTGAGGATTTTGTCCCACTTCCCAATCCTATTAAGCGATCAATAATTGATTTTGTCTCACGACAAGGAATAGAACAAGAATTACTTCTTTTTATTTCTAAAGATGAATCGATTGACCCTATTATCCGAATCATTGCTTTGCGAAACTTACAGACTTATCAAAGTCCACAAGTCACTACATTTTTATTAGAATTTACGAAGGAAAGGTTAAATTCCGAACGTGTCAGACAAGCATCTCTAGAAGCTCTTTCACATCACGAAGTTGACGAAAAAGGAAAAAATTTGTTATACACCATATTTACTGACCCAAAAGAAACAACCTTCATACGTATGGAAGCTTTAGAAACTCTCAAAGCTCTAAACTTTCAACCAGAGACAGAAACCACGAAAATTGAAGATTCGGATTGGATTCTTTCGCTTGGGACAAAACAGCTAATGGAGGAATAAACATGGATTTTAACGAAGCGTTACATACAATTGAATTATATCTCGAGGAGGAGAGTTCACTCCAAAAAATTACATCACTATCTGATCTTGATCAGATAGAAGATCCAATATTTAGTCTTCTTCTTACCCAAAAAGGGAAGTTATCTCATCTACCAGAAAAAACTATCTTTAATAAAGGAATTTCGTTTTTAGATGAGGATTGGATCGATTTTAAATCACTGGAGGATGAAAAGAAAAGGATTAAGAAATTGCTTAATGGGGAAAATCTGGAAAAAAGCAAAGATCACCGCTCCAAAACCCATATCATTAAATCATCTGCTGAACTTCTTAAAAACGTACGAGAAGGAAGATTAAATAAATCAGGTTATTGGGAGCTCTTCAAATGTTATAAGGAGATAGATCTCGAAGACGATATTCTCGTACTCAAAAAATCTCTTGAATCATCCACAATTGAAGAGATTCTTGTAATGAAAGGGCCAATGAATACTCAATCTACTCAAATACCGGAATATATTGAATCAGTGGGGAGTTTTTCTGAAGTTACATATCAGACTATTCCATATACTAACCCTCCAAGACAGGAGCATCTTTTATCATATCGTGAATTACAGCAAGTTGAAAAACTCAAATGGAATTTGGATCAGATTAGTAAGTATCTAGGGTCAATTTGGCATGAAAGAACCTCATCTACGACAATTTCACGACTAAACTTGCTTTTTGAAAGTGTTGTATTATTAGCAGAGAAAAATTGGCAGTTTAATCAGTCTCTTCATGCTGATAAAAACCAAAAAGTCATGCTAGGAATACCTAGTAACTTTATCATCGGAATATGTGGAGGATACGCTAGAGGAGAGTTTTCAAGTCATTCAGATTTAGATATGCTTCTTATTCATGAAGGAAATGATCAGCAATTCATTCAGGTAGGTGAAACCTTACATCGAATATTCCAATTCGTTCCAAATCTGGAATTATGTAAACTAGAGAACGTTATCAATCTAAATTTTCATGAAAATGCAATACCTAATATTTTAAAGGCTTTCTTGCAAGGAGAGGAACATTTCTTAGAAGAAAGACAAAGAGTCCAACTTCAAGAGATGTTAAGCTCAATCGAAGCACTTCGGAAAACTAAAGTCTCTCTAGAAGAACAAAAAGATGGGATTAGAAAGTATTGTTGGTCTGTTTACAAATCGATCGTTAATATGGTTCCCATTTATGAAAAACCCATAGGTAAAGGTCAATTTTTACGTGATAAGATTACTGATTCCACCAAAAATGTTCTTCCAGACATTATTCCAATCCTCGTTCGTGTTACTGAATCACTTAGAAATGAGAATAACTCTCTTGGAGAGAATCTTAGAATTTGTCAACCTTTTCTTTATGATTCAATATTCAAGACACATTCAGTTATCACAGCATTACAAGATCTGAGTACCATTTTGGCTGTTCTTACAGGAACTACGTTTACTTTTTCAACCATTGACCGATTTCAAACAGCTATAAACCGAAATCTCATATCTGAAGAACAGGGTGAGAAACTTATTCAAGGATATGCATGTTTTGCAGAAATGAAATATAATCTGACAAAAAGGATGCCAATAACAGCTGTCGAGTCACTTAATGATGAATTGAAGGATTTAATCCAAGAGATATATACTCATATTCTACAGAGTTTAGGCCCAAGTGAAAGGATTGAGAAACCAACCACTGTCGCTTATCCACTCCTAGTTTTTTCTGACCTACACTGGGGATTAAATAATAAAATGGTTAAAGAAGGACTAGCTGAAATCAAAAGGGTTTGTGAAACACATCAAGTACGGTCAATTGTTATTGCTGGAGATATATTCAATATCGATCGTGTAAGTGAGCTTCTAGAATCAGATAATGAAGGTATTGCACTTCTTAATGAGCTCTCTAATATCCAAGATACTCTTGGAGATCAACGAATTCATATTATGTCCGGTAATCACGATCCATATTCTTTCTATACCCAATTTCGCTTCAAATTAAAACGAAATCTTGATATCCACTTTATTGGAGACAATTACAAAGATCACCATATTTGGATTGAACATGGTGATCAGGACTTTTGGGTTAATTATACTCCACCCCTTGAAGATTATGTTTCAACATACAGAGCAAAGAAGAATCTATCGTCACAGGCAATTATTGTAGGACACAATCACCGAATCCATGAGGAAATTGAGTCAAGATTTTATGCAAACGGCTCAATTGGAAAATATTTTTCTGCTACATTAGTAACAGAGAATTCAGTTGAACTATTAAAGTTACCTATACAACATCACATTGATTTAGAGAATATATATGAAAAATATCAAGAAATGACTAATTCAGAAAATTTATTAGATGAATATATTCAGTCTAACTTCAAGCTGATTGAATGGAATAACTTTTGTTCAGAAATTCAATTTAACAAATCGGAAAAAGAAAC
>JAEOTM010000173.1 GCA_016839815.1 Candidatus Hodarchaeota archaeon
TCCTTACGAATTTCGAATAAATCTCACTAATATTCTCAAACACCCGAAGAGATAACCTCATTTGGTTGCAAAGCTGATATTTAATGATCACGACATGTAAGATGTTATTAATGTCATTGATCGTTGGTTAAGCGACAAAATAACAAAAACAATATTGGTAAGCAAAAAAAATCTGTTAGAAGGGACAATTAGCTTTAAAGGATATTTTGGCTAAAAAACATCAAATTTCGCTAAATTACATATACTCTAATATGTAGATTTGTGAATTAACTAAAGATAAATGACATTTAGACTATATAAAGCGAATGTAAAGCTTTTCTTATGTTAAACGTTGGTTATATGACAATTCTCGAAAGGTCGCGAAATTAGGCTTTGACGACATTCAGAAAAATTCAAAATCTTACTATAGGTTTTTTCCGATTTTGTTTTACTAAAATAATAAGTGTAAGTATTATTCCAAGATATCCACTATATGAAAATAGTTTACTTCGTTTATATGGATCATATTGGAACTTACCTAAGTACTCAAGTCTGTAATCTATTTGAATATCCGTATTGATCACTTTCTGGTTGAAGAAAACTAATAAACCACTTGTTCGATTTATAAAAGTTTGAGTAACGTAATAATGGGTTTCATTACTTTGTGAACTACCATTATAATCTAAAAAATCTACCCAATCGATCGCAATAGATACAGAACTACTGTTGAGAATCACATCGAAAGCTGATTCATTTTCTGTTCCTATAATCCAGGTCTCCCAATCGTGGTTTAATGAATACATTATTTTAAATGTTGTTGGATATACAGGGCCCTTAAACCAATCAATCTTAATATCTTTAATGTAGAGATCATAATATAAATGGGTTACATTTAATATATGATATCTGAGTAAATCTCCCTGTTGAACATACGGTCCAGTAAGATTATAGTATTCTAATGACCTTTTAGAGAATAGGAAATCATCGTTGTCGAAATTTTCCCCGCTGATACTGAGTTTTGCTATAGTCCAAACCAACCAATCCCCGCTGTCAAACGAGTACGTGTCTACATTTGTTGTTGAGATACAATGTTGGGGAAAACATGCAGAACAGGATATAAAGAGAGTAACGATGAAAAGTATCACTACAAAGTGAATTCTCTTTTCCATATCAAATGCAATCCAGAATCTTCATCATTTAATATTTTTGGATCTCATAAATATCCTACACATCGACAGTTTTAATTTCCGTTTACGCCCTTATTTTTTGTAAAAAAAGAGGAGAAAATAAAAAAATAGAAAAAGGGACTTTTCAGTTTATTTAAAGCGTTTTCGAGTTAGTAACACCACTATGAGCGATCCTACTAGTATTAAGTACTCAAAAGCAGGAGAGATAGTCTTAGTTATATCTTCTGCTTCGATAACAATTGTCATTGTATAGGTTGAAACCTGGTCTTTTGCATTAGTAACTTCGACGGTACAATCATAGTCACCTACTTTCTGCAGGGTTATTTCGATACTACTATAGATAACGGATTTCTCTGTATCATCTGAAAGTGTCAATGTATAATTAGTACTATTCATCTCCTCATCTATAAGAGTCATACTTACATCACTAATTGGTATATCTGCACGTAAAATCTCGACCTCGACAGTAAAAGGGATTCCTAGCTCTACATATCTACGAGGAGAAACATCAACATCTAGAATTTCAGGTGCTTCAAGGACTAGAATCCGATCTCCACCGATATCTGATGAAAGACCAAATGCATTGATGACTTCGATATAAATCCAAAATTCTCCGCTTTCCTCAAAAGTATATGAACCTGAAAAAAGCTCACCCATATCAGAGGGGCCGATTTTATCCATTAGAATTTGTACAGATCTTGTATTTGTATCTACCCACATTTTAACCTTATCTATTCCAGCTGCATCCCAAACATCCGCAAAAACTTCAATAGTGCCTCCAACCATTACAGAAGGATAGCTAAAGCTTAACTTATTTAGAACAGGGGGATTACAGACAACTAATATAGTTCTTCCAGATGTTGATGGCCCATTTGTGTTCATTATCTCAACTTCAATCGTCCAGATCCCATCTTCATCGATGTGTAAATCATAATGCCATACTTCCTCTTCCCCCCAGTCTTCTGAATTTAGAAAAGTGAGAGAATGAGGTGTATCGTCTAAATATGCCATAACGTTTACAGAAGTCGCATCAGCAAATCCAAACTTTCGAAATTCGACCCCAACTCCAATCCAGGCATTAGTAGAATAAACAGCTCCTGAATTAGGCCATATCGATGTGATTTCAATAAGATTTGGGGTCAAAGTGGAGAATTGTTCGTAACTATAATGACTACTGAGGATCCATTCTCTGTGCTCAATATCAAGTGACTGATAATCCCCGCCTATTTGATATAGATGATAATGACGGATAACTAATGTATCATTAAATCCTGAATAATTCAATTGATCACAAGGAAAATCAAGAAATATTTCATTATTACCTAGTGAGAGACCAAAATATCGAAAGCTTTTATCCATGTAAAGTTCTCCTGTGGAATTAGTTTCAAGTTCAGCAACAAGATCCAAGTCAATCCAATCCACAGTTACTTCTACTGAGAACACAACTCGTAACACATCAAAAAAACCATCTGAATCGAAATCTACACCATAATCACCACTCATTTCAATGATTCGTGCATTCTGTGGATCAAAATCATCATAACTATACTGATGAGAGAAGTTGATTCGATCAAATGAATATTCGAGTTCTAGATCCCCATAATCCTCTAAATATTCACTCAGATACAATTCTGAAATATAAACTTGTGATCCACTAGTTTGGGAATAGAAGAAGTGCCTATCAACTTTAAAAGAAACAGCTTGTACTCCTACATCCAGAAGAGAAAAATCCATTTCAATATAATCGTCTTGCCATCCATTATCAGATCTAATATAACCATTTACCCTATAAATGCCCTTCTTAACAACATCAATTTCTATATCCAATTGGACATAATTAAATGTTCCATCGGCATTTGTATCAATCCCGTAATCACTAATATTCTTAGTTAGACTAGCTCCAGGGGGAGTAAATTCTAGATAATTATAATACGTTGATTGAAAGTCGTAAAAGCAGTCAATTTGTTCCCATTCGTCCAGATCGTAAAGGAAAAAATTAAAAGTGTAATTTCGGGTCTCAAGGGTAGAGTAAAAGATTTGACTTGGAAAAGTAACTTGGATTATATGAGTTCCTGGTGTTAATTCAGGTGCATACTCATAATTCCAGTGATTTCCAGTTTCTAGGTCTAATTCTACTTGAAGTTCTAGATCAATATTACTATCAGCCTGTACTTCGATATCTACTGCGAGAAAATCAGCTAGACCATCCTTTGGGTCGTCAGTATCAAGAAGTGAAGTGGAAAAATACCCTGTAAAATAGGCTAGAGGGGGAATAAAGTCGTCAGAATTATAGGTGCTCGTTGTATATGGATTGTACGCATAATCCCATTCTTCTATATAATCATCATTGTTATCCACTTCTTCCAAATAAATATAATTGATAGTATAGGAAGTTGTGGTGTGTTGAGACCAAATCCAAGAGCCAGGAAGAATACATAAGAAATTATATATTCCCAAACTTGTGAAAGTCGCAGGATCACTATAAAAATGATGGTCTTGACCAGTAATAGGATTTAGGAGCCATCCAACAACTTTGTATCGACCCAGCTCATTCACAGAGAACTCAACAACTAAATGAAGCTCTTCATAGATACCATCCGAGTCGTCGTCATATGGATAACTACTATAGCTATCAGTAAAATTTGCTTTTGGTAATGCTTCTACCCTGATATGGGGCCGTTCAGAGGCATTTACTATACTACCATTAGTAACTCCTGCTTTAGATACCCCAATCATCACAATCGATAAAATTAATAAACTCAAACATAAGTTCGAAAATATTTTCTTTTGGTTTTTCATTTTTAATCCCTTAAATCATGCTATATTGCTTTATTGACTTTACTATCGATGTTTTTTAACAAAAAATATCCTCTGCTTATTCTGTCGGCAATTAATTCGTTAAATTAGATGTAAAAAAGAAAAGGGAGGAGATTTTTATCTCTCCTTGCGTTTACTCCTAAATTTCCTTTGATATCCTATACAGAATACGACTAGTAATCCAATAAATAAACTGAAACTTGGTGAGATCTTTTTCATCTTATAGACGGTTTCTTCTTCTACTATTTCGACTTCAACTTTATCAGAAATAGTATTTCCTGATGTATCACGTAAAGTAATTTCAACCGTATAATTTCCAGCCTCCCATATACTAAATCGAATGATAACATCACCACCATCCCAAGACTCAGGCGGTAAAGCGTCTCCTTCTATTGTGATAAGATAATCTTGGGGGTGTTTCTCGTATGCTTTCCATTCAATGAATGCGTTAGGATCGGATTTCACAAATCTACAGTCATCAACATATGATATAGTGGGTGCTGTGATATCTAACACAGTTATATGTGAGGTACATGCATGAGATGAGCCAAACAGATCATACACTACTAGGGTAAATGTGTGAGCTCCAAAACTCAGATCATCAAGCGAGTAGGATATACTATCAGTCTCCAATGCTCCGTAAACCTCAAGGATTCCGTTATGATACAGAGAGTAGTTTAATGGATTCGCTTCAAGAATTTCCCACGTAACTACTTGACCAGTGGATCCTTCAGTTATAACAATATCTGCTGGTCGCCTTATAAGTGGAGGATTTGAGTCAGTAATTTTCACTAAGACACTTTGAGAGCCAAGATTTCCTGATTCATCTTCAATTATTAGTGTATAGTTATACACTGACAAAGAATAGTCTTCAATTTGGACAAAAACTACTGGAAAGTCATTAGATATTGAACCACTTCGTAAAAGAGTTCCTTCCCTATATAACGAATAGGATAATGGGTGAACTTCTTCTATGAAGAATTCAAACCAGTCAGCAGTATATAATGGTTCAAATTGAATATTCTGAAGGGGATATACATAGGGCTCAATAATGTCAAGCATAGTAACTTGAAGAGATGCGTATCGTGTGTTTCCAGTGGCATCATCAAAGTAAACATCGAATGTATGAATCCCTGGTTCAAGATTCTGAACTGGTACTGGTATTGAGCTGTTACCACGGGACCAGCTCCCCTCTATCTTCAGTTCTGCATTTTGATAGATCGAATACACTCCGGGAGTTACATCCCAGTCAGTAACTTCCCAGTATTGCAGATCTACTTGTGAATAGTTGTGTTCAAATATAGTAAAATCACTAGGGGCATTTAGAAGCGTAGGAGGATCAATATCATTCAATGTAAATGGCCAAGGAAGATTGAGCTGGTTCCCTGCAAGATCATAGAAATAAAAGTTTAAGCTATTCGAGCCTACCGATAATTCTAACAGATCAACGTTAAAACCGATAGGGACATTAGATTGCCAAAAACCACTTGATATTAACTGAGCACCATTAAATACTTCATACTTGTCGGGGTATGGATCTGCAACAGTAATTGAAAAGGATTCTCCATGACCTAAGAGCGCTGACCCATTAGGATATTCAATTATGTTTGAGATAACATTGTCGAAGGGAGTGATTTCGAGAAATCTTGAAGAAACACCATAATTGTCCCCCATGTCCTGAATAAGTAGGGTATAATTCCAACTTCCTTCTAGTAAGGTGCTTGGTCGTACTGTGCACTTTACATACCAAATTGAAGAATTGACTAAGTCTCTTTCAACAAATATGTCATCATGGGTAATTTTCGTGCCATTTCGGAGAATTGTGATATTAAACAAATAATCCTCTGTACATACCCACTCAATAATTTGATCCTCTATGAAATTTAGAGGTAATGACGATATTCCGGGTTGTGGGATAATAATTGGATTTTTTGTGTCAGGAGGCTTGATGGAGACCCATACTTGACTGACTGCAACATTACTACTAATGTCTCTAAACAGAATTGTTACATTATGAAGCCCTACTGGTTCTGGATTTATCCCAGTGAGGGGAACATTGATGAGAGTATCATTAGTCCAAGAACCACTATCATGAAGGGTATCATTGATGTACATCTCGTACGTATTCGGATACGGATCGAAAGCAGACCATGTTGGTCCTAAGGAGAGAGAAGTCTGTGGATAAACTAGGATCTCTGAAGGATTAGGACCTGTAATCGCAGGGGGAACATAATCAGGAGCAAGAATATCAACCTTCACATCATGGATACTTACTGCATTTGGATCATTTTCTGATTGAATTTCGATTCTGAAAATATATGGTTGAGGTGACACAATTGATGGATCAGGGATAGATAAGTTAACGGTAAACTCCCTAACTTCATCTGGACCAACATTGAGTATTCGATCAGGATGTTCAAGATAGGTATTCCATCCACCAAGATTTATTGAATAATTGTCATATGCATTACCTGTATTATTTAGTAACACATGAAATTCTGTCTCCCAGTTGGCAAAAACTGTCGTTTCTTCTGGGAACACTTGCGATGTAACATTATAATCTTCAGCAAAGTAGAGATATATGACTTCCTTATCATAAACAAAAGGAGATCGTAAACTCATCGCCTGTATTTCTAATCGATGGAATCCAGGATCAGGGTAAAAATCGTCTTTTGAATATTGGAATCCAAACTCTGAGGAGAAATATTGTCCAGATCCTGATTTATAAGGATCTAATTGGAAACTTTCAATCCAAGTTAGCTCTTCATGATGAGTGTGAAGAGTAGCATTCACAGTAATGGTGTCATTTAGATTACCTGTGTTTCTTCCATAGAAGCTAATTGGGAAGTATGATCCTGGCATGATCGGTTCTCCCGAATAAATGGAATCTTCAAGCTTAAACTCCAAATCTACGATTTCTGGGACAGTAAAATCAATTACTTCATTGATTGAGGGATCGGGTAAATTGTGTAGGACTCGGCCTTTACTAGTGGCAGTAATGGTAAAGGTATAAGCCCCAGGACTGAGTGATGAATGTTGAGGAGGAAAGATTATCAATGTTGCTTCTGCTTTTGTGCTAGTTGGGAAATCAGGTGAGGATGAGATTTCTGGCATTCCAAAAAGCTGCAGAGATTCCTTTGAAAAATATGCTTGATATTCATCTGGCAGTCCAGATATCGAGAGATCGATCGTGTCACTTTTCCCAATTTTTAAGTTCGGATTTTCAAGCGAGACGAGATATCGATCAGGACCCTGTTCCGTTACATCCATAGAAAACGCATAATTCGTATCATGATCTTCTCTAACAGATAATGTTGTGGAAATTGTTTCAAAAGAGACCATTGGTAGCATTGGTAAAGGCATGGGATCCAGATACCATGTATAGCTCCCTAACCAATCACCTAATGGTATCCAAAGCCATCCCCACCAGAAGTTTTTGGCCCCTAAGGTTATAGTAGGGTGAGCTATAGCTCTATCAAAATGATAAATCAGAGTACTCAAAGTAAAAGTTATTTCAGAAGTTGATAAAGCATCACTGACAGAGAATGGTATTTTTTGAGTCTGATTTGAACTAGTCCATGTCACTGATCTTGATGATAAGAGGGATGGAAGGACGAGTACAGTACCGGTAACCATCTTGCCATAAACATCGACATTTCCCAAGCCTATACCAAGATATATCATATCAGACAAAAACCCAGCATCTACAATGGAAAACACATCGATTTCAGAAAAGGCAAGAGTAACCATTTCACCTCCAATGGGTGTTCTATAACTCGAGGTGGCCAGATAGGAAAATTCTGCGAGAGTCTTACTATACAACGTATTCCAATCCCAATGCCAGTTAATGTAATCGGTAACTGTAGCAGTATAGTACCCATTTCCTCCCCAAAAACCTCCAGTGGCTACCCATTTAAGAAAACTCCACCGTGTCACAGTGTGTGTCCATGGATGACCGTGCCACCACCAATTCTCAATAGCAAACCCAATATCGATATCAATATTGATCTCAAATTCGTTTTTATTGGGAATATCAATAGGAAGAGCAGTACATCGGAGTTCATAATTATGCCCTTCAACTACATCAGCAGGATATTCAATCGTGATTTTTACGGGAAACACTATTCGGAAAATAAGAATGACTTTAGCCCATGCTCTGAATCGAAATCCTAAAAATTCATAAATTAGCTCCTTATCAATGTTTGAAAGGGTCATATCTAACCCGAATTCAATGATTTTTGAAGTAAAATTGTACTTAGCTACACTAGCTCCACTTCCCGCAATATCAGCCTTTACAGGAATGTTAATATCCTTAAAAGCTGAGATATCAGGTACTATAGGCGTAATTTGAGGTTTACCAGTAATTATCGTCTTATCGATGAGCTTTTTCCCATCATATTCTGAAGTTTTTATATTCATTGATTTGTGAGGTGTTTGTACATCAATAATTTCTACATCATCAATGACTTTCTTTGAATAAGAGTAACCTGGAAGGGTTTTCCATTCATCAATAATAGATGAATATAATATCTCTTCAGAGTAAGGATACTCTGCGGATACTGGAAACGAAACTTCTCCAGGAGACCATTGATCGGATAGATAGTCAAAACTCTCATCAACCATCTGATCGGTATTAGTAAGATCCTCAAACTTCTCCTCATAATTCGCTGGTAAGTTTTTTAATCCTTGTATTGCTTGATTCCTTTCCAAGATGGGAGCTATATTCATTTGTGTTAAAACAACTGAGCTGACTATTGACACACTTAGTATAGAAACAAGCAATATACTAATAATGCGACCACTAACTTTTGCATTCTTTTGATGGTTTACTATCAATTTTTTCATTTTTTACACCTTCGACCTCTTTTTTTAAACAAAATCGGAATTAGTAGGAGACTTATAATTCCTGGGAATTCGAATCCTGGAGCTGAACTCGGTTTCAGGAGCGTTACTCGTACATCATCTTTAGCAAAATTTCCAGACATGTCATATACCGTACATTGTAGATGATATTCGACACCCAGGTCGAGTTGTTCGATATCAAACTCAATATCTTCTCCTGACCAAGGTCCTTCACTAATAATAGAACCATTGGAAAGATCTCTTATTTCAAAATGAGATGGTGCAGCATCATCTACCTCCCAAACAAGCTTTGAATCGCTTCCTTTATAAGCGATTGTATCTGGAGGAGAAGAAATGGTCGGTGGATCAACATCCCCATCAACGGTAACTTTGACCAATCGAGAATCCCAATTACCATAGATATCCCATGCAGTCAGATTAACATAATACATACCAACAGCTAAACCATCTAGATATACCTTGACTTGAATATTTGTAGTAGTCCATGATTCTTCTGCAATAATAACTGAATCGAGATAAACTCTGTAACCTTGGGGATATGAATCAAACAGATAGAATGTAAGTGAGTTTCCTACAGTACCAAATGTAATAGTAATATCAGGTAGATGGTTTATTTCTGGAGGAAGGTTGTCGTATTCACTACCTTCAACGACTCTCACCACAGCTGAGCTACTTGCACTATTTCCAGCTTGATCCCAAACAGTCAGTGTATATACCCAATTCCCAAGTGGAAGGGAGGTGAAAGAATACTGGATTAAACCGCTTTCCCAAGAATCCTGCGTATAGATCAAGGTTCCATTCCGTAGTAGAACGAAGAACTGGGGATGATCATCAATAACCTCCCAAGTAATCGTACCTCCCATGTTTTCAAGAACCATTATATCAGCAGGCTGACTGATTGATGGAGGGGTTATATCTGGAAGCGGATGAATAATTTCCACATCTGCATTTCCAGAGGCATAGTTACCAGCAAGATCCCAAAGTTCTAAGGTAATATTCCATTTACCAACTAACAGGTTTTCAACTGAAACTGTAATATTTTCACCTCGCCACGGGTTATAGAGAATTTCTGTACCATTAACAGACACTCTATAGATATAAGGGTGATTCTCCACACAAATAAATGTTATCGTGCTACCTGGAGTATTGAGTTCAAATGTAGTAGGGTTAGGGGGAGTTATCAATGGTTCTTGAGTATCAGGAACTGCTGGATAAATACTTACCTTAACAATATCTGAAATAGAGTTACCTGCTTCATCAGATAAAGTACAATTATAGAAATATACTCCAGGAGGAGTTCCATCAAGGGAAATAACAATATCATTCCCGATCCAGGCTTGATTGTATATTAACGTTGAATTTCGGATAACAGATGCCCACCATGGTGCGCGATTATCTGATCCTATCCAGATTAGGGAATAACCTATACTTCCTTCTTCGAAAGTTAAATCAGAAGGTGAAGAAATCATTGGGGGGGTAGTATCAGGAGCGGCGGGAAGAACCGTTATCCATACTTCGTCTTTTGCCTTTAATCCATATAAATTACTTATTACACATGTGAAATTATGATTTCCTTGCTCTATTCCTTCTAAAGACACCAGTACTAATGTAGTCCAAGTACCTTCAGCAAATATTGTCCCATTTTGATAAACGGTATAATTGGAGGGTTCAGGATCAGAGACAGACCATAGTATGGAATATCCTGAGTCACCATAATTAAACGTGAAATCATTCGGACCAGAAATACTTGGAGGATCAGGCGAAAAAATGGAAAATGATCGTAAATCTGAACTATAGATGTTTCCTAAATAATCTGACCCAAAAACTTGAATGGTATGGCTTCCTGGAGAAGGCCATGGTATAGTATGGTTTCCATGAATAGAAATATTAACCTGTCCATCCAATGAATAGCGAAGGGAACTTAGAGGTTCAAGAGTTTCAAGGAGATTATCACCGATATTGTAATTAGGATCCCAGCTGAATCCAAAAGCATCCCACGATGTACTGATTAAATAAGTGGGAACATCACTTGCTAAATACAGTTCATCAAGTGTAGAAAGATTATTTACAAATTCTATATTTTCTACACGACCTATTTCAGTCCCGTTTTCAAAACTTACAATATAAGTAAATTGTCCATTAATTCCCGCGGTGCAATCAAATGAAATAGAGTGATGGTACCAATTGTATGCAATAAAATTAGCAATATCTTGCCAAGCGGAGCCATCGTAATATTGAAATATCCCATTACCGCCCCCTATGAAATTAACTCGCATTTGAATCGCAGGAGTGTCATCTGTGGCCCTTAATATAAAATGATGGGTACCCGTAGTTCCATGAGGAGTATTACCTAAAACAAAGAATTCTAAGGTACCGACAGATGGTGGACTGTCAAAGATATGCACACCAGAAGTATAATGACCTCCTTGCGCATCACCAATATGGTAATAGTTACGATGACCATAAAGAGGACCATCAAAAACAGCAGTTCCAACAAATGACCCTGATGCATGATATTCATCTAAAAATTCAATATTAAGACCAGTATCATAGTCATTCTCATTTTCAAAACTATAAGTTGCTGGATAATGTCCTTGCTTCAGGGCGATATCTGCATAACTAAGCAGTAAACCTTCATTAAGATTATCGCCAACAGAATAACCTTCCCAGCTGAAACCAAATGCATCATACCTAATGGAGAGAGTACCAGCATTAGTGCTTGCAAAATATATTTCGTCGAGAGTATTCAAGTCATTACGGAATTCGATATTCTCTACTCGTCCAACTTCCGTGCCATCTTCATGACTGACTGTCCAATTGAATTGTCCATTAATTCCTACCTCACAGTCAAATAAAATAGAATTGTGCAACCAAGAACCATCACTATAAATTGCAATATCTTGCCAGGAAGAGCCATCAAAATACTGCTGGTAAATTAAAGGTGCACTATATGTTACTCGCATCTCGATCGCAGGAGTATCGTCTGTAGCCCGTAAATGAAAGTACTGTGTTCCAGCGGCAGCATAGGTAAGAAGATAAAATTCAATAACCCCTGAGGCAGGTGGATTGTCAAATTGATGAACCGCCCAAGTCCATCTCGAGTTCTGTGCATCTCTAATCATAATAAAATTACTGTGGTTCTGAACTTCCGTTCCCCACAGTATTATATCAACGAAATCTGCACTTCCAGGAACAGATTCCCAAAATTCGTCAATAAAATCAATCTCAGTTCCAAATGTTCCATGCGGTTGATCTTCAAAGCCATAAGTACCAGGATAATAACCACTCATAGGTTGTTCATAGGCAATATTTTCAGGAGTAGCAATATCAATATTCCCCATGATCTGGAAAGGGTGAATTTCAGAGCGATAACTACTACCATATGTATCGCCATAGTAGATCTGTATGTCGTGTGTCCCTAGAGAAGGTAATACCATAGAAGTATCCCCTTCAATTGTTACATTAGCAGTACTATCCATTGAATAACCAATCCACGTTGGTTCTGCAAGCTCGGGTCCTTCATAAACAGCTGGGAATCGGTTATCACCAATATTATAATTAGGATCCCAAGAATGACCCATCGCATCAAAATGCATGTTTGCCTCAGTTGAATCCCCAGTTGAGGTTAGAAATCCGACACTTTTTCCATCCATAGAGAACCCAAGGTCAGGGGAGGCATAAAGTAAAGAATCACCATCTGAATCATACCATCTAACCCGGTAGGTGTGAGGAGCTAGTCCTGCATACAAACCATCATCAGAGAAATCAATTGAAAATCGATACCACTTATTTTGTGACATAATAATCCCAACAGGTATACGAGTAGTACCATCCCAGACTGACAATTCATGTCTTCCAGTAACAGGTCCGTCATCAAGTCCTAATCGTACCGAATAATGGTAGGTTGAATTTTCTGCAAACAGACCCCAAGTGCACAAATATTGATTATTTTGAACTAAAATCCAAAAATCTACTGTTCCAGAGGATCTAGACTCATCCCACACTCCATTTCCGGTAAAAACAGTGCCATAAGTATTATCCTGACAATAGAGAACTTTTTTGTGCGTATTTCCATAACCATCTGTTTTTGAGTCGAGAACATACATTTCAGGGGCAGGTCTATTTTCATCATAAGCACTACCTCCTTGTAAATACCCCCAATTATCGGGTTGACCCCCTGCTGGGATTTCATCGTATCCTTCAGAGGCTGGATAATATCCTTCCCAATCTGTCCGACTTCTTGTGATCGGGTCAAAGTCTAGGAGTAATCCTTCATTTAAGTTATCTCCAATCGTATAAAATGGATCCCACGAATAACCAAACGCATCAAAATAAAAAGCATGAGTGCCTGTTATAACTTGAGCATCGGGGATTTCTGATCCAAGCGATCGGACATCAAATCCAGTTATTTCAGTCGGCGAACCTTCAAATGGAAAGATATATCCTGATCCATACACTGTGCCGTCAAGATGTACCTGCCAACCTCCCTGGCTAATATCAAAATCAATTCGTATTTGCTTCCAAGTATCTTTAGGAAAAACATATTCACTAATATTGACTCTAGAGGCATATACTCCTCTGTAAAGAGCCTGATTTTCTATTCCAAGCTCAATAGAGCCTCCTGTTCCTAAGAGTATAAATTTTGTCGCATCACGACCTGTATCTGAGGCTTTATTAAACCAGAATTCAATCGTTCCAACTGTTGCACTAGTAGGAAATGTTTTAGCCATACTTGTTCTTGATTTCCCAAAACTTCCCCTTCTCTTAAATAACTCCACTACCTTTTTGTGGCCCATGTAGTCATCTATAACCCTCACTGTCCCAGCTTGTCCCGAATAATGGGGAACCCATCCGTTAGGGGGTTGACCCATTAATGTTGGCAATCCTGATCGGGTCATTGCGACATATGGAAAACTGGGGTCATTTTCAAAACTATAGGATGCTGGGTAATGACCTTGTGAAACTTTAGAATATTGATCCTTTGGAGGGGAATTAATTGTAATGGGTTCAATAACCGTGACTGCAGGTTCATACTCTACACATTCTCTAACAGCAACCCAATCGACCAGAATACTAGGGGGAACCAATCCATCATTAGCGCAATTCGAAAGCGAACGCGTTCTTAGTGCACGTCCTGGTTGTCCCACTGTGCTTATTGAATTGAGAGCTCCACTACACCCGTAGCCAAGTCCATAATACATCGCGTGGGTTAAAATTCTTACTCCAAGAGGGAAATCAGGAATACAGGAGCTATTAGTATGTGTAATGATAGAAGACCCATTATTATATTGCACTAATGAACCTGAAATCCATCGGATATCACGTGTATTCCATGAATTCAATTCGAGAGCATTCTCGGTTATAGTGCTTCCATATTGTTTCTTTGACTGAATTCTATGTCCACGACTTATTTCTCCGAAATTAAGTGAATTATTAAGGTAAGCATTAAATGTATCCGCTCCAGGATTAATAAAATAAAAATCATTAAATCCTAACATTGCCGCTCCATTACGTTCATCAGGATTGTCAGTAGTTACTGTTAATATTCCTCCTGAAACACTAGCTGAGCTATATACACCAATGTTTGTAGTCCATTTGGTAAGATCTATACTTCCCCCTTCAAAATCATCAAAAAAGACGAAAGTGTTATCTCCATTGCTTTCATCTATAGCAGAGGGATTACCATAGTACATCATGATCTCTGATGTTCCTGCGAGTGGAACTTTGATCCATATTATCGAATTTCCAGAAGAGTTCCATGACTCAATCCAATAGTTTAATGGGTTATCCGAAAGATCCTGAATCCGAATATCCCTTCCATCTGTTGTCGCTTGTGAATAATCAAAATTTTCAGGAGTAAGAATAAGCTTAATCTGATAATCATTCTGAGGTACTACGGGATTAATGCTTAGTTTCGACCCATAAGTCCATCCGATTGGGATAGTGCTCACCTTACTTTGAATATCTGTATTTGAATCTTGAATAACATGATTTGACTCTGATTCTCTTTCTTCACGAAGAGTATGTATGTTTCTTTCATTAAGAGGGCTAGTAGTTAAACCTCCTATATCAAAAAGATAAATAAAATTGAAAATTAACATAATAATTATTATTGAACCTGTAAAACGTCTTTTCATTCTCTCATCTCTCAAATGTCGGAGTATAATGGAGAAATTTACTTAATCCGACAAAATATTTTATGACAACAATATATTTATAAATATTACGAATCGCATAAATATTTGTATTTAATAAACCGAAGGTTTTATATGGGATTCACTGTGAAATCTCTAAATGAAGAGATTTTATGGTACCAAAACGACGATCTTCAATACAAACTAGAACAATCACTGAAAGTACAGGAATAGAAACAATGAGTACACTAGAAGAGATTAAATCAGAAATCCTCGTTTTGAATAAAAAAGTAGAAGATCTGACATCCCGATTAGACATAATTACGGATTTATTATTATCAGAGGAGAAACCTGAATTAGTAGGGTATCTCCAAGAAACTTTAGATATTATTAAAACTCTCGAAGACGAGAACGATGGAATGCCGATTTCTAGAATTGATCTAGCCAATGTTCTGGATGTCCATCCCAATACTGCGTACGTTCGTGCGGAAAAATTAGTAAAGAGACAATTACTTTTAAAATTCTACGGAAGAGAATTAGGGTTAACCCGATTCGAAGATAAAAAGGCTGTATTCTATTCTTTACCTCGTTCATTATACGATCCTAAGTATGTTGAAACGATGAGAAATAATAATGAAGCAGCTCATATGGTTTCTCTGACTCTTTTGCAACAACAACCTCTTTCTAGAGCTATTCTTTTGAAAAGCGACAAATTACCTACTCAAGAAATCGATTTAGCATTACAATACTTATTAAATCGAGGTCTAATAGTCCAAGAAATTAAGAGGAATGATATTCAATATCGTATAAGAAGTATCGAAACTAATGAATAACTAGCCTTGTCACTATTTGAGGAACTAGGGGACCAAGATGAAAATTATTGCTACTCATAGCTTTAGGGGAGGATCAGGAAAAAGTTTTATCGCCTTAAATATGGCTGCTGCTTCTGCAAGAACAGGATTAAAAACAATTATAATGGATTGTGATTTTGGATCACCATCGTTTCAAGCAAATCTTCCTGCGAAAACCCCTCCTAAAAAATATGGAAATGACTTTCTTTTAAGTAAATCTAAAAGCACCAGTATCGTTACACCAACAACTATACGCAATCTTGATGTAATTTTTGCAGATCCTCGTCCAGTTTTGGGTGAGGGATTATTAGAAATGACAGAAAAACCCCATTTAAAAGCGCTCCAACAATTTTCATTATTACGAGAGTTATTAGAGAAACAAGGATACCAAAGACTCTTTTTAGATACTGCTCCAAATCTCTCCTATAATAGTGCTAATGCTTTAACAATTGCTGATTCAATCATCCTTGTTCATCGACCTGTAATTCACTCTCTTGACATTACTTTATACATAATTCAAACGATATATTCTACTCTAAAAAAATCTTTAAAACCGCGTGATTTTTTCTTAATATACAATCAAGTTCCTCACGGTACCCCCGAAATGGTAAATGAATTATTAAATAGGTTAACATCGGAGTTTCAACAAAAATTCGATGTTGAAGTCCTAGGTAAAATTTCTCTTGATCCAAAGATGGATTTTTGGGATTCTCTTCTTGTTCATGAGGGATCTGAACTATTAGAAGATTTAAAGAAGATGACAGAAAGACTTTCTTAAATTTTGAAGAGTAGAAATCCATTGATAGGTACTATTCACATGAGCTTACAACAAAATTCTTGTTTAATCCCCCATTATCCAGAAAGATCGGAATATTATTTCCAATTCTTATTCATACACTATCTTCCTCTTGAAAATATAACAGAGAGTCAGCTTTCTCGATAAACTTAAGTAGGGATTGAACGTCTGCACTAAAAACTTGTTGAGGAAGTTGTTTTTGAAGTTTAGATAGGCTTTTTTGAAGTTGAATTGCACTATCTCTAGCTTTATGGACGTTTAAAGTGATTAAGAGATCTCTATCCCTTGTCAAGAAATATGCTTGGGGGAAAAAGATTATGACCATTCCTATTGAATCGAGATTAGAATATAAGGTTCCTGGAAGAGCTAATCCAAGAATTGTTAAAAAGATTCCAATAGTCCAAGAGGCTTTTAGAAGATCAATATTTCTCTTTTTTGATAAGAGCTGTTTTTGTTTCTTCATTACTGATGAAATCTTCCTGTTTCCATCATTTGCAGACTTCTTAAGGTTTTTTCCAATAAAAGTAAGTTCTAATTCAATTCGTTCTTGAATTGTATTAAGAGCTTGAATAGACAGTATGAATATATAGCCTCCTTGGATAGAAAGCAGAATGATTAACAGTAATGAAACATCTTGATAAAAACCTAAATTTTCTACCATGTATATTTTCCATGGATTATTTAAAAGAGAAATAAAACCTGCACCACTAGCTATATAATAAATTTTAGAAATCCAAGATATCTCTTGATAAATTAGATGTAAATAATGTGCGTAAAAAGGGATGGCGATCATAATCAATATAATACTCCAACCTAAGGTAATTTCTGCAAGTGATTCCTGGCCGACTTCTAAAAACGGGGTTATAGAATAGATTAACATGTTGACAGCCATAAAAATAAGAGCAATGATGAAATAAAATAAGAAATTATCCTTAGGATTCCTTTTAAACAGGATAAACGCGTTTAAACTGACATAGGAAAGGATTAATCCTGCGAAAAGAGGAAAAATAAATCTCAAAAGTTGAATAGTATTCATCTTATGGGATCTTGTTTTTATCACACAAATACATAAACTTGCCTGTTAATGAAATCATTTCCTAAGAAAATCTATTCCGGTGTCTATTTTATCCCAATAATCACATGAAATTCAATACTTATAATAATAAAAATTAAACCTAGTAAATTCTCAGAGTTAAAGATTTTATTCAAGGGTAGAAAAATCTAAACTAATTATTCCGCTAGAGATTCCTGAAAGTATAATAAGGCATCTGCTTTTTCGATGAACTTTACTAGTGTCTCGAGATTTTCATAAACAATTTCCTGAGGAAATTGTGTCTCTAATTTTGTGAAGCTCTCATGAAATTTCCTTGCCCTCACTTTTACTCTTTGAACTAATAATAAGGTTAAAAGCCATTTATCTTTAGTCGCATAATATGCTTGGGGAAGAAAAAAGAGAAGTACACCAATGGAATCGGCATTAAAAGATGAAGTCCCTGGTAGTACAATCCCTAGACATACTAAAAACCCACCTAAGATCCAAAAAAGCTTAATCATGGTAAGTGTTCGCATATTCACAGATAATCTTTTTCTACTGTTAAGAAAGCGTGTTTGTTGATCCAACAGTTGTGGATTGTATTGGTGGCCCGTACGTTGAATTTCTAAACCTTTTACTTTCATTAACTGTAATTCTTGACTTAAGGATTGCTTAACTCTTTCCAAAATGACATACATGATTAGAGTTCCACAGAAAAGGACTAATACTAGAATTATCGAAAATTGTAAGGATAAATCTTGATGATATCCAAGATCTCGAAGGTAATATATCTTCCAAGGATTGTAATTGAGCACTACAATAACTATACCTGCTCCAGAGATGAGATAAAACAATTTTGAAACAAGAAAGACCTCTCGTGAAATATTATGCCAATATTGAATATAGAGAATCGTTCCCAGTTGTAATAATAGGATACTCCCGCCTAAACAAATTTCGGCTAAAATATCCTGACCTTCAGTCAAAAAAGGGGTGAAACTGTAGAGAAGCATACTAAAAGCGAATATCCCCAAACTAGCACCATAATAAATTGATATCTCCTTTCGTGGCTGATTTTTATATACCAGCAATCCTCTCACAAGTAAAAATGTAATAACTAAAGTCCCAAGAAAAGGAACTAAGGCTCTGATGAGAAGATAAAGGTTCAACTACAAATCTCTCCAGATATGACTTTGACTAGAGTTCGACTGTTATAATCCCTTATAAGCTTTCTTAGTGGAAGCTAATGGTGAGTTTGAGATTATTTGAGTTGTTTTCATTTTAAGGAATGCATTTTATGGGAGGTGAAAAGGTTTTCATTTCGGTGATATCCCAATGTCATAGTACCTCAAAAAATACTGAAGTGACTAATTGAGTGAAGAGATGTCATTTTTGAAGATCTTCGCTGCTTATGAGCTTTATCTAACATTGTATGTTGTAGAAGTACCTAAACATAGAAAGCATTCTTACTGGAATATAAATGGATAGTTGACCAATCATGACGTATACGGGCGTTATTTCATCTGAGATGGATAAAGAACGCGAAGAGGCTGAGTTAAAAGATCTGAAACGAATATTAGAGATGAAAAAAATATTCTCTGAGGATCAAGTGCAAGAAACATGGAATTCTCTTAAGAAGATGCAAGAGGAATTAGAATTACCATCTCTGTATCCCATGAAACACCATTATTATTTCTATCTACGATTAGAAGAAATTCGAAGCGCACTAGCACCTTTTCCTATGGATTTCCTTCAATTAAATCTGCTTCATGTAGAAATAAATAGCTTACGCGATCTATTAGAGTTACCGACCACAGCTACTATTCCGGAAATGATCAGTCTAATACGAAAAATGTCTTTGGAAGAGTTAATGTCATTAGAACTTGGATCTGATTCACTTTTGTTAAAGATTCTTTTACTCCAACTCTCCACAAAACCAGCGAACTTTGCTATAGATGAGCGTCCAGCATTAGTACATGATCTAGATAGAAAACTTCTGGAAATACTCATCTCCTATGGCCCTCTTACTCGTCCAGAATTAGTCGAAGTAACTGGGGTTGCTCGAAGTTCGATTTATGATAGTTTACGTCGTTTAAATTTAAAAGGACTCATTACTCAGTATTCTGGAAAAAGGACGAGTGTTGGTCGTCCAATGACCCTATTTGATGCATTAATCTAGATCAATTTCCCAATGCAAAACAACGCATCGAAATACTCCCTGCTTGAATACTCTCATGAAAATGTGTAATTGGGTCATCAGGTAACTTTGTTCCAAGGATAAAGTATAGAGGGTCATAATGTTCGGTCGTTGGGGCAACCATTTTAAAATTACTAATCATTTTATGGGAATCCAATAAGTCTTTTATCTGAAATTTGTTAAGTTTCCCCTTAATCCAATTATCAGCCATCCGAGCCCACTCTTCCACTGGAGCGTCTGAAAAGTTAGTGTAATTGATTGAACCTACACGAACTTGGTGTGCTACATGACCAAGGTTATGTATCAAATTACCACTTCCCATGAGAAGTATCCCCTCCTTTCTATAATGTCCAAGAGCTTTACCCATCTTAAATAACTCCTGAGGGGTTCTAGGAATGGGAATAGATAATTGAAGTACAGGAAAACTTGCTTCAGGAAACATGATAGATAAAGGGATCCAAGATCCATGATCTAAACCGCGATCAGGATTAAGATACGTTTCAAAACCTTTTCTCTCAAGTGTTTTCGCGATATGCTTTGCTAGGTCTGGATTTCCGGAAACACTGTACTTTAATCTATATAATTCGTCAGGAAAACCGTAGAAATCATAGATTAATTCAGGTTTAGGAGCAGATATTATCTGAAGTGGCTTACTTTGCTCCCAATGAGCTGAAACTACTAGAATAGAGTTTACATTCTTTAATGATTGTGCGAAATTGATTAAATCTGTTTGAAATGAACCTGTTTCGATTGCTGTCATTGGACTACCATGACCAATAAAGATGGAGGGAGAAATTTCCATAAAAGATACTTTTCTCGCCAATTGAAAAGGAGTTTTTTCCGAAATTAGGTCCTTAAACCTAATTCTAAGAAAAGGTAAGAAAGATTTAAAATCCCTAAAAACCTGAAAAATTAATAATTTTTGATTATTTTCGTAAGAGAGAGTCAATTATTCCCTTATTTGAGAGCATATCTTATGTTCAAACGGAGTTCAAAGCCTGAAGGACGCGCTGGTTTACCTGCATGGTTTGTTTCTCGATCTGTGGATAATGTTATATTATACTCTCGAATATATTCAGCGATCGAAAGCGTTCATTCAACAGAAAAAGCAACAGCTGTCAATGATATCTTTAAAACTGTTTTACACCTACTTAAAAGTAATTTCTCATGGATGTCTTCAACACAAGTGGAATATCTTGCTATGAATGCTTATGATATCAGTTTATTGCGAGGAAAATACATCACATTAGTGTTTATTATTAGAAGAGGTGGTTCGATGAAGGATATATACAAAGTACAGGAGAAAGTGCTCAAAATTATCGAAACAGATGCCGAGGGTCGTCTTTCCTCGCAAATTGATGAACCTGAACTTTTACGAGATGTTTGGCTGAGTAGTGAGGAAAAGATTCGACCTTACATCCATCATTCCTTTTGAAAAATTTTCCATTGTCTAAAAGCTTTTTAACTCCTTGACTCAATCTTGTATGCTATGTTACCTGATGAAATTATACCAATGGTTCTTAGGGGATTGAAGGGTAAAAATACACATCTTCCTCCAGAAAAAGCATTAGAGGGATTAACACCTGAAATTGCAAGAACGAAACCTCCAAATAATTACCATTCTTGTTGGGAGTTACTTCACCATACTGTTGTGTGGCAAGAAGCGATTCTTGAAGCTATAATGGGGAAAGAAGTCGATTGGAAAGTAATAAGCGATGCAAATAACTGGCCTGGAGAGGAATATTTGGCCGATGATTCAAATTTTATTAACTTGGTGGAAAAGTTGACTCAAGGGTTTGCAAAGGCTCAAGAATTAGCTAAAACAGTTGATCTGACAAAACCCATGCCTGCTTGGGGTGATGCCCCCGTACTTCAAGCTTTCTTTGTATTACTCCAGCATAATTCATATCACCTAGGACAAATCGTAGCAGTTAGGAAAATGCTGGGAAATTGGTCCCCATAGGTTGGCTAAAAATATGGTTAAGGGTATTGGCAAAGAATTCATGAAAAAAACGAAATACCAGAATATGGAAGCTTCAGATCAAAATAAGGGAATTCCTCAACCTCCATTGGAAGTTACGTATGACATTAAGTATCCTCTTATAGATCTAGTTGAACCTAGTCAAATAGATATCCCTCAAATGTCTTTACGTGAGTGTATCGAAGCAAGAAAGAGTATTCGAACCTATAGTGATGAATCTCTCAGTCTAAATGAATTGTCTTGGCTCCTCTGGTCAACTCAAGGTGTACGGAGTAGGGAGCTAGAAAAAATTCGTTCTGATTTTTCTGATGAATTGGAAATTGAGGAGATTAAAAAAATCCTAAAAGCAGTTACTTTACGTAATGTTCCCTCAGCTGGAGCTCGTCACGCGTTTGAAACCTACTTATTGATCAATCGGATTGAAGGAATGGAACCTGGACTATATCGATATATTGCAACAAGACACAAACTTATAGAAACTTCCAAAGATCCAAATCTACCTGTAAAAATGAGAGAAGCGGCGCTCGATCAATCAATGGTTGCAAAGAGTGCAGTCACATTTATATGGGTAGTAGATACCTATCGTATGACTTGGAGATATGGTGAGAGAGGATACCGGTATTTACATCTAGATGCAGGTCACGTGTGTCAAAATCTTTATCTTTCAGCAGAAAATATCGGTTGTGGGATGTGTGCAATTGCAGCCTATCATGATGACAAAATCAATGAATTGTTAGGATTAGATACGGAGAAGCAATTTGTTATTTATTTGGCTACAGTTGGCAAGAAACGGGAAAAAGTCCGTACGTAATCATAGAATTTACAGTAACCTTTTAAACACTTACAAAAATCGTTCCTTAGGACATAAACCTAATTTTTAAAGTAGAAAAGGACGAACGGAACGATTTACAACCTTCTTTTTTTCGTGGATGAAAAAAATTGTGACCAGTAAGATATTTTTGCTTTTAAATAAGGATTAAGTTCAATTCGTACCCAATGAGTGTATAAAATGTCATACGAAAGTACAGATCAATATGAAACGCATTCTGCGAAGATATCTGAGGTTAAACCTCTAGAAAAACACCTAGACGTAGTTTTTAAAGTCTATGAGAAAGAAGAAGAACGAGAGATCAACTCAAAGAGTGGTGATACACACCGCGTCTGTGATTTTGTTGTTGCAGATGAAACAGGATCTATAACCCTTACCGCTTGGAATGAGGATATCGATGCTCTTGAATTAGAAAAAGTTTACAAATTATCCAATGGATTTGCTAACGTTTTCCGAAACTCCCTTAGATTATCCAAAGGTAAATTCGGAACTCTCAGTGAAGATCCAACAGTATTTGATGAAGTCGACACCGAAAACAATAGATCCTCTGAACATGTTGAAGATCCACGTCGTCGATCCTACGGTGGCGGTGGTGGTCGTGGTGGATACGGTGGTCGTGGTGGCGGTGGATATGGTGGAGATCGCGGTGGCCGTGGCGGCGGTGGATATGGTGGAGATCGCGGAGGCCGTGGCGGAGGTCGTGGCGGTGGTCGTGATCGTCGTAGCGGCGGCGGAAGTCGCTGGTAAGATTCTTCCATCTCTTTTATTTTTTAAATCTATACCCCCCCATCTTTTTTCTTTCTTTTTTTTATAATTGAATTTTTCTTGCATTGTTGTATTGAGACCGAGGAATTAATTCCTCCTGTCAAAGATCTTATAACACTCACTTGGAGATTTTCCTTAACTTCTTATCGTACTCAATCAGGGTTTGATGGTTATAATGCATTATAGAAAACTTGGAAATACGGGAATAAACGTGTCGGCGCTAGGGTTTGGATGTATGAGACTTCCTACGCTAAAACCCGGGGAACCAAAAATTGATCGTGAAAGAGCTATTAATTTAATTAGAGAAGGTATCGATTCTGGGATAAACTACATTGATACTGCTCATATGTATCATGGTAAAGAAAGTGAGATTGTAGTTGGTCTCGCGCTCAAAGATGGGTATCGGGAGAAAGTAACTTTGGTCACAAAATGCCCTGTTTTTTATGACGATTTTAAAGAGACAAAACATTTTGATCACTATTTAGATGAGCAATTACAGAAACTCGATGTGGAATATCTGGATTTTTATCTTATGCATGGGTTAAATGCAAAAACGTTCAAACACAAAGTACAAGATCTTAATCTTGTTGATGCAGCAAAAGCTGCTAAGAAATCAGGGAAGATAAAGCATCTCGGTTTTTCTTTTCATGATAAACCTGAGGTACTAAAAGAAATAATAGATACAGGTCATTTTGATCTAATGCTTGTCCAATATAATATTTTAGATCCAGTAAATGAAGAAATGATCGCGTATGCAGCAGAAAAAGGTCTGGGAGTAGCTATCATGGGATCTGTTGGAGGAGGACGTCTTGCTGGAATCCCCCCTGAATCCATGCATCAATGGCTATCTGAAGGAAGAACAAATTTTGCAGATCTCGCTCTGAAATTCGTCCACAATAATCCTAATGTTTCAGTAGCTCTATCTGGAATGGGAACGGAAGAAATGCTCCGAGATAACTTAGATCTTGCCTCTAGAGCAGATTATAATCAATATACTGGCACAGAAAAAGCTCGAATTGACAATATTGCATCAAAGTTCAAAGAATTATGTGACTTAGTGTGTACAGGATGTGGATATTGCATGCCCTGCCCAAATGAGGTTAATATTAAACTAATCTTTGAATACATGATTCGTTATCAGATCTATGGACAAGAAGATGCAAAAGCGTTTTACTCAAATATCGGTAAAGTAAGTTGGGCTCCCGGAAAGAATGCAGAGGCTTGTATAGAATGTGAGGAGTGTCTGGAAAAATGTCCCCAAAAAATCCCGATCATCGATCAACTTAAAGAAGCTCATAAGTTGTTAGCCCATTAGAATTAGGAGACCCTAGTTTGAAAAAAGGAGAGGTAATCGAGAACCTACAGTTCCACGATGGAAGAAAAGAGCCCATTTCACATGATCGATTAGTCCAATTTGATTTAAGCTCTGTTGTTGATAGATTTTATCAGAAACAGACCATAGATGCCTCTGCAGTAATTTCTGATCTTGGGCCTATTCATATCGATTATACTAACATCCAAGATTGGGCCGAAGATATTCCTGATATTGATAAGCGTAGTGCAAGGATATTTATTTTATGGGCTGATAATCCAGCGACAAAAGAAGTCGTTTTGCTGTTGCGTGGCTTCTTTATTCTTGTTCCATTTGAATTTGGCATGGAGCAACTAAAAGAATATCACACTCGCCACGATACTGCTTGTCAACCCATGGCGATCATATCCTCATTTAGAACGGTTTTAGATGACGTTGAAATCCTCGTTAAGCTTCTAGAACGTGTTGAAAACGAAATTAACAGATATTGGCAAGAAATGAGAATGCGATTAATAGAAACACTCGAGAAAAACTACCTATGGGAGCGTTATGTCTATTCGCTAGAAACTGTCTCCTACATCTCTTATCTCTGTCCCTCAATGGATCGAGAGTTATTGGCTGCTCTCAAGCAGAAAAATTATTATTCAACTGGCGTATTACAAGTGATGGCTTCTCCTACTTCATCTTATGATCAGGTATCCATGCAATCCCACTTGAATAAAGCAAAGGGAATTATCAAGTCTTATCAAAACAAACCAGTCTAATAAAGTGTCATTCTAGATATATTCATGCTCCTGCAATAAAGTTATCTAAAAACATCATAATCATGAATCCTAAGATAACTCCAAAAGTCGCTGCTCGTTCGTGTCCCTTTCTATGACTTTCTGGAATAATTTCATCGGAAACCACGAAGATCATCGCTCCTGCAGCAAATGCCATCCCGAAACCTAACATTACTAGTGCTATACTAACTGCAGCAACTCCAATTAAACCTCCGATAGGTTCAACTAATCCCGTTACAGTGGTAATTGTTAGAGTATCCTTTTTACTGTATCCTTCACGAAGAAGAGGTAATGCAACGGCGGTTCCCTCGGGAATATTCTGTAACCCAATTGCTAAAGCAATGATTATACCTGTTGAAATATCACCTGAAGCTGAGTGAGCAGCTGACCCAAAAGCAACCCCAACGGCTAAACCTTCGGGAAAATTATGAATAGTAATCGCAATGATAAATAACCAAGTAGCAGCAAGGCGTTTAGAAATTGAACTTGAACCTTCTGGTCCCGATATAAAGTGCTGATGAGGAGCCCATCTATCGATCAGATGAATTATGAGGGCACCACTACCAAAACCTAGCATCACAATTATTACAGGTTCTAATCCCCAATCTGTGATAATAGGTTCCATTTCCAACGCAGGTACAAGTAGACTAAACGCTGATGCAGCAAGCATGACTCCTGCAGCAAACCCTAACATAATATCCAGACTCCGTTCAGAAAAATCTCGTCCAAGTAGAACAGGGATTGCCCCAATAGAGGTAGATAGTCCTGCAAGAAGCGAAGCAAATATGCCTAAGATTATAATTTCCATATCTTTGTCTCCATTTTTGATTTTTCAGAAAAAACTTGGGTTATCACTTGTTAATTAGCAAGAATAATATTGGTTTTCTTACGTTAATAGTAAGTTTTATCCTGCTCGTACTTTCTTTGATGACAATTAAACGTATAGTCTAGAATGGAAATGCTTTTGAAAGTGGATGTAAAAATAAGAAGTGTCAGTTACACTGGAGTCACCTTAATGCGTATCCGAGAAAATTGGGCATTGTTTGTAGAAGGCACAGAGGTTAAATGGACTTTTGGAGAACCGAGTTCCGAGTTTCTAGAAATTGTTTCGAATTTTCTGATGGGCTTGGGGAACTTAGGGAAAGAATTATTCGGTGAAGGAATTGCAAGCATTCAATTTGATATCCCTCAACATGTGGGGATTAAATCGTCTGAAATATTCATCGTATCACTAGAAGATCAATTCTTCTTAATTATTAGTGATCCAGCAGTTACTCTTCTACTAATTAATGCAGAAGGCGGGATACCGGATGAGATCAAGGTAATTATGAAAGCGGTACTTGTTGGTCAGGCTTCAATCCTTTACGCAAATGCGGTTTCGGGTGAAATCGATGATGAAACAAAAGAAAGCATCGATACACATTTCCAAAATATTCTCTTGGATATTAATGAGAAATATCTGCAAGGTGACCTTATCAATACAATCGTTGGACAATTTGGTAGTAATTTTAGCATCCTTACCTTTGAAGAGTGTCTCATGCTTCACTATTATTTGAGAAAGCATGCTGAGAAAACACAAGTAGCAAAGCCTGCAGGTTGGGCAATGATTGCCAATCTGGAAGGTTGGGAAGTACCTTTAGCCTACAACTTAACAAAAGAGGGAATATGGGCTGGATTTTTTAGTGCAATTATTGGGTTTATTCATTCCTTATTTGAATCGAAACCTCGATCGATTACATTTGGATCCACAGCAATTCATAAGCTCAGATTTGTCTATGGTAAGAAATATTACTTCATGGCTATTGATACAAGTTTTGTTTCAGATTTACTCCTGCAAAAACGATTTCAAAATGAGTTATTCAACACAAGTTATGCTATCTTGAAAGATATGTCGATAGGAATTAAATCACTTATTATCGAAGAAATTTTAGCTTATAATGAAAGTAAGTTGAGTGAGCTCTCAGTAGAAACACTCCTTGACACATATATTGGCGAAGATGAATCACTTGAATTAAGTCAAGATGAGCGAGTGATTCGCATTTGGGGGAAGCTTCTTCTTAGTTTCCAAAAACCAGAGTAAGTTTCTTACTTCTAAATCTTCAGCGATCCTTTAACGTCACTCACTATCAGCTTAGGCTAGAAACATACTTAATCTTAACAGTATGGCCTATGCAGTAATGACTATCTTCAGGATGGTTTAAGCAATGACTGTACTGGATCTTTTCAAACTAACTGATAAAAAAGCACTAGTTACTGGAGGGGCGAAGGGGATCGGACGAAAAATCAATGAAGGATTATTAGAAGCAGGAGTTGAAACTCTCATATTTTGTGGACGTGGAAGACATGGTTCACTAGAGGACGAAGAAAAACGGCTGAAAGAGCAGTGGCCTTCCCGTGATATTAGAGGTATCAAATGTGATATCAACCAGGAGTCTGAAATCCACTCACTAATAGAACAGATTAAAGATATTCAGAGTCTAGAGATTTTAGTAAATAATGCAGGTGTTACATGGGCAGTTCCTACTTTGGATCAAACAATGAAGTCATGGAAAAGAGCAATTGATACAAACTTAACTGGTACATTCTTTATGTGTAAAAATATTATTCAAGAGTTAATGCTTTCTAATGAAAATGGTGGAAGTATCATAAATATTGCTTCAATACTAGCTCTCAAGGGATTTGCCGAAACCCCCCAAATTGGTTACTCCGCGAGTAAAAGTGCACTCCTAGGATTAACAAGACAATTAGCTATTGAATTTGCTATTTATGGAATTCGTGCCAATGTTGTGTGTCCTGGCTTTATTGAGGGGGATTCGATGGCTGAAATCTTCACGAACGAAGGAAGTCCGATTAGAGAGACTCTCATTGATATGGTACCTCTTCGCCGGTTCGCAAGTAGCAATGATATAAAAGGTATCGTAACGTTTCTTGCCTCAGACGCCTCCGCGTATATTACAGGCCAAACAATTCCTTTAGGTGGCGGAGTTACTGTAAGTTTGTGATTTTTGGGAAAAAAGTAAGATGTGGTTCGATTTAAATAGTAATTTCCTCTCTCAATCCTTACTTTATTATTTAGACAATTATTATGAGGCATTAAGAGAGTTAAAAGCGTATGAATCTCCACTGATTGGTTATTTTACAAATAAGACACCTGTTGAATTACTGGATGCAATGAATTTACAGCCAGTACGGATATTTGCGTTTAGAAGTTCAAAATCGCAGCAGGGAGCCTATGAAAGATATATTCAAACATTCGCTTGTTCATGGTTGAGAGATATTCTTGATAATGGATTGGTTGATGGTTATTCTGATTTAAATTGTGTTCTTTTTTCTACTGGTACCTGTGATAGTCTACAGAACGTTTCTGATATCTGGCAAAAGGTTTTTCCTTCTCAATTGACCTGTAATTTGACTTTTCCTATCAGAAATGATAGTGCTGCGAGCAAATATCTCGAAAATGGATTCAAACAGCTAATATCCTTCTTTCAAGCACAATTTGACTGTCCAACTAGTATGGACTTAAAAACCAGTATCCAGAAATTTAATCAGAAACGAGATTTACTCAATAAATATGCACTCTTAGTTTCCACTGGTCAGCTTCGTTATTCTTCTTTTGCCAAAATTTTGTATTTTGGAGATATTTTGCACGTAGATGATTTTCTACAGATTTTTATCCCTGTATTTGAGTCACTGAACACTGGAAATCAATCATCCAGTGAAGAAAAACTACCTCGACTACTCGTCTCTGGTGGTATGTGGGATAATTTGAATTTGTTTGGCATACCAGAATTTAATGGATTGGTTGCGGATGACCTATCTTTTGGGTATCGTAATTTCTGTTATACCCTTCCTGAATCTGATTCATTAGAAACTTATTCTAAAGCTCAGATTTCTCGATTACCTGAACCTACTGTGTATGATGAGGGTCAAAGACTCAAGAGTTTAAGTAAACAAATAAGCACACATAATGTAGATGGGGTTGTTTTATTAACAATGAAATTTTGTGATCCTGATGCATTTGAACTTGTACCAATTCGGAAATACTTAGATTCAATAGATGTTCCCTATTTAAATTTAGAAACAAGTCCTGATTTGTCTAATATAGGGCAGCTTCAAACTCGTTTAGCAGCCTTTACAGAGTTATTATTATAGGTGAAAACTAAAATATGAACGCAGTTGAAAAACCACGTGTTTACAGACGTCTAGCAAGTACTCAAAGCGTGAAGAATAGTCAAGCCATGTATTATTTTCAGAGTAAAAATCCATATCTTCATGACGAGGGGAAGAAAATTGCTTGGATTACTTCTGGAGGACCAGTGGAATTTTTAGTAGCTATGGATATTGTACCACTTTATCCAGAGCAATATGGAGCAATTGCGGGAGCAGCTAAAGATAGCACTCGGTTAAGTCAAGTAGCAGAGTCTCATGGATATAGTCAAGATATTTGTGCATATGCCCGAACTTCTTTTGGGAGTATTTTATCTCCAGATAGTCCTACTCCTCTTTCTGAAATAGATGGAGTTGGCGGATTGGCAAAACCAGATATGTTAATTTGTGGAAATAACATTTGTGGAACAGTTCTAAAGTGGTACGAAGATTTAGCACGTATCTATGATATACCATTATTTATTTTTGATACTCCTCCATTAACAGACAACGAAATTCCTTCTTATTATATCGAGTATTTAACTACTCAAATAAATGAATATATCTCCTTTTTGGAACAACAAATGAACAAGAAAATGGATATGGAAGTTCTAACAGAGGTATTTCAGAATTCTAAGGAAAGTATCGAGCTATGGACAAAGATATTAGACTTAGGCCAGGCAATCCCTGCACCATTAAACTGTGCAGATCGTTTTCTTCTCATGGCGCCTGTAGTATCCCAAAGAGGAACAGCTGAAACGGTTTCACTATATCAGGAAGTATTCCACGAAGTTCAGACACGAGTGGATAATCAAGAAGGGGCAATCACTGTTCCTGAGCGTTATCGTTTACTATGGGATAATATTCCAATCTGGTTCAATCTATATGATTTCTATAATACTCTTGCTCAGAAAGGGGTAGTATTTCCAGTAGATACGTACACAAATGCATGGTCTCAGAATTTTCAAGAATCAGGGGATCTTCTAAAAGATGCTGCAGTCATGTACTCCAATATTTACCTGAACAAGACTTTGCAACATAAGATTGATTTAATCAGCAAGCTAACAAAAAAATATCGGTGTGATGGAATTCTATATCATTCAATGCGATCCTGTAAGCGATATTCATTAGGTCAACCCATTACAAGAGTTGAAGTTACTGAAAAGACAAAGATTCCAGGAACATTAATTGAAGGAGATATGAATGATTCCCGTGCATATTCGGAAGGACAGGTAATGACTCGAATTGATGCACTTTTAGAATTAATTGATACACAAAGAAGTTGAGTAAAACTATCCTTTCAAAGGTACCAACATTCATCAAATTTATAAACAGTGATTCATTTAATTATGAATAACCGAGGTTTAAAATCGACTTCACTGGTGTAAATGATTGATTCAGATTTCCGAATTAGATCCAATTTTATATCGTCAACAGATTAAACATAAATATTCTGATTATGTCTGGAATGCATATTTACATTCTGAAACTATTAAGAAATTACTTGATCAAGAACTCTTTGGCTCACTAAACTCTGTTGTTCAATTATTCTTACAATATGTTATTAAAGAATGGGCCTGTCCTAACTGTATTCAGACAATCTTACCATTTATGACCAATTGCTACAAGGATCTTCCCAGGAAGGGGGATATTGTATATGTATACTCGAAAGAACTCATAAGTAAGTTTCCTGTCCTTGCCTGTCCTCATTGTGAAACTCAAATTGTGGTAATTGCTATCGATGAATATAGTGATCTCTTTGAGTTTCGATATCAGGAAATTGAAGGTAGGATTTATGATCTGTCTAACAACAGAGTATTAGCAAATTCAGAAATTAACGAATTCGGATTGATAAAACGGTCCCGCTGAGTTAAGTTCTTACAAATTTAAGGTCTTTGTTTAAGATTTTTTTACCTAATGAGATAAAAGCTTCGTTAACATTCTCCCCTGTTTTTGCAGATGTCGTAAAATGGTCAATTTCCCCCAAATACTGCTGGAATCTAGGAATAATTTGTCCAGCGATATACGTTTCAGCTTCTAATGCTGTAATAGTATTTTCACCAAGTAGATCTGACTTATTACCTAAAATATTTATTTTAACAGAAGGAGTAGCCATATGCTGAGTAAGTTCTTGAACCCAGGCACGAAGATTATGTAGGGAATTACGATCTGTGACATCATAAACTAACAATGCACCAGCAGTATGGCGATAGTAGAGTGCACGAATTTGGTTAAAAGTTGGTTGCCCTGCTAAATCCCATATTTGAAAACGAATGGATTTTTCTGTATTGTTGAAAGGGATATTCACTTGAGTAGACGCGAAGTCGGCACCAAGGGTAGGTAAATAATCTCCTGGAACCCCTTTTCCCATATAGCGGTTTCTAAGCGAGGTTTTACCGACTTGACCATCACCGAGAAGACAAATTTTTGCGAAAACCGCCATATAATATCCACACAAAGATTCAAGTATTCATCTTTCATCTTCGGGTACTAGAATTTTAACTTTCTCATCAATACCTTCCCAGAAAAGTTCATACTCAAGTTCGATTGGAATACGTGTAAACTTGCTGATCATGGCTTTTGCATTAGTATAGATAGTTACACCTGTAAATCTTTGAGAAGTCTGAGTAATATACTCATCACAAAGTTTCAATAGAGATTTCACCTTCTTTGTTGTTGAGTGTCTGCTGAACGTGGTGACAATGAGTATTTTGAGTGCATTGAGAGCTACTCGCGAGATGGGTGATTTATCTTCTCCCTTAGTTAAAAGTTGGTCAAAATATCTTACTTTCTGGAGATCAATTTTGAAAGGTTTTAACAAATCAATGGGTAAGTAGTGTCGAATTATACGCAACACTTGAGGGCTCATTATAGCCTCATCAACAATACCCAAATCGTCAAGTTTCAAATTTTGTTCTAAATCTTGTATTATTTTGATGAAAGTAGTTCTGAGGAATTCAGAGGGGATTTCTCGCAAGAAAACGAATACTCGGTATGTTTCAGAACCCAGAATTAGAATTTGAACTTCATTTTGCTCTATCAGACTAACTTTTACATCACCAGCTTGTTGTGGAGACCGATAATCCTGATTTGAATAAACTTGATTCATAAAATCTGATTGAAAAGATTCTAGGAAAGAATCAATTCCTACTGAGAGACCACTTAAAGCCCCGTTCATCGAATCATCACCCTGATATATAACATTTGTCGTGGTTAATATTGGAACTCCCGCTGAGGACGAAACAAGGATTGTATAGGTGTTTGTCAAGAAGGAAAGTTTTTCTTGCAGTGTTTCTTTATAGGTTCTGACTTTTTGACGTCTTTTTCTTACAGATATTGTTAAAGAACCAACAAAGGCAAGAATAATGATTAATCCTAAACTAGCTAATGCTAAGGTCTCATAGGGTATTCCAAGCTGATTCTTTCCAATAATAAAGGTGGATCCCGTTTCTGGTCCATTAAATGTGGAAGAAGACCTATTATCAAAAGCATTAATTTCCCAAAATAGTGTACCAGATACTTTTATAGAGATAGTTGTCACAAAATGGCTCCCGTTGTATTGCATCAGCACATTTTCTGCTTCCTGATTAATTTGACCTCCTTTTCCCGCTTCGAAGGTATAGTACAGAGTAACGTTATCAACTCCAGATCCCCAGTCTGTAATGTTGGCCCAAAATAAAAATTCTGTGCTATTTAGCGATGTATAACCTACTCCATGAAATTCTGGCTGCCATTGATCATCTATGTAAATATTTTCATACATAAGATTCGCTGCTTGATAATATCCGTAAAATACACCAAGATCAACTAGGGTTAAAGAAATTGAATATTCATGAAGAAATTCAACCTCAAAGACGAATGAATGATTATCTCCTTCTCGTATCATTAAACTGTCTGATACCACTGAAGTGCTTGTTGTAAGATCAGTAATAGCTATAGTAACGTTAGTACATTCATCAAAAAAAGAGTCATTCACTGAAGCCCAGATTTTAACTGTTCCAGGATCAGATTGTAAATAATCAGTTCCATAAGAGTTTAAATCAAACGTTGCTGGAGTAAAATCACTCAGTTCAATATATGTATAAGTACTCGTTACATTATTTGACCATTCATCTATCACAATCATTCGATATCGTAAAGTGGTATTTGGTAGGAGATTGACCTTGAAAGAATAGATCTCATTTTCCCATTTCATCATTGTTGAGAAATTTGACCAACCTGCCCCTCCCTGCACGTCGTATTCAAGGACAACATGAGAAATCTCTCCAAATGTGTCTTGAGCAATTGTCCAAAAAGTAACTTCAGATGTGATATGATCTCTTTGGGTTTCGTTAAGACTTGGATATACAACAAAGATAGGTGCTGTGGTATCTATAATTTTATAAAGCTGCAACCCAGTTGATGCGATATTTCCAGCATTATCAAAGACTGTGATATTATAAGTAATAGCGTCTCGAGGCTCTCTATTAACAATTTTGTAGCAAAAATAGTTACCTGTTCCATTCCATTCCATATTAGCTGTTAGTTCATGAATATAAGCCCAGTTAAGAATAACTGATGAATTATCGACTAGTAATCCGCTTCCATTGAATCCTTCCATAACATCTGCCCAGATAATTATTGTACCATTTTGGAATTCCAGTACTCCATATTCAGTAATATCAGGAGGAGTAAAATCCTGAATTACAATAGTTTTACTTGTTTGCCCTTGATTTCCAGCAATATCAGAAACCCAAACCATGATTGTTATTTCTTCTTGGTATGGATAAGAAAAAGAGAAATTATATGTAGAAAAGGGGTAAAATGAAGGGTCATAGGTCATTTCTCTCGTGATTGTACCCATTGATGAACTGATATTAAGGTAGAAACTACTGTTGACAAAGATTTGAGATCCATAAGGGTCAATAGCTCGAGCGAACAGATCTACTTGTCCATCATTTGTGGTGGAATTGACAAGCGTTAATGTGATCTCAGGAGGCATTGAATCAGAAAGATTGAGACTTTTTGCTGAGTCAAGAGGAGTTTGAAGAGTGTTATTTGCGGAATCAAACGCAGTTCCATAATACCATACGTCCTGTTCCTGATAAGGAAAATTTGGGTACCGATACATGAAGAAAGTATCATTGATCGGTGTCATAGAAAAATTCATCCATTCTACTGCGAAATAATCACCAGTGAATAGGATAAACGTAGAAGTATCATTATTTGGCCAGTCAGTGACACGTGTATAGAAATCTAAGGTTCCATTTCCATATTCATTAGCCCAAAAAAAGATATCTGGAATCGCATTATCATTTATGTGAAATGGGCCTCTTTTACTACTGTAAATCATATTATCTTCTAGATCTAGTGCTTTGATCCAATAATAAATTGAATCGTTATAATTAAATGTGAACTCGTAACTAAAGGTGATCTCTCCTATTTGAGTAATATTTGAGCTGATGTTTATTCCATTAATTTCCAATACAATTTCGACACTTGTAGCATTAACACCGCTTTGATACTGATTCCAATCATCGATATTTACATCAAATTCCACATACCCTTGTTCATGTATGGAAAATGTGTCACTCAGTGAAGAAATTCTAGGAGGAGTTGTATCTATGGGTGTTATGCTTTTGAGGGGAAATAAGATTGGATAGATATTTGATCCATTTTCATTACCAACTTGATCAAACACAGAAAAAATAGTATAACCTATCTCCACTCCATAATCAAAAAGTCCAGTGTATACCCACAATCCTGAATCTGATTTATCCATTGCAAAGTAATCTGAATTGACTTGAAGTATTACAGGGGGTTGGATTCCACTTGCATCGGTTACATTGGTATAAAATGTAGTACTTCCATTACCAAAATCAATAGCGTCATAATTCCAAACAATAGGTGCATCAGGATCATCTAAATCAAAATATCTAATTGGAGAAGCACTTGAATATCCGATATTGTCCTCTGCGATTATATTATAAGTAATATTAACTAATGTACCTGTTAGGGAATCTAAAGTAGTGGCATTGTAATACGTGATTCCTGAAGATGGAATCATAGTGAAATTCTGTAGAATTATTTCTACAGCTCCTGTAGTAAGATTATGGGCAGTAAGGTTCAGATAAACATAAGATAGATTGCTAAAGTCTGTCACATCGGCAAAAAACGTAGAAGTAGTCTTATTAAAGTAAATATTCGAAATAATGGGAGGGTCTTCATCAAGATAATTTTCAACAACCACAGAATAGTCAAAAGTCATTGAATCGATATAAGTCCTTGCTGGTGCGATTTCTAGATTTGTTAAGGTATTATTCGTGACCGATTTATACTTTACTTCGATATTATACTGTCCCCACGGGATCTTTGGAAAACTACACCTACCTGAAGAAGATGTATTGAGTATCCAAGAATTAGATGAATCTAAAGAGTCAGTTAGATTAACTTGTGCATCAGCGATATTATATCCATCGAGATCTTTAACATTAACGTTAACCGTTGCATTTCCGGGAAAATCATCATAAAGAGTCCAATAAAGTGATTTTTTCCACCAATCCCATGTTGAGGAAAGAAAAAGATCTGTCTCAGGGATCCCCCAAAACACTCTTCGTTCTGGCGAAGGTTGTAAATTCCAATCTAAGTGGTTCTTATCTAGAGCCACAATCGTTGCATACTTAAGATCGTAATAAGCAAGTCTAACTGCCTCACATTCACTGGGAAAAGCGCTTACGGTATATCCCTTAAGAAAAGCTGTATCTTCCCAAGCTCCATTATAAATTTGTTTTGAACTACCAGGAGTCTCCTCACTCACAATATAATGGTTGATATCTGATGCAATATCAGACCCAGTTGGGATGGTGATAAATTCTTTCCATTTGTGATCATATAATCCATTACCCAGAGGAAATTCATCACCATGTCCTGGCTCCATAGTCAAAATGGGAATAGAAGCGTTTGCTAAAGTCTCAACAGTACCCTCTTCTGGTACTGATCGTGAAATGACAATTGCATCATAGTTTGTATAGTCATAAGAATCATTAGCTGTATGGTATATGACATTAAATCCCAAAGTTGAAAACATAAAATTGTAGAAATTAATGTCATATATGTTATTTAGCGAATTTTCATCTCCTACCAAGAAAAGAATTGAAGGAGTTTGAAACGATTGCAATTTGAAGGACGGGGTTGTTAAACTTATTGCTGAGTTTGAAAAATTGCTGGAGGTAATTGGTGATTTCAAAATTGGGAGTTTTGCTTCATTTCTTATAGTTGAGTAAAGTGTATTAGTATTTAATAGAGTAGAAGAAATCTGAAGAGAGAATAAACAAATCAACAGAAGAGTTTTAGTACGGGGAGTCACTTTTAACCAACTAATAAGAGGGAAAAAAAATGGAAGTATATACTCTAAGTCATTAGTGAGGTGTATTATTTTAAAAATATCTAAATAAATTATATTAGATATGGTGAATATTCAAGAATTTTCTAAAAATCAGATTTAGTTTTATTGACGAAATGTTCCATTTGAACCGTCTACAGCATCAATCTTTACCATTACAGCAAAAAACTGTTGCCACAACCAGTTAAAAATAATATCATTCATTTTGCTGGCTTTAGAAAGGAATTAAGATCTTCACTTTCTCATCAATACCTGTCCACAGAGCATCACTAACCTCTTTAAGAGAAAATCCACCAACCTGGGAGATAATTCGCATCACATCAGAGTAAAGAAGAATACCAGAGTGAGGTTGACGATAATTAGCAACGGTTTGAACATATTGCTTTAAAAGAGCTTGTTTTGTACTACTAGTAGTTGGAGGAGTGAGACTCGTAACTACAAGAAACTTCAGCACATCCAATGATGAACTCGTAATCTGGGATTTAGCATCTTTTTGTCGTAGTAGAGAATCAAAATATGCTAGACGTTCTAGATCAATTTTAAATGGTTCTAGCAGCCCAATAGGGAGGTATTTTCTGAGAATTCGACGAACATTTGGTCCTAGGAGGGCCTCATTGATTATTCCAGTATCATACAAAGGAAAATTCCTCTGGAGATCCTTCAATGCCTTTAGAAAAGTGTTCCGAAGGAATGAGGAAGGTACTTCTTTCAAGAAAACAAAAACTCGGTAGGAAATAGATCCAAGGATCATAATCTGGATTTTATCCTGTTCGATTACACTCAGACGAAAACTTGTTTCTGCTTCTGGGTGATCTCTTGAAAGATTAATATCAGACATTTGTGACATGAAGTCATCTTGGAATGATTCAAGGAACGCATCAATCCCTACAGATAAACCACTAAGCGTTCCTGTTAAGGATTCATCTGTCTTATATAGAATATTGCTGATGTTCCAAATAGGTACCCCTGCTGAAGATGTAACCAGAATTGTATATGTATCAGTCATGAATGCTAATTTTTGAGAAGTAGCTCTTTTTTGCGAGGCTATACGATCTTGCCTTCGGCGATATGTGACAATTCCTCCCAAAAGTGATATGAATAAACCAATCATTGAAACAACGATTAGGATCAATATCTCTGGGGAAATCCCTTCATTCCTTGGGATTTCATCAACCTCAATTTCGAAAGATCCATTGTAAGCTAGAGTATTTGTATTATTTGATGAATCTCCCGTTGAAACTTGAAGATGTACATCACTATCAACTGAAAACTCGTATACAATGACAGCCTTATAAAAAGAAATAGAATCTGTTCTATTTACGAATTCCATCACAAGTGTGCCCTGAGCTGTGGATGAGGAACTAATACCAGCAGTAGAACGATTAGTAATAGAGTAGATTAAAATAACTTCAGATATATTAGAAATAAATTCTTCTATTTGAGCGTAAACAGTTATATTAGTAGGGTTATTTTGATCATTTGGAACGATTATAATAGCTTTTACGATTGGTGCCACTTCATCAGTTACAAAAAAACTGAAACTTGAATTAGATAACAAATAGAAGGTTTTTCCCTCAATATCCATACGTGTTGAAGCATGGATTGTCACGTGAATCGTCGTATTATAGTAATCTAATCCGTCAAATTTCAAGTACCAAGCGTTTCCTGACTGTTGTGATCCATTAAAGAAGATAGAAGATCCATTTGCTAATAATAATTCATAAAGTACATTAATTGAATCAGGATTACTGATATCTGTCACGATAGAAGTAATATTATATCGACAATCCTTAGTAGGATCAACTGTTGCTTTTCCTTCAAGAATGATAGGTTGACTGAGAATTACGATCTCTGCAGATATTAGTTGAACTCCTAAGTCAGTACCATCAAATGGAGTAAGGATGATATACCAGATCTCTCTAGGAGAGGTTGCAGAATTAGGGATTAGTGTTTGGTTTTGATATTGAGTCATCTCAATGAAAGAAGATCCTGGAGATTTCTTAAACCACTGAATTTTTGTCCCATCTGAATCTAAATCGATATCATCAAATGAATAACTGATTTTAATGTCTTCATTTTCAAGATAAAATTCGTTTGTCCTTTCGTTTGGCTCAATAAACCTACTAGAGTTGTCAAAAATATACTGAAAACCGTCTATTATAGGTGGTGAGTTTGTTATATTGATTCGGGATAATATGATCAAAATTGACCATTCTTCTCCATCAAAGACTCTCAGGGTAGCATACCAGGATTGGTTCTTTAAAAGAAAAGAGGAATTGATCTCTTGAGTCTGATTTGAAAAATCTATTCTTAAAGAATAATTCTCATTACCAGTCCCTTGGTACCAAAGAATCTCGTACTCAACCATATCATCATTGTCTATATCGAATGTATCAAAATTTAAATAAAGAGAGCTATTCTTATAGGTTGAATTGGCAATTTCTAATCCATTTAAACCATTTAGATATCCAAAAGTTCGTATTTCGGTTTTAGTGTTTAAGATGATGACTTCTGTGGAATTAACCCAGTTACCAAAATTACCCCAGCTATCACGTGGTCTAACACTAACTATCCACCTGTCTCCTTTTACTAAAAACGACGAATCCACTGAAGTCCAGTCTGTTCCGCTTAATACCACTTCTCCGTTTCTGTACCATCTATATAATGATCCAATCACATACCCATTTGAGTCAAGTTCAATATCATATTGAACATTTTCTTCATGATCAGGATCACTTGCTGTATAATTAACCTTCAAAAAAGAGTGAGCAGTAAAATTATTTCCTCCCAGAGGATTGAAGATATTCGGGATACCTTCTATCATCGGGAGAGAGTTTCCTACCACTACAAATCCATTAGGAAATAAAGTTGAATCTACAGGTAATCCATATCCGTCCCCATCATGTGGTGTGATGGAACAAGTAATTAAATCACCTGCAGTAAACCAAGAATTAGGTAAAAGGACAGTAGTGGGTGGATTGGATATAAAATGGTCAATATGAAAGATTCTCCAAGTTATAATTGTTTGAACTGATTCTGAATCACCATCTATATCTGCAAAGTCATAATCAATCAAGATATCAGTACTGGTATTTATACCTCCAATAATAGTAACATTTTCAATAGTGGGAATTGAATTGCTTATATCCAATCCAGTAGAAAGAGTTTCTGGAAGTGACCAATCTGAACCATCAAATAACCAGACCTGAAAAGTCCATATTTGGTCTTTAGAAGTAAATAAGGAAAGCACAGTGGTTTGGTTTTCGAGCTCTGTAACAAAGGACACTCCATTATGCCAAACAATTTTATATTCTGTAATTAAGTCCCCATCAACATCTTCACCCTCAAAGTTTGCAATCAGGTCATTTGTTGTATAAGCAGTTGAAGGAAAAATTCCTGTTTCTGTAACAAAGGGAGCACTATTTTGTATAGTTATATTCTCACTCCGAGACCAATTTCCGAAATCAAATGCATCTCCTAATTTAACTTCTGCAAACCAGATATCCCCCTTCACTAGCTGTGCAGTTGAAAGATTCTGTAATCCATCGAATTGTGATTGGTACACAGAATTCCTATACCAACGAAAGAGCTTTACTGAGATATTGTCTCCATCTGGGTCACTGGGGGTATAATTTACGTAAAGAGATCCTCCCACCACCGGATTACTACTCGTTAGATTCACATATATGGCGGAAGGAGGATTATTAGGCGCGATATCAATACTAATAGTTGCCGAAGAGTGCCATAAACTATAGTTTGTGCCATCACTGATACGATACTCAACTCGCCATAAATCATTTTCCGAGGTTATGATACTTGCCAGAACGTTTGAATCATTATTGTCTGTGTACATTTCCCATACCCCAATACCCCAATAATACCATCTGATTTCCAGCGATCCAGTATCGTTTGGATCCGAGTCTGCATCAAAATAGGTGAAATTTCCCACTAAATCTTCATCAACAGCAACTGTATTGGGGGTTGAATAATTATTAAGGGTAATAGAGAGAATCGGGGGAGTATTTCTAATCGTAATTTCAGGTGATTCAGTGGATAGTCCATAATCATCTCCATCGCTAGGGATAAGATCAAATTTCCAGATTTCATCTTTTTTAGTGAGAGTGGAAGAAACGAGTGATTGATTTGTCAATCCTTCTTGTAAAACAAAACCTGCGCCGTTATTACGGTACCACAGAATGATTGTGTCATGCTCAATATCACCACTATCTTGATCGTCCCAGTCATAATAGATAGTCAAGTCATTACCCGTTTTTGGTTCACTAGGAAGAATTTCTAACGCTGAAACTATAGGAGGGGTATTAAGAACAGTAACATTTTCTGAGTATGTCACATTTCCGTATTCAAGCCCATCATGAGGACGAACGGATACTTGCCATTTATCTCCTTTGAACAAAGCAGTTGAGAGAATTTGTAACTCATTATTATAAGCGGAAAGATTCTCCCAATTACCACCTGTAAAGTTCCATTTCATCCACCGAATCTCTGTAGTATCTTCTGAATCACCATCTTGATCAAAATAATCATACGAAAGCGACAAGTTATTGGTACTGTACAAGGGAATTGGTGATAGAGATACATTCTCCGCTACTGGAAGATTATTTTCACTCGATGTGTATAAGAGCATAATATCGAGGTTCCAGGTATCCTTAACAAAGTCATTATCTGAATTTGTACTTTTTACTCTTATTGTAAACACAGAGGAAGATAAGTAACTCAGTACACTGATATTATTCCAAGAATTTGGAGCTAAAGCAGGAATAATTGGTTCCCATGTCAAGGAAGAACTCCATACGTCGACTTGTAGAATTTCGCTATCAAGATTACCCGTTTTTATAGATAGATTTTCTTCCAATTGAGTATATTGGGTATCTGTCCATTGATATTCAAATTGGGCTTCATAAGAGGCACTTGCTTTTCGAATATTAACTCCAATCATCACCCATTCCTTGTTTATAGAACTCCAATCCATGGTAACTGAAGTATCTCCTGGTGAGGTGCTACCTGCACCATAACGACCAGTAAGTGAACCCATCTCTCCATTCCATCTTTCTGTTTGAGATACATCTGGTGAAGGGGAGCCGACAGCAAGAGTGTTTACTGAATCTTGTACTAGATCCCCAGATCTAGAGCTAATGGTCATTGAAGTAGGTGAGCCA
>JAEOTM010000174.1 GCA_016839815.1 Candidatus Hodarchaeota archaeon
AGCCCCGATGGTGTAGTTTGGTCTAGCATTGATGGCTGTCAAAGACTTGTCAAGTCTGACAGTCAGCAGATCCCATCCGACTCGGGTTCAAATCCCGATCGGGGCGCCATACTCTTCTGGGCGCATAGCTCAGCCAGGTAGAGCGACAGGCTTTTAATGTTTAGTATTCTCTACTCAAAAGAAACCTGTTGGCCGGGGGTTCAAATCCCTCTGCGCCCGTTCTTCCAATAATATCTGAAAAATTACTTTTTCTGATTTTTACATTAAACCCTCAAAGCCTGGGGGAAGTCCACCTGGAGCACCACCACGTCGACCTCGCATCTTCCTCATAGCCTTAAATTGCTTTGTCATTTGACTAAATTGCTTTAGAAGCTGTTTTACTTCTTGGGGGGAAGTACCTGAACCACGCGCAATTCGTTGTACTCGTTTTCCTTTAATTATTCGTGCATCATCCAGTTCTTCATCAGTCATTGACCCACAGATGGCGAGGAATCGTTTCATACCTTTTTGACTTTCAGCCTCCAAATCTGGTTGTTGCCCCATCATACTCCCGACTCCAGGAATCTTAGATACCAATTTTCCGATTGAGGATTGTTTACTAGCAGTTTCCATTTGTTTTTGAAAATGTCTCAAGGTAATTTTTCCCTTTTTGAACGCTTCTCGTATTTCTGCGGTATCTTCTTCATCAAACGCCTCATTTACTCTAGTTATTAATCCTTCTAAATCTCCCATTCCGAGGAGAGACCCCACAAAACGTGTAGGATTAAATTCTTCGAGATCTTGAATGCGTTCCCCATCTCCATAAAAACGAATTACAGCACCAGTAACAGATACTGCAGAAACAGCTCCACCTCCTTTGGCTGATCCATCTAATTTAGTTAAAACAATTGATCCTAAGGGAGTTGCCCGGTTAAAAGCATCCGCTTGTGCTTGTGCTTGTTGCCCAATCGTTGCATCCACGACTAAAATTATTTCAGTAGGATTAGAAACTTTAGCTATAGATTGCATCTCTTTCAATAATGCTTTTTCTTCTTTATGTCGTCCTGTGGTATCGATAAGTACGAGATTGATATTTTTCTTTTCCTCGAAATGTTTTAATCCTTTTTTAATTACGTTAATTGCTTTTTTCTCTTTTTCATCGCCATATACTTCAACATTTATTGGAGCCAAATTTTGCTGCAATTGGGCTAGTGCTCCAGGTCGAAATGTATCTCCACATATAGCTCCGATTTTAAAGCCTCGTTTCTGGAAATAATTGGCTAATTTTCCAATTGCTGTTGTTTTACCAGATCCCTGGATTCCAATGAGGAGGAGCACTGACTTCTCATTCGGATTTAATCGTAAAGGAGCGTGTTTTTTCCCTAAGAGATACGTTAATTCATCATATATAACCTTCAATGTGTAATCTCGTCTGCTTAATCCTGGGGGAATATTATCTTTCAATGCTTTATTTCGTACTTCGTCACACATATTCAAAGTAAGGTCTAAATTCACATCTGCCCCTAATAATGCATTTTCCAGATCTTTCATTAGCTCCTTAATTAATTTTTCATCAACAATTGGTGCGCCTCTTATTTTCATTATTGTTTTGCGCAATGATGATCCTAGTGAATCCAACATGTTGTGTACCTCTTATTCTAGACGTTTGTGGATTTCTCAAATATTTTTTTTGGTGAGTTGTACCTGAAGGCAGATAAGAAATCATCACAAATAGGTCAATTGCACTCTTGTAATCAATTTAATCTTAATAATGACTACCTACTTACGAAAAAGAATATTGATTCTTTCAGCTTGTCTGTTCTTGATCAAGAATATGATGTAGAATGGTTATTGTTTGAGATGTTAGATATTCATTCAGGCCTATTGATATCATCTTTAAAGAAGATAAGATCTCCTCGTACTCTATTGGATATCCTAATTGGTCCCCTATAATAAATGACTGATTATTGGCGATAGTTTCTGTGTTTACCTTTCCGTGTATGTCTAACATAACTGGATTGTATTTAGTAATTAATTCTTCTAAAGCTCCATCATAGTAACGTATTCCCGGGAATGGGAGTCCTTGAAATACCCGTTTTAGAATTCCTGCAATTGCTCTCTCGTCAGGATTGATCCCTCTGACAGTTTTTCCATCGATATACAGAATACTGTTATTTAGTGTAAAATAGATATAAAGATGTACATTCCTTCTAAAATCATTCGAAAGAAGAAACGCAGAGGAAATGCTTCTACACAGTACATCCAAGCGTCCAAAGCTAGTTAAAGAATTAATGGAAAGCGTTTTGGACGTATCCACTGTATTGGAAGTGATTATGAATATCCGATCCATTTTTAGTTCTACCTTTGGATATGTATGCTTCATTTGGTCATATCTTATAGAGTAGCAATATATTCTTCGGATGACCTAGAAATACTCGAAAGAAATAATTGCTGTTCTTTAATATGCTTGATTCGTTGAAACGTCTTAGTGCAAGCTTTTCAAACCTTTAAACTTGAGGAAATTTCACGGAAAATGGATTTCCTCACTATAAGAAGAAGGACAACAATAATGGAATCTCAACTTTTTACGACAATTTTATCATTCCTTGGGAAAAAACATGTATGCAATTCATGTTTGGGAAGACAGTTTGGTAACCTATTGACGGGATTATCCAATGCAGATCGTGGTTCAGCCTTAAAGATATTTCTAACAATGGAATGGGAAATTCAACATCGTCAAGCAAAGGCTGGACTTACTGAAATTTCTTCTCTTATTTCAAAAGATTTTACTGTTGGTGAACTATCAGTACAGCGCTATTTCCCTGATATCGAATCAAATATTCTTCCGTGTCAAATTTGTCAAGATTTTCTATCAATTCCTTTTCTTGAAAGCTTGGCCAAGGAAGCCCGTGATTTAGCTAGTGAATATGAATTTTCTACGTTCTTAGTTGGATCTATTTTCCCCCCAAATGTAATAGATAATGAAGATATCATTCGAAGTAGCTTTAACCTTGAATATGGAGAATCTATCAAATCTGATTTCAATCGTGAGTTAGGAAAAATTCTTTCGAAACTTCTACCTGAAGCTACTGTTGAATTCAAAGCTCCCGATCTTGTTTTTACCTTTAATCTTATTCATAATGAAATAGATATCAAGAGTAATCCTCTATTTATCCTAGGGAGGTATAAGAAGCTAGAAAGAGGAATTCCTCAATCAAAATGGTTCTGTCGAAAATGTAGAGGAGTGGGATGTAATCATTGCAATTTTACAGGAAAAATGTACCAAGAATCGGTTGAGGAATATACTACTACACCGTTCTTTGAAGCAGCAAAAGGAATTTCAAGCAAATTTCATGGTTCAGGTAGGGAAGATATTGACGCTCGTATGCTAGGAACAGGAAGGCCATTTGTTATTGAAATTTCAGAACCCAAGATTAGGAATCTTAATTTCTCTCAGATAGCCAAACAAATATCTGAAAATTCAAAAGCAAAAGTAGAAGTTACAATTGATGGACTAACAAATCGTACTAAGGTACGGGAAATTAAAACTCGTTCGAGTAGAAACGCAAAAGCATACAGAGCCGTTATTTCTTTGGACAAATCTTTACCAGATGACCTTTCATTCCTTGAAACAGTAGCTAACGAGCTGACAGACATATTGATTCAACAACGTACCCCACTAAGAGTTGCTCATCGACGAGCTGATAAAATTCGAATCCGTAAAGTCTCCTCTTTCAAGGTGGAAGAAGTAACGAAGAACGAAATTACGGTGTATATAATCTGTGAAGGAGGATTATATGTCAAAGAATTGATTAGTGGTGATCAAGGCAGAACACAGCCAAGTTTTTCCGAAAAACTGGGCATCCCTGCTTTGGTTAGAGAATTAGACGTGATTGAGGTATTTAAGAGTACCGATCCAATTTAAGCTGAAATTCATAGAAATATGGCCTCGATTGTTGGAAGCTATTCTTACTGTAATAATTTGGCAACATTTCTAATTTATTCTTCAAGGATTGATTTAATTCAAATTTAAACATAATAAGACACCCTCATTTTAGGATCACGTTTAACCCAGTTGTATTAGAAAGTCAAAAATAGTCTTATGAAACTCCTTCCTTTAGTCTTTAAAGCCTATAAGAGTACTTCAATGTAAGTTGATTGCATAGGAATGCTCAGAAAAATTGGGGCATACCAAGATGGTCAGAAAATCAAAGGGTACTAACTTTCGCACACGAAGAATCTTTTCGAAACACCCACGAAAAAGAGGTTTGCCATCATTATCCCGTTCTTTAGCGGAATATGAAATAAATTCCAAAGTTAATATCGTCATTGAACCTAGCGTCCAAAAAAGTCGTCCCCATAGACGATTTCATGGTAAAACGGGAGTTGTCTTAGAAAAACGTGGTCAATCTTATGTTGTACGTGTTACAGATGGAAAAAGTTATAAGAAAATCATAACACGCCCAGAGCACTTGAAGGCCCAGCACTGATCTTGATATAGAAATTAGGTTATTTTTGGAGATCTATAAAGTTGGTACGTAAGGTTAAAGAAGAAAAACCTATCCCGTTAGGGCAAGTATATGAATTCCTTCAAATGAGAGAAGAATCAGGCATTAATTATGTCCAGCGTGTGACTGCACAACATGCAGAGAATCTTTCGAGAAAGGCGGCTTATTCGGAGGAAGTCTTGGAAATGTTACAGTCTGAATTCAAATTATCAAGATTAATAGCGGTACAAATTGTAAACCTAAATCCTAAAACAGCAACAGATGTGAAGGCCGTAACAAGAGAGCGATTAACAGATGATCAAGTCGAACGTCTTTTAGAACGGTATTCTGAATATGTTTTACAAGTTCAAGCCTCTGCGGAAGAGAGCGCAAGCGAGGAAGATGAAGAACCCACGGAAATTGATGAAACCTATGAAGACCTATAGATTTCGATAATTATCCTTTTTTTCTGCTTCTTTTTTCTATTAGATTATCTCTGATACAGTAAAGTATCCGAGCTCTTTTATTTAATTAAGAATACTTAATCTTCATTCTAATGAAGATATCTCCGAAATTTATTTGATCTTAAACCAGAAAAATTTAAATCCTTTAGGTAATTAGACTGAAATAAGGAAAACTCATTAAACAATGTTGAATCGATAAATTGAAAAAGGGACGTGGTCTAGATTGGTTTTAATTGTATTTCTTGTAAATACTTTGACCAAATGATTCTTGGTTCGGGACCAAGAGGCCGGGGGTTCAAATTGAGACAAGCGGAAGGCTATTTCATGAAATTCCCTCCGTCCCTATTCTTCTACTCTAATCCAGAATTGAGATGAAAACGACTGAAATCAATCCCTAAATACTCGCAATGTTTAGCACTTCTCTTCCAGTTTTCAGTCCCAAATAGGGTGATTACACATCTTTTCCTTACCACTCGATCAGCTATGGATATTACTCGGAAACTAAAGGCAAAAAGAATTGCTATAGACTGTGATTTGGTTTTAGCTGGAGCGATGCTTCATGATATTGGACGTTCACGGTCCCATAAGCTTGATCACGGAATAATTGGAGGTAATCTCTTAAGAAATAAAAATTTTCCAAAAAAATTGATTACTATAGTAGAGAATCATATTTTTGCTGGGATTTCGAAAGAGGAAACCAAAGAGTTCGCTCTCCCTTACCAAGATTTTCTACCAAAAACATTGGAAGAGAAAGTAGTTGCTTATGCTGATAATATCTCAAAAAACTATAAGAGGTTGACTACTGACCAAATCATAAAACGATACACTCGTCATTTAGACGAAACCCATCCAGTTATCCAACGAGTAAGGTCTCTGCACAACGAAATTGAGTCACTTCTTGCCACCTCAGAATAAATGGGATAATAATGTCTTATCAACATACTCTAAAGGAGTTTTTAAACTGGTTAAGGCAGAATGACAACTCGATTATCTTAGCAATGCATGAACAGGCTGATCCTGATGCCGTTGGATCTGCAATCGCATTAATCCACATTATAAAGATCCTTAATCCACAAATTGAGGTATATGTATTTAATCCAATCCTCAGTCGTCTAAGTAAACAATTACTCTTACATCTTGCAACGGAATTCACCGTATATTCTGAAAATCCTGAAGAAGATACTCTCACTCCACTCATCATTCTTGATAATCCTACTATCCCAGAGATACTCAACCAAGCAGATAGGAAGATCATTTTAATTGATCATCATGTCAACCAAGAAATTTCCTTAGAATTATTGTTTGATCTCAGAACACAGAAGGTTACTTCGACTGCTGAGATTATTCTTCAACTTTCACGTATCGGAAATATCCCTCTAAATGCAATTAGTATTAAAGCTCTTCTTGCAGGGATAATCTTTGATACACGGCGATTTCTATACGCAAATAGTAGTTTATTTGATAATGTAACATACCTAATGCGAGCTTTTCCTGAAGCTTACAACGAGATCTTACCTCTTTTTACATCTACAAAGTCTATTGCTGAACGTATAGCATGTATCAAAGCAGCACAACGAATGAAACGAGTGGAACTAGCTACTTTTCAGATAATATTTTCCCATGTAAGTTCCTTTGAAGCTGCCGCAGCCAGATCACTGATTTTCCTTGGGGGTGATCTAGTAATTGTTGTATCAAGACAATCAGATCATACTCGAATTAGTTTTCGCGCCTCCTCTGACTTTATAACAGAAACAAGCATCTCCTTGGGACGTGATATCATTCCTCTTCTCATTAACGAGTATGGTGGAACTGGCGGAGGTCATGATGGAGCCGCAGGATATAATGTTTCAATCAATATGAATTTAAAAGAGATTAATGACTTCCTCTTATTAACTCTTACAAAATTTCTTTGTAAAGAAGCATAACACCAGAAGTTTTAGAATTAGGAGATTTTAACGCAACCACTCTTTCCGAAGTAAGCTAAATTCATCTTTAGAGATTTCAAATTTATCATAGTTATTTTCTTTTACGGCAATTTTAATTGCAATGCTATGTTTACATTGAAAGAACGGATCTTCATAAAGACCTTTCTGAAAAGCATAACATCTACACCAAACGGGCATTGTTAGATTCAAATAATCACGTGCATTTCCAACAACTACCCAGCGTGTACTTTTATCATCAATTACATACTTTTTTACAGATTTGTTTTCAACAAGTTTTTTAGCGGCTTTCAGTCTTTTAGAAAACGAAACAGACACTTATCGTTTCACCTGTTGTAAAATAAATTCCAAAGCTGCCAGGTATTTAGTTTTATTCTCCAAATCAGTATTTAGGTCTTGATTACGTAAACTGAAATCCTCTTCCGATAATTCTTCCACTTCTTTGCGAACTGCCAATTCTTCGATTTGAAAATTCAGTACTTGGATCAATGGTTGAGTCTGTTGTCTTGAGATTTCGATTTTTTTCATGAATTTACTTAGATCTTGAGTTAATTTATCGAGCTCTGTAGAATATTCCACTTTTAATGCCTGATAAACCTCTAATTGAATTGTATTTCGTTTTTGATCTAATTTTTCAATTCTCTCCTGAAGAACAGATTGATTTCTAAAATTCTTGATAAGGAGATTAGACACTTCGCTTGATTCATCGCTTTGTTCCTTTAAAAAAGAGATTTCTTCTTTTAATTCTGAGATTTCTGCTTGTTTATCAATCTCTTCAATTTCTGATTTAACAAGCAGGAGTTCAAGTTCCCTTTGCATTTTAGATAGTTGCTCTTCCGATTTAAACTGCTCAGCTAACTTAATAATTTCATCAGGAGTGAGATCTTCAAAGTTTAGCGTCATCTTGGTTTATTCCATTGCATAAATTACGAAGGTCAATGAATAGAAATCCATTTCATGTTAATATAATAGTTTTCTTAGTGGATCAAAAAAACCCTGAATTTCTGCACAATTCTGCTTTAAAATCTATTCCTCCTTAAAAAAATGTCTTAAAAAGAAATCTATTCGCTAAAAGAAGATTACGAGAACCTAAATTATAAAAAAAACTTTTAAAAGAATTTTCAGTGTTTAGGAGGAAAAAGATAATATTATGTGATTTATCAAGAATCACATTAAGTCGAAGAAAAAAAATCTTAAGACTCATAAATTGTGAACGGTTAGACTAAGGAATGTGAAACAGTTCCGCAAGAAGGTTTGATTATGTCACCAAATGCTCAAATGGGAAAAATAGCAAAGATTTCTGGCCCTGTAGTGGAAATTAATGGGCTAACTAACGCTAAATTGTATGAGATAGTTAAAGTTGGTGAAGAACAGTTAATAGGTGAGATCATTCGAATTAATCGAAGTGGAGCAGATCATATTTCTACTGTTCAAGTTTATGAAGAAACAACGGGATTAAAACCCCGAGAACAAGCTTTTTCAACAGGTAACCCTCTAAGTGCAGAATTGGGTCCTGGGTTATTAACTAAGATTTATGATGGGATTCAAAGGCCACTCCCCGCATTAGAAGTTGAAGCAGGCACTTTTATTACCCGAGGTATCTCGACTACACCCTTAGACGAACAAAAGAAATGGGAATTCCAACCTCTATTAGAAAAAGGAGCTAGAGTGTCTGGGGGTACACACGTGGGAGAGGTTAAGGAATCTAATGTTGTTACTCATAAGATTATGGTCCCTCCAGATGTTAAAGGAGGTACTCTTTTAGATTTGGCGGATCAAGGGAAATATACTATTCTTGATGAAATTGGTAAAGTCAAAGTTAATGGAACGACAGTTCCCCTTACTATGAAACAATTATGGCCTGTAAGACGGGCGAGACCAGTTATTCGAAAGCTCGAAGCAACTATACCTTTAATAACGGGTCAGCGTATTTTTGATACTTTCTTCCCAATTGCAAAAGGTGGAGTAGCAGCTATTCCTGGAGGATTCGGTACAGGGAAAACGGTTTCCCAACACCAGCTAGCAAAATGGTCTGATGCAACAGTTGTTGTGTATATTGGATGTGGCGAACGGGGAAATGAAATGGCAGAAGTATTAAAGGAATTTCCATCACTAGAGGATCCTAGAACAGGAGAAGAGCTCATGCAAAGAACTGTTCTCATTGCTAATACTTCAAATATGCCTGTAGCTGCAAGAGAAGCCTCTGTTTATCTAGGAATAACACTTGCTGAATATTACCGCGATATGGGGCTTGATGTGGCATTAATGGCGGACTCGACCAGTCGATGGGCTGAAGCATTAAGAGAGATTTCTGGTCGATTAGAAGAAATGCCTGGTGAAGAAGGATATCCAGCATATCTAGCTTCACGGATTGCAGAATTTTATGAACGAGCTGGAAGAACAGAAACGTTATCCGGACATACCGCGAGTATTTCTGCAATTGGAGCTGTCTCACCAGGAGGTGGAGATTTCTCCGAACCAGTCACTCAAAATACACTGAAAACAGTACGAGTATTCTGGGCTTTGAGCTATCCTTTGGCAAGATCCAGACACTTTCCTGCAATCTCTTGGTTGGAAAGCTACAGCCTATATATCGATTCTCTTTCAAACTGGTATCAAAGTAATGTTGCCAAGGATTTCATACAACTTCGTGAAGAAGCAATGACATTATTGCAAAAAGAAAAAGAGTTGCAGGAAATTGTACAACTTATAGGTCCAGATGCATTGCCTGATTCTGAAAAAATTGTCCTACTGTCCGCCAAAATGATTCGAGAAGACTTCTTACAACAAAATGCATATTCCGACGATTCTTTCTGTCCATTAGAAAAGCAATACGAAATATTGAAACTCATTATGCAGTTCTATTATAAGATTCGTGACAATTACAACGCAGGTGTTCCTTTTGAGAAGATGACTACCCTATCAGTGTTAAATGATATCGCTAAATTGAAATGGGCCTTTGATAAAGAATTTAATGATATATACAAATCATGTAATGCCTTTATCCAAAATAAGATGGAACCTGATGTCTTGGGGTTCGAATAGAATATGTTTACCCTTGCGAAAGGACACATTAAAATCTCCTTAGCATTATCAACATCGATCCCAATAATCTTCTTTTATTCGCTGCTCTACACTTGGTTACTTGTATTACTTCCAGTAAATTTGATTTTATTAGCAGGCCATGTCTATTTTTTCCGTGATCCACCACGAAAAGTTATAGGGAAGACTAATGATCTACTAGCCCCAGCTGACGGAAAGGTATACGAGGTATTACCTGATGACGGGATAATTCGAATCCGAATGACTCTATTTGATGTTCATGTGAATCGATGGCCGATTTCGGGACGTGTATCCAGTATTTCACAACAAAAAGGAAAACACTGGCCTTTTTTTCCATTTTTGCAACGTGGAACAACTGAGAATGCAAAACAAACAATCGAGGTAACAAACGAAATAGGAACTTTTCATATAGTGCAAATTGTAGGAATGATAGCACGACGGTGTGTTGTATACGCTCAGAAGGGAGAGAGCATTCAACAAGGAGAACGTCTGGGAATGATTCGATATGGGAGTGAAGTTGATATTCACTTTCCAAAGGATAATTACGAAATATGTGTAGATAAAGATAACAATACTAAAGCTGGAGTAACCGTAATAGCTGAATATCAGGAGGGTTAGATTTCGTAATGGCATTGTTAAACAAATATACATTGATCGCAAACATTTTTACGGCCACAAATGCTCTTGCAGGTATCATTGGAATCATTACCGCAATATATTTTCCAGAAACACTACCTTTTGTCCCTCTACAGCTAGTAATCATTGGAGCAATCTTTGATTTTCTTGATGGATTTATGGCGAAAAGGGCACCCACGACATCGGCCTTTGGAGTATATGCAGATTCAATAAGTGATGTTATAACCTTTGCAATTTTGCCAGGAATAATGGTTCTTCAGACTAATCTCATAGGAACTAATTCAGAGGGAATTATTGGTCTAACTCCCTTATTAATTGCTGGATTCTACACTTTGAGTGGATGGATGAGATTAATTCGTTTTGCAACCCATCCCACCTCCATATATTATGAAGGTCTTCCTTCTCCAGCTGCAGCGTTATTAATAGGTACTTGTGCAACATTATCAACAATGCAGGAAGCTACTTGGTTTTTTGCTCAGGATGGATTAATGTTAACACTATTTACTCTAATTACGGGGCTCTTAATGACAGAAATTGTGAAATATCCTTCACCAAAAAGAGGTCAATTATCAGACATGCTTTTAATAATCCTCGCAGGCCTTGTTGTCATTAGCTACGTATTTTTTCCAGGAATACTCACATTGAGTTTGATCCTGTTTATATCATTATTATACACAATCTTTGGATCTCTTTACCTCTTAGTTACAAATAAAAATAAATAAACAAACTTTCGAAGGATTTCAGGATGAGAATTAATACAGAGAAAGGAAAAAATTATGAAATTCGTGATTCTTCATTAGCAGAAGCAGGACTAAAGACAATGGATTGGGCAGAAAGTCGAATGCCAGTCCTAAAATTAATAAAGAATCGCTTTAAGCAGGAAAAACCTCTGAAAGGGGTGAGAATTGGAGCGTGTTTGCATGTTACCAAGGAAACCTCACAACTATGTGATACATGGCTTGCAGGAGGGGCGGAAGTATATCTTTGTGCATCTAATCCCCTTTCTACACAGGATGAAATACCTGCTGCCTTAGTAGAAAAAGGAGTTAATGTATATGCTTGGAAATTTATGGATACAGAGGGATATTACAGATCAATAGGGAATGTCATTGCAGCACGTCCTCATATTACTATCGATGATGGAGCGGATCTAGTTAGCATTTTACATAAGTTGAAAAGAGGGGAAACCGACGCGGAGATCGAGATAGTCAAAAAAGTTATTGGAGAATCAACAGATATTATTGATAGTGTTTGGGGTGGAGCTGAAGAAACAACAACAGGAATAATCCGATTGGAAGCCATGGCAAAGGATGGAGCTCTCTTGTATCCAATAATGGCAACTAATTCATCTCCGTGCAAGAATCTCTATGATAATGTGTATGGGACAGGTCAATCAACAATAGATGGGATTTTACGAGCAACTGCAGATCTAATTGCCTCAAAAGTCTTTGTGGTAGCAGGTTATGGCCATTGCGGAAAAGGAGTGGCAATGAGAGCAAAAGGAATGGGTGCACGAAGAGTCATTGTAACTGAAATCGAACCTCATGCCGCACTGCAAGCAGTAATGGAGGGAATGGAAGTAATGCCCATGGTAGAAGCCAGTAAAATAGCGGATATCATTGTTACAACAACTGGAAATCGAGATGTTGTCCGAAAAGAGCATTTTGAAGCAATGAAAGATGGATGTTTGATCGCAAATTCAGGTCATTTCAATGTGGAAATCAATATCCCAGATTTAGAACAATTAGCTAAAAAGAAAATTCAAATACGTCCTTTTGTGGAACAATTTGTGTTAGCAGATAACAGACGGATTAATTTGTTAGGAGAGGGGCGTCTGATTAATTTAGCGGCAGCAGAAGGACATCCAAGTGAAGTGATGGATCTAAGCTTTTCTTTGCAGGCATTAGCGAGTGAATACGTCGCCAAAAGTCAAAAAACCATAGAAAAAACTGGTGGAAAAGTAATAGAGATTCCTCCAGGAATTGATACTGATGTTGCTCTCCTCAAATGTAAAGCTCTAGGAATAACTCTTGATAAGTTAACTCCTGAACAGAAAAAATACCTAGCCAGCTGGAAAACAGGAACATAACTCTTTCTAAGAAAATAGATCAACTTCTGAAAGAGAATCATTGAGAAATCTATTCACAGCAAGGTGTCCTTGGTAGCTTCTAATGTTATCAGTAAGGACTTGCTGGAATGTTTTAATGCCTTTCTCATCATAAGTGAACTCTAAATTTTCATATTTAATTTCGTTTAAAATTAATCCTACAGGAGGGGCAGAAGGTGGTTTTTTCCTTGTCAACTGATCACTTAGAAGAGATTTAGTATCAGAAACATTCAGATTAGTCGTCGCTACCTGTATTAGATGACCAATCATCCTACGTATTTGCTGCCACAAGAATGAACGGGAGGAAATTTGTAGATAAAGGATATTACCGTTCAAGGGAGTAATGGAGGTCTCTACAATTGTCTTTACAGGATTTTTCGGGGCTTTAGAGTCTAACTTCGCAAAATTTTGAAAATTGTGAGTGCCATTGAATTCTTTGAACGACTCTTTTAACTGGACCACATCATAGTGGTCATTAATTAAAAGAAAATAGGAATAAGTTCTCAAAATGGCCTCTTTTCGGGGATTAAAATTGATTAGTGCCTTTGATTTTCCAAATATTTGAATTATCGAAGGTAAATGTGAATTGATTTCAGGTAGTATAGGTGACCTGTTGCATGTAAACGCAATTATTTGACTAAGCGCTCCCACTCCCCGATCTGTACGACTGGCAAATACAACTGATTCTAGATCCTCAACAAGTCGTGCTTTTCTTAGAGCTTTACAGACAATAGTAAACAGATTCAATTCATCATGAAGCTGGTGACTAAATCCACTATAGGTGAGATCTGGAATATACCCTACTTTCAGAGCATATCGAGGCATTTTTAATCCTCTGCTAAGATATTCTGTTGTCTCATAATTGTAGTGATTTGGTTTTGATTCGTTTTAAAGAAATGTTCGAGACGAGAATGAATACTAGAGGGATCATTCATCGTAACAAGATTAAATTCGTATGTAGAGAAATTCTCCTTCCAGAACGCTTCCAAAGAGTTCGTATCCTCGTGACTTAGTAAATCTGCTTTACCAAATAATAGAAGCAATGGAACTTCTGGAAATTCATTGATGATTTGGTTAAAAAGATTAAGTTGAGCATTTATCGCTTCTTGCTGTGTGAAGTCGAAGATAAAGACAATTGCAGCTGCTAGAGTTTTTAAGGCTGCTAATGCACGTAATTCAATCTCGTTCCGTTCATCAAGAGGGCGATCGAGAATTCCTGGAGTATCGACAATCTGACACGGTATATGTGTCAGAGGTTTTTTATGTGAAGAAGAAGCATAAACAGGAATTTCTAGATGTCCTACTGTGGCCTCTTTGGTTGTAAAGGGATAAGCTCCAATTTCAGGTGTGGCAGAGGTTACTCCATTCACTAAAGAGCTTTTACCAACATTGGGATATCCTGCAATACAGAAAGTTGGTTGTTCGAAATCAATTCCTGGCATTAGACGCATTTCTCTTCGAACTGACTCTAAAAATTCAAGACGGGATTTTAGCTTCTTAATTACAGATTCCATGCGTCCAAATGCAGCTCTCCGTAAATCTTTTGTCGCTAATACCGAATTAGCATGCCAAACAGTTCCTAAATACTCACGTTTGATTTTCCAAACTAAATCTGCAGAACCAGATAATGAACCAAGTGTTTGACGAATTTTATCAATGCTAAAACTGAGATCGAGGATTTCGATATAGAAATCAGGGATATGACCATCCTGAAGAGTAGGAAAATCTTCCACAATCCGAAATAAGCGTTCTCGTAGTTCCCGTGAAAGGAGCTCTATCCTTGCAGCTTCTTTTTTCCTTGATTTACGAAGAAGAGGAACCGACTTAGCGGAGGTAGCCGTTCCACGTATAGATGTTTTCATAACTGTATTATGAGATATCGTGAACAACTCATCTGCAAAAGGAATAGGTTTGATTGCCCTAAAAGGATTCGTAGAAGGCATAACTTACACCACTGTCTCAAAGAGATGGATAATCAGATTCACCTTTAATCGGTTGTTCGGTTTATTTCCTGTAGTCGCTTTAATCCATCGATATCAGCAATTACTTTTTGGACACTAGAAGGGACTAAATCCTCCCAGTTTGCACCCTCTATCATTAATTGCCTAATGTTTGACCCTTTGTAGAAGGATCTTTTAACCAGTTTGGGTGATTTTACATGATAACCTGCTTCAGCAAAAAGACGTTTGATTACACTATTATTCGTAAAAACTATGGAGAATGGAGGAGTAAAACTTCGTACATGACTCACCCAAGCAGGATTACGAAATATATCGTAAACTGGAATACAGAAAATTTTTTCAAGAGAAATTTTCTCGTTTTTTAAACTTTCGTGAATCATTAACACCCGTTCTCCCGCTGTAAATGGATCAGTCATAGTATGTGATTGCTGGGCGCTTCCAATGACAATAATTAGCTCATCAATCTCTTTAAATATGGTTTTAATTGTTTGAAGATGACCAAGATGAAAGGGACTAAAACGACCTATAAATAAACCTCTAATCATGAATTTTAGATCCTCCTTATATTGAAGTTCCTTTTTTACTATTTTTTCCTTTTATTTTTTCCTTTAAAGCATCTTCCATTGAAAGTTTGCCTAATGCGACTAATTCAGCAAGTTCTGAATCTAATGTAAGATTACCTGACAGTTCACGACTCCGATTTTGAATTTCTTTGACTCGTCCAGGGGGAATATCGTCTCTTACCATATGAGTTATTTGCTGACCTTCTCTGAATCCAATAGTGATTGCTGCTTTTTCATCAAGACTAAATTTCTGCTGAGATGAAGTGATTTTAATGTTAGAAGCTGCTTCATTCACAAGTTCAAGACGCACATTCGGAATCTTCTGGAACACCTGAAAAATTCTATTGAATACAACCTTGGATATGGATTTAGGTTTATCCCCGATTCGTATAATCACTAGTTCTGACGGAAAAGTCAGTAAATCTCCTTGAATGGTTTTATTCAAATTTTTAAGAGATAAAGTTTTAGCAGATAGAATCATTCCATCACATATAGTAGCAACACCTATTTTTTCCCCTGGATCAATACCAATAATCATTTTTTGAAATCTAGGAGTATGATTTCGAGCTATTAATCCAATGATTGTAGGAATTGTGTCCACACCAAGGTCTTCATATTTAAGTCGAAGTACACCTATCCTCTCTTGATCTTTAACCTCTTCGTTTGTTGTGACTAGTAAATCAAATTGCTTCCTTGGTATATCTTGATTTTCTGGAAAAAATTTTATTCTAAGGGATGTATCCTGACTTAACTTTAAGAGTTTGTAGTAAAATCGCATATCCTCTGTTCTAACTGCAACGATCGCCAAGTTCTGACATCCGATATAGATAAGTGACTTCTATCTGAATACCTATAATAATATATTCTGTGCAGATTTCTTAATATTAGGTTCTCAATACTACCTTGTAGCGCTGATTCAGTTATGAATAGAGAATTAATCCCTATTTTTCAGGCAAAAAATAAGGTTATTCATATCTTTGGGGTACCAGGGACATACAAAACAGCTTTTTTAGTTCAAATCATCTGGCAGAAGCTAAAAGAGGGAATAGAACAGATTTTTCTGGTAGATGTGAGTGGAAGTTTTCCTTATGTGAAGTTAAAACCCATAGAATCTCTTTTATCCAAATTAATTGTCTTTCAACCCAAAACTTTCAAAGAAGAAGTAAGGATTCTTGACGACTTAGAGTTAAGAGGATTTCCTGAGAATGCAATCCTTCTTATTGATGACATCTTCCATCGAATTAAACCAGAAATTGAAAGTCATCTTGAATCCTATCTACTGGCCATTATTCAACTACTTTCACAACAAATTACATATCCTATCTTCATTACTAATGAAGGTCGAGGATTTGAAGATAGAATCCATCCCCTTAGAGCTAGTCTTATAACACGATACTTTGAAGAACATCTTTTTTTTCAAAAATCAACCAAGAAGGATTATATTCAAATAATGAAACTCGTGGATGATAAACACCAGCCTTTCACGGAATTACAGATTGACCCCTCGGGTTTTTTCCCAAATATGTTTTAAGAGAATTAACTAAATTCTACGTGCCTGTTTTAACATGTCTTTATGAGTGATTCTAAAATGAGTTGGTCGTCCATGAGCACATATACTTGGATTTTCAGTCTTGGCAAGGAGTGAGAGCAGTTCCTTGGTTTGACGATATGATAATTGATCACCCGACCGATAAGAGGTGTGACAAGCCACTACACTTAATATTTTGGTGATCTCATCCTTATAAAGAGAGCTGTCAATTTTGGTTGAAAGAAGGTCAAAGAAACTCTCGATATTAGTTTTAGTAAGGATTTTCGGAATCCCATGGATTTCAATTAGATCATTTTGGCTTTTAGGAATACGGATATCGAAACCTAAATTTGTAAGTTGAGGGATAAGTTCCTCATCAACAGATCGCTTCGGAATTTCAAAGGGTTGTAAAAGGTTTTGGATGGATATCTTCCCTAACTTATGAAGATTTATTAACCGTTCAAGATTGACTCTTTCATGAGCAGCGTGAAAATCAAGAATTATTAGATCATTAGAAGAAATATCCTCAAGTAAAATGAACTCTTTTCCTAATTGGCTATGATATTTCAAGTCCGATCCAATAAGATCTAGTGTATCATGCTCTGTAATCACATTTCCGAAATCACCAGAGCGTACTGGTTGATCACGAAAAGTGAGTTCAGAATGTAGTGATTTGGGGCGTAACTGAATGTTATTTGCTTTTCCTGAGTCCCGAGAATGAGAAACCTTGGATTGTGGCAAATCTAATTGAATTTGTCGTTTTTTAATAGAGGCAGGAGTCAGTTGGGGTATTAGATTACTTGTTTTAAGACAATGATTAACAGCACTATAGACTGCATTTCGAATAGCTTTTTCCTCATAAAAAAGGACCTCGCGTTTCTGTGGATGAATATTGACATCGAATTCCTCTGGATCAACATCAAGGAATAAAAATGCACAGGGAAACTCCCCTTTCATTAAATATTCCCCATATCCTTCTTCCAAGGCTTCACGTAGTATCTTGGATGATATTTTACGACCATTCAGATAAAAAAACTGGTATTTTCGATTTCGTTTGTGGTTACCAGGTTTACTAATATATCCCAAAATAGATATACTACCATGTCCCACTATTCCAATATTCAGAAGTCCCTGGGCAAATTCAGACCCAAATATCTTCTGGATAGGGAATAGATAGTCTGGTGATTTGTTGGTTCGAATGAGCTCCTTTCCATCACCTTTGAGTATGAACGAAATCCCAGGATGAGCAACTGCATATTGGGCAATAATGTCATAGATATGCCCTTGTTCGATATAGGCTTTTTTGAGAAATTTTCTGCGTACAATGAAATTGAAAAAGAGGTCTTTTACCTGAATGACTGTTCCTGAAACAGCAAGAATCTCTTCAGAAGTAGTAATATTGTCAATATCTCCTGATACTGTTATCTTCGTGGCAATTTCATCTTCGACTTGTCGACTAAGAATTGAAAATCGTGAAACCGAAGCTATAGAGTAAAGTGCCTCCCCACGGAATCCCATGGTATTTATCCTAGCAAGATCGTCTTCAGATTCAATTTTACTTGTGGAATGTCGTTGGATAGCGAGCGGTAAGTCATCAGCTGTAAATCCTTTTCCATTATCGCGAATCTCGATAAGATCTTTTCCTCCTTCTACTATAGTTATAGAAATTTCAGTAGCTGCTGCATCAATAGCATTTTCGATTAATTCTTTAACAACAGAAGCAGGTCGTTCTATGACTTCCCCCGCAGCGATCTTACTTATTACTAATGGATCTAGGATTTGTAGTTTTGACATCCTTCTAGAACTCCTCGATTTGTTGTTCCATCTTCTTTAATTCTATAACAAGTTCCTCAAGCTGCTCTAACGCCTCAATAGGTGTTTTATAATTAACATCAATACCTGTATAGCTTTTGAGGAATGCTAAAATAGTAAATTTTAATTTTTTTAATTTTTCTTCATAATTATCTTTAGTGATATTTTGAGAAAACGCTTCAGCTAAAGATAGTTGACGAGGATGTCCTTTTTTCGCTCCTATCCTCTTGGGTGCTGGTATACTTGTAGAAGTCGATTCAAGCTCCATTAATTTCTTTTGAGCATTATAAATGACACTTTGAGGAACTCCAGCCATTTTAGCTACACTAATCCCAAATGAATGATCCGTAGCACCCTGATGTAGCTTATATAATAACATTAGTTCACCATTACGCTCTTTTGCAGTTAGATGGAAATTTTTAACTCTCGAGGATCGCTCTACTAATTCGCTTAATTGATGATAATGAGTAGCAAACAGGGTTTTACATTTAATATTAGTTACAATATGTTCAGCTATCGCCCATGCCAATGATAATCCATCATATGTACTGGTACCACGACCTACTTCATCCAGGATAACTAATGAGTGTTCAGTTGCATTATGCAATATGTGCGAGGTTTCAAGCATTTCAAGCATAAAAGTAGACTGTCCGAAAGCTAAACGATCAAATGCTCCAACTCTGGTAAATATTTTATCAACAATAGCAAATTTGAATGATTGAGCAGGAACCCATGAACCAGTTTGTGCCATAAGTATCATCAAAGCTACTTGTCGGATCAAAGTCGATTTACCTGACATATTGGGTCCTGTGATGATATGGAGCTCCCCTTCTTTAAGGGAAACAGAATTGGGAACAAATCCTGTATCAGGTTGCATATACTCCACAACAGTATGTCGACCCTCTTGAATTTCAATTGTATCATCAGCAATAATCTGAGGACGACAATAATTGTTCTTCAGAGCAGTAGAAGCAAAGCAAGTCAATACATCTAATTCTGCTAATAAATCTGAAAAAACTTTGACCTGAGTTAGAGATTCTGAAATTATATCACGAACTTCACAAAAAAGTTGATACTCAAGGTTTATTATTTTTTCATCCAAATTCAGAATTTTTTCTTCAATCTCTTTTAATTTGGGGGTAATAAACCGTTCAGCACTGACCAGTGTTTGGCGTCGAGTATAATCCGCAGGAACAGCGTCTTCCCCAGCATCCCGTAATTGGGCTTTTGTAGCTTCGATGTAATAACCGTGAACAGAATTATATCCGAGCTTAATATTGAAAGCAGTCCGACTTTGCTCCTGAGCTTCAACCTCTTCTAGAATCGTTTTCTGGTTTGTCTTCAACGTGTAAAGTTCAAAAAGCTCCTCATGATACTCAGGTTTGATTACACCTCCTTCTGTGATTTTTGTGGGAGGATCATCATTAATAGCTTGTATAATTACATCACGAATTTTCACTAGATCTGTTGAGTCGAAATCAACGATTCTATGAGAAATATCGCATTTGAATGAGTTCTCAGAGAGAAAACGTTGGATTGTAAGACTTGCAGATATGGAACTCATAAGAGAGGTGAGATCACGTCCATTTGCGGAATGATATTTGATTTTGGATATTAATCGTGGAAAATCAGATAAGGATGCAATAGTTTGATTTATGTGATCACAGAGGTCAGGTTTCGAAAAAAATTCTTGAACCGCATCCAAACGGACATTGATAAATTTAGGGTCTCGTAAAGGTTGTAATAACCATCTTCTTAATAAGCGAGCACCGGTACTTGAATGAATATCTGAAAAAACTGATAACAAACTCCCTGTGACTCGTCCATCGAATGCATTACCAATAATTTCAAGATTTCTCTGGGTATTTGCATCTAAAATAAGAGAAGTCTCGTCATCCAATAATTTGAGGCTAGTAAGATTTGATGGAAAATCTGGTTTCAACATGGCCAAATGAGATATAACTGCTCCAGTTGCTCTAATCCCTTCTTCCATGGACTCACACCCAAACCCTGCAAGAGTTTTAACTTGAAAATGATCCAGAAGAGTTTCTTTTGCCGTATTAAGATTATAAATTGTTTCATTAACAAAGGAAATCATAGTTTTGGATGAAAGCCGAACAATGTCTTCTATTGCTAGTTGTATTTTTCCTTTCTGACTGGATTCTGGGAGTATAATTTCTTTCGGATTAAATCGGGTAAATTCATCTTGAAATCGTTCAATAAGGTTAGTACTAATTTCAGAAATCAATAATTCTCCTGTCGATATGTCTACAAATGATAAGCCGATACTATTTTTACGTTCATTAATTGCCAGGCTTAACATGAAATTATTAACGCTATCATCTAAAATCGAGGATTCAAAAACTGTTCCTGGAGTAACAACTCTTGTAACTCCCCTTTTTACGATTCTACCTGATGGAAGCTTTTTGGCGTCTTCTAGTTGATCAACTATGGCTACCTTGAATCCATTGTCGACTAATTTTTTGAGATAGGCATCAATAGATTTAATAGGAACTCCTGCTAATGGAATTCGAGGATTTCCAACTCCCATACTTCTGGAAGTAAGAGTAATACTCAAAGCTTTTGCAATAAGTTTAGCATCCTCATTGAAAGTTTCGTAAAAATCACCTAGCTGAAAAAATACGATAGTATCGGGAAAATCCTTCTTGATATCCTCATATTGTGTCATTGCAGTTGTTTTTCTGCGAGGTTGTGAGCGCATAGGAGTCAATTCACGTATCTTATCGAAATCAAAAGTTCTAGCTAAATGGAAAATATTTAATCACAATTATTAAATCTTGCGTCTATTAAAGGGAAAATTACGCCTGTCCGTGAAAAAAACCTTAAGAAAAGCAAAGCACTAGAAAAGATTGAAAAAAAATCAATTACTTTAAAAAGTATTCTTTGCGGGGATTTCCCAGTCTGGTCAAAGGAGCTAGGTTCAGGTCCTAGTCGTGTAGGCGTTCGTGAGTTCAAATCTCACTCCCCGCATCTTGAAAAAACTAACATGCCGAGGTAGCCAAGCGGTACGGCGCCAGACTCGAGTTCTTCTTCGTTAACGAGAGATCTGGTGTGCTCTGCACACGTGGGTTCAAGTTAAAGTATCAATCTGATGCTTAAAGAAATTCCCACCCTCGGCGCTCCTTATAATCTTTTAAGGCACAAATCGAATTACAGACTTTGCTTTCTTACCGTAAGGTAACACATTTAAGGGACTTACAGAGACGCGTTCTTTTGCATATACAAAGAAAAATCTTGGGTCAGGAAAACTAGCTAGGAGGAAACTCTTAGTAAAAATCTCTTGGAGAAATTCCGACTCTTCCAGATTAAAAAACGTTTATAAGAAAATTAAGTAATTATTTACTACTACATTGGTGATTTTTTTGGACATCGAAAAAGCGATTTCAGAGATACAGGAGAAGTTTGGGGTAGTTGGACGTGAACGTACACTTCGAAAACTAATCCTTGGGAAAATGGCTAGTAAACACATCATTATAGAAGGGCCAGTCGGGGTTGGAAAGACTACATTGGCACATGCAGTAGCTGCCTATTTTGATCAAGGATTCATTCGTATTGATGGGGACGAACGATATACCGAAAGTAAACTTGTCGGGCATTTTGAACCCCCTCTAGTTGTAGAAAAGGGATGGATATGGGATGCATTTGTACCAGGGCCCTTAACATTAGCTATGAAAAACGGGTCAATCTTATTTATCAACGAAGCCAATCGGTTGATAGAAGGAACACAAAACGTACTCTTACCATCTATGGATGAGGGAATGCTTATACTACCTAAGCTTGGGGTCATAAAAGCAAGTGATGGATTTTTAGTCGTTGCTACACAAAATCCTGAGTCATATATAGGAACCACAGTACTTTCCGAAGCGTTAAAAGATCGATTTGTCTGGATTAAACTAGAAAATCAAGGATACCAACAGGAACTGGATATCGTTAAACAAAAAGCTGACTTGGATGAGAAGGATATATTAATTGGAGAAACAGCTACAAAGATAACACGAGCAACCCGTAAACATCCCGATATAAGACGAGGATCCTCTATCCGCGGTGCAATTGACCTGGCAAAAATACTAAGCTTGGTACAAAGCCTTACTCTCGAAACAGTTTCAGAATTATCCATTATGACTATTGCGACAAAAATTGAACTAGAAGATGGTGTAGAGAGACCCATTGAAGAAATAATTCACGAAATTGTTGAAGCGATACTCTCTGGGGACGAAGACCGTTTTTTATGAAGAAATCCCGAGGAGCCGCTCGGGAGTATAAAAAGAACATCCGTCTCTTCGGTAGGTTAAACATGGAGGATTTAGCAGAGGCAGCGATAGCCGCAGGTGATTCTCTACCCAAACTAGATAAACTCGATATCGCTAGTATTGAACGATTAACCGAATCAGCTATTGAACATGAAAATTTACCCGCTCTAATGTCTCTTGCGAAAATCAATAAGTATGCAGTCTCTAACACTTTGAATCCCGAACGTTTAGTGTCTCTTGGTCGAGTTGCGGGATCAGGTGGAGTTTATACACCACGTTTGTTTTTCGTGATGCGTGGGGTACTAGATAGAAAACGAAGGAAAATTCTAAAACGTCTAACACGAACATCTATCCTCAAATTATCTTTAAGAATAGCTTCAGAAGGTCTACGAGGGGATCTGCCAATCCGTGGAGAATTTCAACCTGACTCTGACTTTGATTTAGAGGCAACTATGGAGCAAGTATTGGAAAAATATCCTGCAGGGATCCCAAGACTCAGTAATGCGGATATTATTGGCATCGAACGTCACGAAAGAAAGAAAAATGGGGTGTTAATTCTAGATGCCAGCGGATCTATGATGGGAGAACGAAATATCAACGCAGCTCTTTCTGCAGCAGTTATGGCATTTTCAATGCGAAAGGATCAATTCGGTGTGGTTGCCTTTAATACCAAAGGCTTTCTAATCAAGGGTATCAAAGATGAACTCAAAATTGAAGATATTATGGATAGAATCCTGGATTTAGAAGCCGTGGGTTACACTAATATCGAAGATGGATTGAAAAAAGGAGCAATTCAAATCAGAAACTTAAAAACTCGCTATAAGTGGGCGATTCTCCTAACTGATGGAGCTTATAACAAGGGTGATGATCCTCGTTACTTATGTCGGCAATTTGAGAAACTACATGTCATTAATTTACCTGGTGGAAAGAAATGGGGTGAGAAAGTTTGTCAAGATCTCGCCCGTCTAGGTGGTGGACGGTATGTCGTCGTCCGTAATTACCATGAGGTTCCACGAGCACTTATGAAAGTTCTCAGAAGTCCCTGGTAAAGACTTCAAACTAATCTTTTTTTGATCTAAGTAGTTTTAAACGATCAGGAAAGTTAGTTAATAACCCATCTACCCCCAGATTTATTGCCTGTTGCATCTCGGGAATTTCATCTGCATAGAAATAGAAGACACGAATATCTTGATTATGACATTGTTGAATAAAAGATTCAGTTAAAGCTCGTTTACGAATCTGAGCAATGGTCAATCCAAGGTCTGATAATAAATCAAAGTATTCGTCATTAGGCCGTTCTTTCTGTAATAATCCACACTTAATGGAGCTGTCAATAGATTGAATACGTTGGATGTTTTCAACATGTCTGGCCATAATAACAGTCCCTTTTTCAAAATTTTGTTTTTGAATTAATGAAACGACCGATTTTTCAAACCAATCAGAATGCGGATCATAGAATTTTAATTCGATATTGAGTTGAATAGGAGAGGGGATAATAAGTAAGACTTCGGAGAGAGTAGGGATTTGTTCCCCTCGATAGCGCTTATGGAACCAACTCCCTGCATCTAAAGATCTGAGGTACTTAAAAGGAAGTTCAGGAATACGCCCCATTCCATTAGTTGTTCTTTCAATTCCTTGACGGTCATGAAAGATCATTAGACGATGGTCAGAAGAGGGTTGAACATCGAATTCAAGCATATCGGCATATTTTATCCCCTCAGTAAAGCAGGAGAGAGTATTTTCTGGAGCTAAGCCTGCTCCTCCACGATGGGCGATATTTAGCACCATATCTAGTAAAAAACTTCTAAACCATATTACCATTACTCATATGGTAAGATGAGCTCCTGAAAAAACTAATAAATGTGAACTTCCTAAGAAATGAGAATTTCCGTTAATATTCCCTGAAAGAAAGCTTTAGTTGTAAAATCCAATAGCTGATGCCACATGAAAAATCAGAATTACAGAAAACCAATTTTTATTATATTCAATATTGTAGGACTACTTATCATCCTATTAATTAGCTTTACGATGAGTCCATTAATTTCAGGCTCTCTACTTGAAATTGTACCAATTGGAGATGCTATAGATGATGGATTGGGATATACATTCAAAGGAGAATCTGCATATGACTGGGCTGGAGTTTATATCTCTACAGTAGGCGATCTAAATCAAGATAATTATGATGATTTTCTTATTAGTGCTATGAAAGGAAATGCACTTACAGGAGAAGTTTATCTCATATATGGTCGTTCTAGTGATCAATGGAATAGTATGGATTTAATGGATGCAAATGCCTCCTTTGTGGGAGAAGAAGTGGGTTCAAGTACGGGCCAATGGCTCGCTGCCATAGGTGATGTCAATGATGATACTTATCCCGACTTTGCAATTGCTGCTCCACGAAATAACGAATCTGGAAGTTGGGCGGGGCAAACATATTTGGTATTTGGCAGTGATAGTGCTCAATGGACGAAAGATTACTCTCTATCTCAGGTTAATGCTTCATATCTGGGAGAGGCTAGTTATGATTATTCAGGTCACGGCCTTGCTGGTGTAGGAGATATCAATAATGACGGAATTGATGACTTCATAATCAGCGCTGAAGGATATGATGTTACACCTGACGACAACCAAGGGCAGGTCTATATCATATTTGGAACATCTACAGGTGTTTGGGAAATGGATACCTCTCTAACACAAGCCAATGCTTCCTTAATAGGTAATGAAACAGAACTCCTTCTAGGAGCAGATGTTTCAGGATTGGGTGATGTTAATGGCGATGGTATTGCAGATTTTGCCATAGGAGCATATCGAGTTGTCAATATGAAACGATATCGGTATACATATCTTGTTTTTGGTAGGG
>JAEOTM010000175.1 GCA_016839815.1 Candidatus Hodarchaeota archaeon
AATCCGCAAGAAGATTTTGGACAGAAGGATAACTCATCTGGATATGTACGCTTTTACTATCCTGAAAAAACGTCTGATATTCTCTCCCACCTGAAGCCTGAATATGCTTTTTCCAAAAATGGCCACAATCACCCGTTTTTATAACACGAAGAGATTGTCGGGAGAAAACAGCTTGATTTGATCCTGAATATCGTCCTTTTTGGACGGGTACCCTACCACCTCAAGGAGAGGGACTTCTTCCGCGGTGATCCACCCTCCTTTGAGTAAAACACTTCCAAGAAGGTTAGGAATCGAGAGATAATTGGCCTGGAGAAATACCTGTTTGGGATCCGTATAGGAGTAATCAAACTCTCCTGTTAAGAATCAGGTAATTTCTGGTATAATTTGTGTGTTTTGTTGTACTCTAACTTTTGGTACATTTCCCCAGGAGAATAGACTTTTCCCTCTCCATTCATTACATCTGTTTGAATCAAAAACGTCTTCATTGCGTTTAAGTCTTTATTGGTTGGAATATACCACATTCCTCGTGGAGTATTCATTAAGACCGATGTATTAATCTGAAATACTTGGTCACAGGATTTACACTTTGCAGAGAAGAGAGTCCCCTCAAGAAATTCCTCAACGAGGTATGGATTTAGCCATGTACAGATACTCATAGGATAAGAAGCATTTATTGACTTTCCACACGGACAGTCGATTTTGGTAAAACTATAACTTGTCATGATTGCTATAGGATTACTTCGGATTTAATAATTTATAGTTGGAGATATTGGTGACAAATTCTTAGAAAAAAGTTCATTTTCTTTTCGTTTTCTTCTTATCTTGAGAAGTCTGGTGAAGTGAAGCTTGAATAATCGCTTTCTTCTTCTCAACTTCTGCTTTTATCCTCGATTCGGGGGACCTTTGGGTGATACATCTCATTTGCCAATTTACTCCTTATAGAGTATCGAAAACTAATTTTTATTAGGAAGATTTACTTCTGCAATCGCAAGAATAAATGAAGGACCCCCTCCCTTTAAAGATGGTTATTTGTGCATTATATCTCCTTGTATAAAATCAGTCAAAAGTATCCAAATTAGTCCTTCGGATTAAAAAGTGACTTTTACTAATGAGATTGTTCCACTCAAATCATCTAGGCTGGTTAAGTATGGTTTTGAATGTTGCTACTTTTTTGTCTCTCACTAGTAGCGGATTGGCTCTAGATTTCATTCCTAGGATATTCTGTCCCCTAGTAAAACTCGTCTGCTTTTCATCAGCCTTCGAAATTTGAGATTTTTCTAATTTGAACATCTTTTTGTTTGATTCTTGCTTAACACATGGATGTTTACTATTCTGAACTTCAATCATGTTTTTTCACCTTAAATTAATTATTCAGTTATTTACTGAGCAATCTAATGTTCAGTTAACCACTGAACGATCTTATATATAAGTCTTCATATTTAACCAATCACCTTTATTTTAGTAATAAACAGTGAAAAAAGTCTGAACCCTCTAATATTCTAAGATCATTGAATTTTCTATAAATTACTGATACCTTGTACCTTAAATATATTAACCAATTATACATTCCTTTCAGGATTTTGTGTAACCTTAGAAAATAGTGATAAAATGTAAAATAGAAAAGTTAAAAAACTTTCAGTAAATGACTGAATACAAGTTTGGTTGGTTTGGATGAACGACGTTACTGATCCCGAAATTAGCAAAAAAAGAACTATGTTATTTGATTTTTGGAAAGACATTCCTGTCACCTGTGAAATGAAAGATTCATGTGCCAAAATTGCTTACCAAGAAGTAAGAGGTCAAATTTTAGATATTTTGCGCGAAGGAATTGTAGATGAGCCTATTCCTGAACACGTTACAATTCCACGTCGTCACGCGTTAAGTGCACAGGAGTGTCAGATGTACGTCAGTAAAAGGCTTGAAAGACGAGTGAAATTGTCTAATATTTATTTCCACTTGAATCGATTAGAAGAATTTGGGTTTATTAAAGAGATTGTTACTATTAAAGGAAAAAAACATGATATTGCTTATTATGGTCGGACAGCTCAACTATTTCATTTTGGAGGATCTGATTCTAAGGAAAAATCAGAGGAAGATCAAAAGTTCCAAGAAGTTATGATTGCTGTACTTGAAGCATTTAATCCCACTCTTGAGAAAATGCAGATTACTTCCCTAATTGATAAATTGACAGTTAATTTGGAAGCACATCGTCTTGCACGGAATACCTGGTTTTCAGAAAACTCCCAACTCCTTAATAGTTTGGAATATGATATTCTTTATGTTGATAAATTTTTAAAACTTCTTCAAATGTCCTCTTCTGAGAATTATCAGATTGCACAAGAATTACGGCAACTGCTGAATTTTCCGCATGATTAAGGAATTGGATCCCATAACTTTACCTTTTTACACCCCCTATGAAATTTTTTGCACTTTTATCCCAAGTTTCAATAATTTCTGTTGATCTAATAAGATCAAAAGATTCAAGGTCTTTAGTGTGAAAACGTTGCTATCATTTCTTTTGATTGTTTAGTTCGAAAGCTTAATATATTAGTACTAATAATTAGTACTTGAATAAAAATCAATGAAGAATACAACGAATCGGAATGAATACACAAATGAACCAAGAACCTGATTTGAATTATGAAAAAGGATCCATGCCTGATATTTTTTCTCTTGTAACCAAAATCTCCAAGAATTTGGATAAATTTCAAAGAATGGTTCTCAATAAAACTCAACTCACACCAGCTCAGTATTCCGTTATTAATGCTCTGGGGAATGTAGGAGTTAATGGATTATCACTTACTCAACTAGCGAAGATTTGTTACTCCTCCAAGCCAACAATGACACATTTGATTGATACTCTAGAGAATAAAGAACTAGTCAAAAGAGTTCCTAATCCCAGTGATCGGAGGAGTTTGATGGTACAATTAACACCTGAAGGGAATAAAATGAAAACCGAAGTTCCTCCCGTCAATCATATTTATGCTGATTGTTGTTCAATTTTAACGCCTGAAGAGTCTGATAAATTAAGCCTCCTATTAAAAAAGGTAAATTATGCTCTGAAGGGGTATTTAAACTAAGAAACAATAGAACGGGGAAAAACAAATGTATGAAACAAAACAAAAATCTAATTTACGATCTTTAATTGATAACCTACTAACAAGAAAGACTTTAATCTTTCTAATTCATGCTTTCATAGGTTGGGCTCTCTGTGGGGCCACAATGATGATAGGCTTAGCAGTAACTTCTGAAAATAATGCTATTTTAATCCATTTAGTAGCAGCACCAATCTTTTTTAGTATTATTACTCATAACTATACCAAAAAATTCAATTATAATACTCCGGTACAAACAGCTGTTGGATTTATTACTTTTGTAATTCTGATGGATTTCTTTATTGTAGCGCCTTTTTTTGAGCAGAGTTATGAAATGTTCTATAATCCTTGGGGAACGTGGATTCCATTTCTTTTGAGTTTTATTGCAACATTTCTTACTGGGACCTATGTGTCAAAAAAGAGTTCAACTTGAATGAATGGACATTTTTGACTAGTATATTAGGCAAAGTTAACTAATCTCACTTTTTTTATCATCACTTAATCTTGGGAGGGATTTTAAGCCTATTCCAGCAATAATTGCACCAATAAGACTGATAACTGTTGTTAAAAGTATTGTTTCGGCAAATCCGAACATTTTTAATATTATTCCCCCTGCTAGTGCCCCACCAATACCTATTAGATTCGTTACTGATGGTAGCAGCGAATATATTGCATTCCGTCTTTCATCTGGGACCAGATCCAAGCTCACCCGACTACGTAGAGTTCCCTCCAGCGGTTCCCATATACTAGGTAGCTGAAATACTAGGAATAATCCTATGACTAGCATAATATCGTACGAAGTGGGAGGAAACGTGAGATAATACCAATAGATTAATCCAAAGAAGATAGGATTTGAAAATGAGGTGGTTACGAATATCCATAGCTTCACATTTTTGAATCTCGAGATATAGCGTACTATTATTAGTTGCCAGATGACTCCTGAAGCAAAGATAACAGCCCTAAAAAACGCTGTCGTATTATCTGATCCTCCTGAATACCCTTCATAAATTTTGAATAAGAGAAAATTAATCCAGATACTATTATTCGCAGCCCAAATAATAGTTGAGCCAATGAAGAAAAGAGCTATCCCTTTCTCCGAGAAAAGAAAGTCTATCCCTCCTAAAAATTGAGTAAAATATTTTCTAATAGTAAAGTCATCAGTAGTTTCTATTCCATCTTTCATTAAGCTGAAAATGAAGAATGCTACGAATAGTATGAGAACTAATGAAATTGCAAATAAAATCTTTCTACTAAAATAATAAGCGATCAATCCCCCAGCAATAAAAGAACCTCCCATTAACGCATGTAAGAGAATACTCCTCTTTGCTTGAAACGACTTGTAGTACTCCCGATCTGGATCTGATGTTTCAGCAAGTACCCGATATTTATTATCAAACCATGATTCTAATGCCCCACTTTCCTGTGATGATGCTAATGCAGACACTCCACTATAGATTAATAGTGGAATGAACGAATCACTTACAATCAGTAGTATAAACGACAACGCATGTAATCCATACGCCAGAATCAAGACTTTTTGAAAACCAATTATATCTCCGAGTACCCCAGTTGGGTAATCAATTAAGGTTAAGACCACATAACTTACAGCAAAGAGTATTCCAGCTTCAGTAGACTCTAAGGTGTCTAGTAAATACAAAATGATGAACATTGATGAGATATTGAACGCTACCCAGCGTGTAGCATCTAGTACTAAATATCGTTTTAGTAATCGTCTAATACGGATCTTAGGAGTTTGAGATACGCTATAAGTTAGGGGTGTCTGACTCATCGAATCCCTCAAAGATATGCAGAAGGGATTCAACAGAATGATTTTAAAAAAACTTGAGGTTGTGGTAAATTCCCAAAGTAATCTTTTTATTATAAAATATTCAGCCAGCTATCAAACGAATGTATACAGGTGAATATTTTGAACATTTACCAACTACTAGCAATTTTTGCAATGCTTAGCCCTATAGTTTATACAACAATGTGGATTCTTGGTGGGATCATACGCTCGGATTATAGTCATATTCGGGATGATGTAAGTTCTCTTTTTGCAGTCAACGCTCCTAGCCAGCGACTTTTTCAAGCATTTACATTTACTTCAAGCGCATTATTGTTAATCTTTTACCTAGGTCTTCATGAGGGACTAAATGATGGGAGTTCTGATATGTTAGGTCCAGTTTTATTTATCCTCAGTGGAGTTGTTGGTATCCTTATAGCTCTATTCTTCCCTCTCGATGAAGGAGGAGAGTTAATCACACTTAGGGGGAAAATGCACCTCATTCTTGTAGTTGTTATGGGAATTCTTACCATTGGAGGAATGGTAGCCCTTTGGCTACGCTTAGATTCGGTACCAGAATGGAGTGCTTTTGCCACCTTTTCCCTGCTATCAGCAATTGTTTCTTTAATACTTATTACAATTTCAGGCATCTTTGCCTCTGGGAAGTATCGAGGCTTACTTGAACGCATAGGGGTTACTCCTTATATGCTCTATTACTTTGTGTTAGGATTAATGGTGTTTCTAAAGAATTAAATTCTTCCTTAGGAGTTTTCTCCTTCTCAAATTATTCTAACAAAGCTGTAATTTACAACTTTTGAAACAAAATAAAACCAGAACGCTGTGGATTCATTTTGAAGTTCTTTATTTAATTCTGATATTTTTTTATTTGTGAAAGGATTTCGGATGAATACTTCCTCATTTCTCTTAAAGAATTCAGTTGATTTTCAAGTGGTTGGTAATACTCCTCCCACCATACACTTTTTGGCAAATAAAAATGTTCAATGATGAGATAGTTGTATTCAGAACCAGCATTAAGATACTGAGTTACTCTTTCAGCATTATCGTGAAGAAGAAGAAATCCACTGGATTTAATAAAACGTTTCCACTTTTGCATACTTGACTTGATTGAAATAAACCCCCCAATTCCTTCCGCCCAAATGATATCAAATGATTCATCAGGAAATTCCATATCGTGAAAGGAACAATTTTTTACTTCTATGCTGTCTTGTAACTTATTTTCTTTCACTCGATCCCTCAACTTCTGTAATTCTTGCTCATCTATGTCAATCGCAGTTACCTTCCCCTTACTTAACTGTGCAAGTTCAAGAGTCTGAATTCCAGCTCCACATCCAATATCTAAAATGTGTGGATGTTCAATTCTGGGTATCATATGATATGCTTTGCGGGTATACTTCAAGAATCTCTTTCTAAGGATATCTCGATCTATGATGGATGTCGTTTTGTTATTCATTACTTTTTCCAACGGATTCGGTTTAAAAATTTTCAAACTTCATTTCAGGATGCTATACACCCTTATACTATTTTAAAAATTCTATCAAAGTGGATGACCCTTATGAGATAGCTGGAGGAGGAAACTGCAAAGATACCCATTCAGCAGTAGAACCCATCTGTATAGCTCCTCCAGAAATTGAATCCACTTCTCGAACAATAAGTGATAGAATACCAGCTATACCTACCAGCTCGGTTTTCCTCATTCTGGGAGCTCTAGCTGTGTTATATAAAAAGAAAAGGTAAAACCTGGAGATCCATACATCAAGAATAGATAGTTTGGTTTTCAAGGGATAGTATTGTTGTTGATGAGTATCTTCTCAAATAGACAACTACAACGATATCGACATCACCAATCACAACTCCTCAAGAAACTGTGACTTTAAACGAAATCACACAAAAAGGCCGAAAGATATTTCCCGATTTTTAATCTCTGTTTCCTGTGACAGAATGCCCCTGAAATAACCGTGATCATGATGTCTAAAGTCGCACTTATACCTACAGGTCCACAATCAGTAATCGAAGATTATGGCAAGCTAATGGATCATCTCAATTACCAATCATTTATTAAAAAAGATCTAAATACCGTTATTAAGATCAACCTATCATGGTCTCTCTTCTACCCCGCCTGTTCCACCCCGCCTTGGCAACTAGATGGTGTAATACAGAAATTAATATCTGATGGATTCCAATCAGATACAATTATCCCCACAGAAAATCAAACTGTCGTCACTCATCCTTGGAGTGGAGCATACAAAAATAAATGGTTACCGATATTAAATAAATTAAACACAACATATCGACCACTAACTAATGAAAAATGGATTCCCTACTCTCCAAAAGGAGATGTACCAGCAATGCGAGAGCTATTTAAAGATAAAATCATTATTCCAGAGATTTTCAACGGGGCCAACGTAGTACACCTTCCGACCCTCAAAACACATGGTCACACCGTCATGACGGGGGCAATGAAGAATGCTTTTGGAGGATTAATTCCTAAATATCGTCATCATAGTCACAAAATGATCCACGAAATCTTAGTCGATCTTTTAACCATTCAAAAAGAAATTCATCCCGGTATACTTGCAGTAATGGATGGGTCCGTGGCTGGTGATGGTGCTGGTCCTCGAATAATGACTCCTGTCTCAACAAACTTATTATTAGCTAGTGAAGATCAGGTAGCTATTGATGCTATTTCAGCAAAACTCATGGGTTTTGACCCTCTGAAGATTAAATTCATCAAGATGGCTCATGATCAAGGTCTTGGAGTAGGGGATGTTGATCAGTTAGATCTTATCGGTACGGATCCTGCTGACTTTAAAGCAATGAATTTTCACTTTAAAACCAAAAAAAGTCTAGTAATTCGCTGGGATCAACGGATTAGAAAAACTACTTACAAATACCGTCCTCTAAAACCCCTTCATTGGTTTCTGTTCTATACTCCATTTTTCAGGTTGTTTATTATGGCTTCAGGAGTTTATCATGATTGGATTTGGTATCCCCTCATTGGTAATCGTCGAATTAAAAAATTCAAGACAGAATCCGAATGGGGTCAACTGTTTGATTCGTATGAATTTGGTCCTAAGATGGATAAATATCCAGAAATAAAAAATTGGGATAGGTATTAACAGCACCTAGAATCCCTTAATGGGGTAAACGGTGATATTTCCATTGGAAAAACGAAAAGATTACATTATTGAGATATTCAAAAAGAATAGAGCTTTACTGAAAGGCCCTGATTGGGAAACCATGCCTCCTCACGAAGATTGGGAGTCTGATCAACAGAAGGGAATAGAAGAACCCCCTCCTCAGAAAGCTTATCCAAAAGATGCACCTATTATAGATTTAATTTCCAGAAATCACTTTAGCTCACGAGATTTTCCTACTACTGTTCTAGATGCGATTTCTAATCGACGTAGTAGGAGAAATTTTAGTGAGTCTCCATTAACCCGTAAAGAATTGTCATTTTTATTGTATGCTACGCAGGGGATTCGCAAAGTAGGGCCTGATGAGCGTCATGGGCAAAAAAGAGCTGTTAGACGGACAGTTCCCTCTGGAGGGTCCCGTCATCCTTTTGAGACATATCTAGTAATTCAACAGGTGGAAGGAGTTTCTCCAGGTATCTATCGATACCTTGCATTTGAGGAGCAATTGCTATTCGTAAAATCAATTGAGGATGCATCTATTGCTGAAACTTTATCGAAATTAACTTTTAGCCAGTCATTTGTGGGAAAAAGTGCAGTGCTTTTCATTTGGACAGTTATTCCCTACCGAACTGAATGGCGATATTCTATACTTTCTTACAAGGATATATTGATCGAAGCAGGCCATGTCTGCCAAAACCTTTATCTGGCATGTGAAGCAATTAATGCAGGAACCTGTGCAATTTTGGCATATGATCAGAAAGGTTTTGATGAATTTATAGATGTTAACGGTGAGGAAGAATTCACTGTCTATATTGCTCCAGTCGGTAAACAGAAATAATCGATTTATTGACTAGACTCGCGTAACTCCTTTGGAAAGGGTCTCCAAGTCAGAACAAGAAGTAAAATGATTATAATGGAAGCTTGTGAAAATGTGCATAAAGTGCAGATAAAGTCAATCACAAAGAGTTCTAAATACAAGAGATAGAATAAGGACACAAACATAAGAGATAATTGAACTATGATAAAATAATACCAATTTCTACCAAAATTTTCATCCAAAGTAAATGATTTCTCTCTTCCAAGTGACAGTGTTAAAGGGAAGGGAAGTATTCCAAGTAATAGTATTTGTATCAATATTAACGAGAGGATGATAATTCCTAATAATGCAAATGGAATCTCCAAGTTGAAAAAGTTGAATATTTCATGTTTTCTGAAAAGTAGAACTTTAACCTGATCTTTTGACGCACATCCACAACCTCCACCCAGAAAATCTAGTAGTTGATAAGTTAAAGCTGTTAGAGAACTAAGGGCAAAAGATGAGATTAAAAAAAGATGCTCTTTTTCTATACGCTTTAACTCGATCCTAAGATCAGTTTTCCGATCAACCACAACACTCCCAATGGTGAGAATGAATACTATACCACCAATCAGGACAACTGCATATACTAGTAAAGATGTATCAATGACATCAAAGGAGGGAGGAGAGTTTCCATTATTATCAGGAGGAATATATCCAATATCAAGTAATATCGATTCGAAAGTCGATTTAATAACTCCATTATCAGCAGTAATTGTTTCAATATCTAGTACTACAGTGTTATTGGTCTCCCATATAAATATCACCCAAGGTAGGTTACCATAATCCGAAATAGTAATATTATATTTTTCCATTTGCTCAAAAAAGTAATCTGGATCTTGAGAAGCATCAATAAATGAGAATGAAATACTCTCATTCTGCTTATATTCTTCATAAAAAGGATCTACATAGGAATTGTATTTTTCAACGCAGGATGAACATTGACTGAACGTAATAATGATACAGTCAACTTGGACATCAACTTGACCATTTACCTGATAGAGATGATTGATCCCAAGAAATAATGTAGAAATAATAAGTATGGTCGCAACATTGTGAGGAAAGTGAATCTTGGGCAGAAACGTCACTTCTTCTTTAATTTTTTCAGTAATTTGGTCACAATCGGGGAGAAATACTCAAATGCTTCCGATAATCCTTTATCTTCATCGACCCTGATATTCAAATCAAACGGAATCTTTCCAAGAACTTCGGTATTAAACTCATTTGCCATCTTTTCTCCTCCTCCTTCTCCGAATAACGTATGTTCAGCATTGCACGACGGGCATTTAAAAACAGACATGTTTTCGATAATGCCAAGAACTGGATCGGATTCTTCTCCCAACATTTTTCGTGACATGACAAGAGATTTCCCAGTGTCTAAGATACTTACCTCCTGAGGAGTCGTGACGATTACCACACCATCAAGGTCTGGTAACATTTGCATGATACTAATCGCTTCATCACCAGTTCCTGGAGGCATATCGAAAATTAGGATTTCTAAAGGTCCCCATTCAAAATCGGTCAGGAATTGATTTAGTGCCTTCATTTTAAGCGGACCTCTCCACACAACAGGTGTAGATGACGTTTCTAGAAAGAAGGCCATCGATATTATCTTTACATCTAATGGTCCAACTACTGGAAGAGGCTTTCCATTGTCTTGTACTTCAACTTTTTTATCCTCCACTCCTAACATTTTGGCAATATTGGGTCCTGAAAAATCAAGATCAGCAATACCAACCTTACCTGGAAATTTTTTTCCAAAAGCCAAGGCTAAGTTTGAGGCAACAGTAGATTTACCTACTCCACCTTTACCACTAAGTACGACAATTTTTCTTTTCACATTTTTCATCGCAGCAGCAATTTCATCTTGCTGTGTTTTTAAATTTGACTGCACAGTTATTTCCTTCAGAATTTACTCTTTTTAATGACTGAAAGTCTTAATTAACGAGGAGATTTAACACGATTTTAATTTTTCTTCACTTTATTGTTCGTAAATGACTGCTTTATCTATTATTTTGCATCAGTCTATTCTCGTCCAAAAGCTAGTTTCACCAAATCAAACGCACCTTCAAAAACATGTTTGGGAACGACAGTTAATTCTTCTGCTTCTGACCCATATTTCAAGTTAAAAAATTGACTGAAGGCATCTAGAGCACTCCAGAGAAATCTAGAGGCATGATCTGCAATAATGAAAGTGAGAAAATTCTCATTATTAGAAAGCATTATAGTTTCTTCTTGAAATTGAATCATTTTGACATCAGTTGTTTCAATCATCTCTGTAAATAGGTTTATAACAGCAAGAACTCCACCAGAGAATAATAAATCACGATCACTACCCATATTTCCTCTAGGTGCAAAATCATAAGAGTACAACATCAATCCTGATTTATTAATAACCATAAGCTTTCTTAGTCTGTGGAACTGCAATAAACCAAGTGGTGCACTTACATAGGCTTTATAAATTAACCAGCTACCCACAATCACACTCATATGAGGAGCGAGATGTTGGAGGAAGATATGGAAATCTGGATTGATAAATTTCTCTAAAAACCTGGCACTAACGACAACCAGAAGTGGAATACCAAAAAAGAAGATGATGGAAAGCTGTAACAATAATGCCTGTGTCCTTTGTTTCTTAATTGTTATTTGGTATTTAATTTTCTGAAGAGAGTATAAAGTGACGATAATTACATAACCTACAAAATATGCGGCTGGAAAATTGGTAGTGTATAGAAGAATTAAAACAGTCTGAAGAGCTATAAAGAGATTGTCAATATTCTGCATAAAATTTAATTCTGTTGTCATAATATCTGGAAACAGCACTGGATATATCATATTTAGCAGAAAAGCCCCAAGAAATATACCATAAATTGAGGCATGAATAGGTGAGACCTGATCTTTGCGAAAAAATTCGATAAATAACAAGAAAACACCTGAAGACAATCCACCATATAGCGGGAATAAGTAGTTGATAATATTTCCCTCATTTCGGTAAAATTGGACGGGATCATTCATATTGAGAATATAAAAGATAAATTCAAAAGCTACAAATGCAATAAAAGTAATATACAATCCAATTAATATCCCAATTACAGGAAGCTTAGTTTCTCGCCACCTAATCCGTAAAGAACGAAATAGAAAAAGCGAAACACCTATCTCAAGAGAAAATATGATAAATCCAACTAAGCTGAGGGTTCCGATAACCATTTAATGATCAATCCTGCAAGCGGTATAGGTGTGGGTTTGAATTCAATTTGAATAATTTTTCAAAGTACTTAAACACTTGGAAATAAGTCAAATCATACCATCAAACTACAAAAAGAAGACTTAAGACATGACTTCCTTTCTTTTTCAAATTGCTCAGGATTCACTTTCATCTAAAAACGTAAAAACAGATCTGAAAATAGAAACTGTAATTGTTGGCGTTCGCTATACTTGCGTACTTCTATCAAATGGATCATGCGGAGTAGCATATACATTGGTAGAGAATGAAGGTATGAAAGAAAGCCATCACAAATATTTAACAGAAAAATACCTGCACAGAAAGGACATTATTGAATTAATCGAATATTGTGACTCAGAGTTCTCAATTTTTAGAAGTATTGGAATAGCTACTCTGAATGCGTTCTCGCAAGCTAACCTCAAAGTAGAAAGTGAAGAGGATATAGGAATAACTGATATTTTACCTGAAAAAGCATCTAATGTTGGTATGATTGGAGATATTCAACCAATCACCCGAATCCTGGTTCAAAAAGGATATAAAGTTCATATATTAGATAAATATCCCTCTTCAGGAAAAAATCCTAATATTGTTAATGTAAATAACATTTCAGATCTAAAAAATAGCACTCATCTGATAGTTTCAGGTTCAGCCTTTGTTTTTAACAATTTTGATTATGTTCGTGACCTTCTCTCCACAGTTCCAGGAGAAAAAGTTCTTCTTGGTCCTACAGCTCAAATACTCCCAAAAATCGCCTTTAAACACGGTTTCACATATATTGGAAGCTCAAAGATAATCGATCCATCATCTACCATCAGAGTGATTATGGAAGCAGGTGGGTATCGGGCTTTTAAGGAATTTACGAAAAAATATTCATTTCGAGCAGACTAGCTTCATGGTCAGAATTTTGTCGAAAATTCCAGAGAGTTGCGGATGACACTTTTTGACACTTTTTGACACTTCTAGATATGTCCCAAATATATCTAGTAGCACATTCATAGATCCATTCAGAACAGAAATAATTGGAAGATTGCAGAAATGTCAGTTACGACTCAATTTGGATTCAAAAAGTCCTTAGATCGCTTAATGCAGTTAATATATCTTTCATCGAACTTCTTTACAAATCTCGAGGTTCAAAATCAAGTATGTGCGCTTAATGTCAAGGATACGTTTACAGAAACCGAAAAAAATCAATTATTGACCTACTTTCTGGATCTAATTGAATCTCTTTCTCTCGAAAGAATCTATCTCACCCAAGACCCCAATGACAAGAACCGTTATTTCTACAACGGAGGATTTTGACTTGTATTCAGAATATTATGCTGTACCCAATAAGAAATCAACTCCCAAAAAGAAAACAGTGATCCATTACTGGAAGGAACCCCGATTGAGCTCTCAAAAAATTGATCAAAACCTAGTGGAGAAAGATGAAAAAGAGGTAGAGGCTTCCCGATTAGCTGATAGAGCCCTACTCCTACTTTCCTTCAAGGACACACCTAGTCAAAATTTACATCACGTATTACAAGTTTTGGGAATTCACTCCATTGAAGAAAAAAGAAGTATCTTGCAAGAAATCTTCCGTTTAATTCGAGAAGGTATTGTCTATGTTCCTAAGGGCCTCCCACTATTGATTGACCAGGGAATTGACAATATCGAAAACGTTTCTGAAATTGATCTTGTACTCCTCAAACCCTACGATCAATTGATCTCAGAAATCCAACGAGATATCTCTGCATTTAATAATACATGAATATATTAGAAAGAGTTGAAAAAATTGGCGTTGCAAAACTCAAGAATTTTGGAAAGAAATTCTGTAAGCACTGCACAGCTGAATGAGCTAAAAATCCATCTTAGATTAATGAATAGTACTTGTGAAGATTTACTAACTAGAAAATGGCAACATATTCAACATATGCAAATTGATTTGGATTTAGACCCAAATATGAGCATTAAGGAACTAGTCCAATTGTATCATAAGTTCGAAGATTTAATAGAGGTTTTTAAGCTAAAATCTTACACTTTCCGCCAATTGGAAAAACTTTTGGTAGAAATAGAAACCGTTAAAGATATGTTAGATATTTCTCGTGATACTCCGTTCCAGCAAATAGTTTTTCAACTAACTTCGTATGATATTCCATCATTAGGAGTGGGAAATAACTCTATCTTAGAAAAGATAATGAAATATTACTAACTGGAATTTCTTTTCCTGAGAATTTCCCTTATCATATAGTTCTAGCTAGTCTATGATAAATAAGGGGTTTTTTCTCAACTTTTTCTTTAGCAAAATCTCTTAAAACTACTTGACATGGTGAGAATCTATAGTACTTAAATCGAAAAAGAAGGCTAATTAGTATGTCACTCCCCTTTTCTATTAATTCTGCTCGAGATTGGATTACACACGTACCGACTTTCCTCGCTTCTCTCAGTGAATATTCTGATTTTGTAAGAAATGCAAGTGTTACAAGCTATCTTGCGAATACCCTTGCTCAGGTGATGAATGAAGCGAAAGAAGAGATTCTACTTACGATTTATTCTATCCTCAATGAATCATCTGATGTGGGAAAATTTGTACTGATTCAGACATTATTACATGCTACAGATATTTGGACTGATTTAGTTCAATTTTCCCGAATCAAGCCTACACTAACAGCCTTAGCCCTCTCACCAGATAAATTGTATACAAAAGATGCGATAAATTTATCACAAAAACTTGAAGACATTCCATCTAGTGAGATAACGAGGGATATAGAGGATGATTCGACTATTTATAAAGCTGAAGAAAAGGAAATGGCCAAACAAGCTCCAGAAATGGTGAGAGAGGACTCCTACGGAGCTGTAAGAACTGAGAAGAAAAAAGCTAAAAGAAGTATGCCAGTTCCCTCTTCCACACAAGAGATACCAACACCTGTTCCACAACCCGTTCCAAAACCTGCTCCTCCTCCAGCAGCTCCTGCACGGGGAGTTGAACCTTCCCCTCCTCCTCCCTCAGTCTCCATTGGTGCGAAAGCTGCAGAATCAACTAAATCTAGATTAGCAGAAAAAGGAGTTTTTGATGAAGCAGAAGAAGAACTAGAACCATTACTTGAAGAGCCTGCTCCTGTAGAAGAGGCATTTGACGATCAAATCATAGATGATTTCAAACCTAATGAAGCGGTTATGGCGGGTTCAGCTGATGTAGGCTCTCCACGACCAACTCCTCAGTCAAAGAGTGTTTTTACTCATGTGCATTATTTTAATCGGATGAATTCCCGAAAAACTTATCCTTTTACCGTTTCCTTGTCCAGTGCTGCTAAAAAAGTCAGAGCGCGGAAGATGCATATACTCTCTGGAGAACGAGAGACAGAAAAACAGGCCGAATTTGAACTTGATCATCTTACGAGACAAATTATGGTAGAGTTACTTATTTCAGGGTGTTTAGTGCAACCAAACTTTCAATATGTTGATCCAGATAATTTACCAGTCGAATTGACTTTTTATATTACTCCTCTGGTAGAAGCGGGTTATCAAGCCTCAAAAATTGAAGGTCAATTATTACTCAAAAATGACATGGGAATGATTCTTCAGAATCTTCCCCTATCCGATATTTTCGTTGTGAGTAACCGAATCTCTAAGATTGCCGCCCTTGTTGGAGCAATTGGTGGTGGAACTCTTCCAGCACTTGATTTTCTCTTCGGTGTTAATTTACAGGAGGCTCTAACAGGCCAATTGGAATATACTGCTCCTGATATCGCGAATGAAGTTAATATTCGATCTTTGATTACAACAAGTCAAATAGCAATCTTTGTTATCTTTATTAGCATAGGTCTTCTGTGGTGGTGGCGTAAAGGAAGATCTAGAAGAGCACCCGAGGAAAAACTCGCAATCAATCTTCCTCAATAATCTGCTGCATCTATCCATGGATAATACAACTTATCAGATGAAGTAATATGACATTCCACACAGGGATTACAGTCCAAGCTATAGGTGATTTGACTCCGTCCAATGTAGTTGACTTGGGAATGGCAATCAATCTACGGCACATCGAATTTGATCCCTCAGTTTTTCCAGATATTTCGAATGTCATGCAACGATTAAGAACAGACCAAACTTCTATTCACGCACCATATATGGAAGATTACAAAATGGATCTTTCATCGCAATCTCCTCAGATAGACAAATTAATTCAGGATATAAATCACTGGAAAACGCGTATGAACATTATCGGAGTTGTCGTCCACCCTCCTCTTGATGCAGGAGGAGATATGGGTAAATTCTACGATCGCTTGGATTTACTACCCTTTCCATTACTCGAAAACATGCCTTATCAGTCATGGGAGGACTTCCTTGAGTTTTTCGATACTACTCAATCAAATGTGAATAATCCATTGGGAATATGCTTTGATATTCCCCACTCGTTTATTACGAATGGAGAACAGTTTCTAGATGTGCCTGATAAGGTATTAAGGCATTTAAAATCTCCGACGGGATATATTCATATTTCAGGGGGCACATCAGAAGAAGATACCCACTATCCTCTATTAACTGATGGTAACATGCCTTTTCAAGTAGTGCCCAGATTTCTTCAGAGAATATCATTCAGGGGGACTGTAACAATGGAATTATATCCACGATCGTTCCAAGATATCGATAAAATTCTTCGTTCCTATATCATAATGCTTGGTGTGTCAAAAAAGAGGATACATAAACTTTCTGTTCAAATCAAAAGACCTTTCATCATGCGAAAGATCAATAAGATGGCTTCAGCAAAAAAACTCCATTCCGAGAAAAAATAACAGAAATTTATCCAATTGGTTCCTCCAAGAAGCTAGTACTTAAGATATTCTTGACTCTTTTCCATCTAGGTAGCATATACCCAATATAGATGGGAAGAAATAACAACAAGTACAGTATAATGAAATCACTTCCGATTTGAGGAAAGATAATTTGGGAAACAACAAACAGAATTAGAATCGAACCAAAATAGTAAAATTGAATTATGGTTCGCATAAATCCCTGTAAAAACCAGTGAATGGGAAGGTGTTTATTATGAAGAAGGTAATAATAATATGTCCCTGTAGAATAAAAAAACATGGTAACCCCTGCTAGAATACTACTTGCAATACCAAGTAATAATGTGTTTTCTTTTAAATAAATTGTGCCCGAGAGAAAAAGAAGGGTCCAAAAAATAATTCCGGCACTCATAAGTCCATAGCTCAGACCAATAAAGCCTAATGCTCTTTGAATCTGAATGGGCTCTTGGGCACTTATTTTTTCCATTACTTCCTTAATTTCTTCCTTATCCATTTCTTTCACGTAAGAATAATTCATTATTAGCAAGTATAATCTTTCGATAAGAGGATTTTACTATGCAACGACCAATAGCTATAATAAAACTCAATATGTAAAATGTATTACAAGAATTTTCTGGTATTGACAATTTTCCAGTAACTCATTATGACCATATCTACTCAATCCCTTTGAACCCATGTATTAATTAAAACGAAAGAAATGGAAAAAAAATCACGGTAGAAGGATTTGAAGGGCTAATAATCCAGCAAAGAACTTCCACGACTTAGATTGATGAATTTTATTAATTTAAATCCTCATCTAAAGAGAAATACCCCCCATATTTAGAATGAATGGCACATGTTCCTTCAGAACCAACCATACATGGGCCTACAGGATTCTCAGGAGAACATTTCTTATTAAAAAGACTACAATCACGGGGATAGATTTTCCCTAAAATCACATCGGCACATCGACATCCTTTAGGAATATCGCGACCACTAGATATAGGAATATCTTCTTTTAACCGAATATTATACTCAGCATACTGTTCAGCCAATTCTAGCCCAGATTTCTCAACCATCCCTATCCCTCGCCATTGAGAATCAACAATTGAATATGCGGTATTGATTGCGTCAAGTGCTATTAGGTTACCATCACGAGATACTACGCGTTTGTAGAGATTTTCAGTTCGTGGTTGACTCTGTTTCAATTGCTGCAAGACTTCTAGAATTCCAAACATTACATCAGCGGGTTCAAACCCGACAACGACGATCGGAATTTGATGATCACGCGAAATTGGTACATACAAACCATAACCGGTTATCGCTGACACATGTCCTGGAGCAATAAAACCATCTACTTGGATATCTGGTTGTTTTAATAATAAATTCATGGCTGGAGGAACTAATCGATGAGAAGAGAGAATAGATACATTGGAAGGAACACGATTATTAATTAATTCAATGGCTACCATTGGAGCGGTAGTTTCAAAGCCAATCGAGAAAAAAACATACTGAGTCATCGGATTTTTCTTAGCTAAGCGAACTACATCAAGAAAACTATAAACAATCAGAATAGAGGCTCCTTCAGCTCTTGCAGTTAATAGCGATCCTTGATTGCTGGGAACACGGGACATATCACCAAAAGTGGCTAGAGTATATCCGTTTTTTGCAAGCCAGATAGCCTGCTCTATGTCAATATTAGGACATACACAGACAGGACACCCTGGTCCTGCGATTACCTCTACGTTGGAAGGTAATAATGACCGAATTCCCCAATGAGACACAGTGTATTCATGTGTTCCGCATACATGACATATTTTGAAATTTTTATCCCCAATTTGAGAGGCAATAGTCGATATTTTCTTACCTAGTTTCTTAATAAAAGCAGGATCTTGATAAGATTTCATTAATGAAGTGCTAATAAGCTATGCTTAATGAAGATTATGGATGCAATTTCAATACGAAAAGCCACAATTTCAGATGTACCCTCCTTAGTAAATTTGAGGCGATTGATGTTTGAGTCAATGGGACATGATGATCCGAAATTGTTAAATGCGGGAGATCAGGCTGCGGAAAGCTTTTTTAAAGAGTTTATTCCTACAAAAGATTACCTAGGATGGGTGGCAGAGAATTCCCATGGTGAAATTGTGAGTAATATAGGTGTAGTTGTTGACCAACATCCTCCAGGTCCAAACAATCTATCAGGAAGAATTGCGTATTTAATGAACTTATGTACGCTTTCTACTTATCGCAGACAAGGTATTGCACGAAGATTACTAGAGGAAACGCTTGAATGGGTAAAACAGATGAATATCACCCGTGTGTCATTACATGCAACAGAGATGGGTAGAGAACTCTATGAGCAGTTGGGATTTAAGAATACAAACGAAATGCGTCTTAAATTGTAATAAAGCTAATGAGTGCCATATTTAATTACTCTTATTTCAAGATTTTTTCTACATATTCCGTTAATTCTTTCAAATCATCTTTCAAGAAAGCTTTGACCTCGATATCATTTTTCTTGAACGAGGATTCTTCACCCAGGACAATCACTTCAGCATAAGTATCTTGCGAAAGAGCTTCCTTAATTCCTTGAATGAACGAATCCTGAAATATTGGTTCTAAATCAGTTTGGGGGGGAATTGCTACCAAGAATCTTTTATTTTTCCCAGAAAGTGAGATCTGTATTCCATTATTTCGTTGAAGAGCTCCAACTGTAAACCCTTTTACTTTTCCAAGAGTCTTTTTTATTTTCTTACTATAATCAGATAAAAATTTATGATTTTTTCCCAATTCTTTCAAAATTGGAGCTTTTTTTTCCTCTGTAACTCCAGCAAGCCATTTTATCGCTTCCCTGGGATTACCATGAGAATAAGCATATGCAGATTCGATGTCAGATTTCCCTAACGGCCATGTTGAATTTTCTTCTGTCAATGTAAGATCAAATTTCTGATGAAAATCTTTTAACATATGTACACAGTAGTCTTGAATATCCTTTTTAGTAAAGCGTTTTAATAAGATGGGGGGTTCAATTCTACTTTGAACTGCTGTACTTGAGAGATCAAGAATCTTATCCCAAAGTGTGGCTAGACATGCTAAACATAAGACAAAATTACTAGCTTCATTATGCATCTTCTTGATACTTTCCAACAACTGAAGTTCAGCTTCAGGTCCTAAGGCAATGAACAGTGACTCTAGTTCATCAACAAAGAAAATTAAAGGCTTATCAACCGATTTAAGAATAACTTGGAGAGCAGCAAAAGCTAATTCTTCATCGTCCATTATGGTTCTATTGAATGATTTTGTCTCCTCGTCTAGATCAAAACCGGTAAACCATTTAAGGGCTAATTTAGATTGTTTAGGATCTTTCAGAGCAAAAAAACCCTCAATAACAACATTTCCAAGGCCTGGGAATTCAAATGCTGCATTTTCAACTTTCTTGTATTTTTCTACAAGAAAATCTGCTACATACTCTAAAAGAGCAGCCCCACCTGCCTTAACAGTCTCAAAATAGAAGTGGGAATAGATTCTATTAGGATTTGTAGGAACAGGAACATAAACAACGTATGCGTTCGTAACTTCCTCCCGAACAACCCAGTAAAAATGGGTTTTGCCGTACCCCGCCTCCGCTATGACGGGAACAATCATGGATTCCCTCTTATGCTTTCTTACGGTTTCCAAAGCGTGAGATATCCGATTTATTGCTTCTTTATTAGGCCGTTTCAAATTGAATATTTCGGGTACATCTGCTCTTGCAGTGAAATTATGAAAAGGATTTTCTATGATAAGATTTGTTACTTGAGTCATCGTTTTCTAGGCCTCGAATGTTAAATAGTAAAATACGCCTGTACCTGTATCGGAGGTAATACCTCCGTACCCCGCGTGCGATCTAGACATTGCAGTCTGTAAGGTTAGAACTCCTTGGTCATGAAATGACAGGACTTTTTCATCAAAATAGGGATCAGGGATTTGTTGATTATGATTAACTTTCTCACGTATGTCAGGGATCCTTACTAATGGTTTCATCGGTGTTGATAAGGAAGTATAAGCTTCACGCAATAATGATAAGAATTGATTATCGCTCAAATCCAATTTCATGGGTTTTTGACCTTCAAGATATTTCTCTCCCATCGCAGTCAAACAGTACACACTCTTAGTCCCTTTTTTTAGCTGAATCAATCCTTTTTCAGAGAGATTAGACAAGAAATTCCGCTCTGTCTCGGTTCTAGCGTAATACCCAGTATCTCCAAGAAAATGAATGATTTCAAGGTATGAGGTATGCATACAATAACAATTCTGAGAGGGGTTTTTAGGCCACATATGACTCGGAAGACATCAGGGTAATATAATATAGATTTCAATCCGAGTGATTAACCGATAGAATTCACGGGTTTTTAACATGGATCTTGATGATTTGCAAAGAATCTCTGGTTTAGATACCGATGACATGTTTGGGATGGTTTTTACCTGGCCCAAATTAATTGAGAAAATAATGAATCAAACAATAGACATTCCTCTAGAAATTTCAGTCGGAAGCTATCATATTTCGTATAAGAATGAAATTTCGAACATTCTAATATGTGGAATGGGTGGTTCCGCAGTGAGCGGAGATTACATCTCTACATATTATGCAAATTCTCTGACTCAGCCAATAATAGTCCGACGCAATTATACGATACCCAATTTTGCGTCGATAAATACTCTGGTTATTGCAATCTCCTATTCAGGAAATACAGAGGAAACGATTTCTGGATTAAATGCTGCTATCAAAAATAGATGCCCAATCATCTGTATTGGTAGCGGAGGAAAGCTAGAGGAATTCTCTATAGCTAATAGAATACCATTTTTCAGAATTCCTGCAGGAAACCAACCTCGTGCGTCTTTTCCTTTATTATTATTCCCTATTCTAAAGATTCTTGACGCCATGAACGTCGTGAAACTGGATTCAAACGTAATACAAGAGATCATTCGAAGTTTGAAGAAACAACGGGAGCTCATTAGGCCGCAAACCCTAACTTCCGAAAATCAAGCTAAACAATTAGCTATAAAACTACACAACTATGTTCCAGTTATTTGGTCTCCATATTTTTGTGTAGCAAATCGACTAAAATGCCAGATTAATGAGAATTCTAAGCAGTTAGCGATTGCAGAAGAATTACCTGAATTAAATCACAATCATATTGTCGGATTCCAAAGTCTAAGAAAAGATAATCCATTTATAGTAGTCATTCTCCGTTTTCCTTCCGAACATCCGAATGTTTCGCTTCGTTTCGACATTTCTACTGAAATTATTAAACAAAAAGTGAAAATACTAAAAATTCAAATCGACTCAGGGGATTTACTTACTCAATTAATTACTGCTACATATTTAGGGGATTATATTTCTATTTATCTTGCTTTACTCAACAATCAAAATCCGAATACTGTAGATAGTATTGATTTTTTGAAAGAACAGATGGAAAAGCGTGGACAAACTCAATCTTCCTTAATGAAAGATTTAGATAAATTGTCAACTTAATCATAACGGAAAAAGTAGGCAAAAAAAACTATAGTGAAATATTGAAACTCATAATTATCGCTAAGAAGGATAGATTTCAAACATGACCAATTCTAATTACGATGTTGTAATCACGGGTGCTGGAACAGCCGGTAGTATGGCAGCAGCTGCACTAGCTAACAAAGGACTTAAGGTCGCATTGTTAGATCGACAACCAAAAGAAAAAATCGGAGTAAAAATATGTGGGGACGCGACTAGTGGAGAGCACTTTAAACGGATCCAGTCTATCACAAAAGTCGATCCTCCAAAAGGAGATGAAGTTATACAGAATGTGGCTGGAGCATGGTTATATTCCCCTGATCGAGAGATTAAACTTGAACTAGTGGAAGAAGGAGGAACGGGAATTATTATTGACCGATTTAAACTTGGTATGAGAATATTGGAAAATGCAATTGACTTTGGTGCCGAATTATTTGATAATACAATGGTTAAAGAGCCTATCATTACGAATGATTATGTTACAGGTATTAAGTACCGCGGAAAAGATAAAAATATTCATGAAATGACAGGTAAGGTCATTATTGATGCATCAGGGATTATCGGAGTACTAAGAACTAAGCTAAACCCAGAAAAGACATTTATGGATTTAGAACTTGCTACTAAAGATGTTTGTAATTGTTATCGAGAAATTAGGGATGTTGAACCTGAGATTGAATCACCCGAATTTATTCGGTTAATCTTCGATCAAGATGTAGCCAAGGGTGGGTATATCTGGGAGTTTCCAAGAGGGCCCCATTCCATGAATGCAGGTTTAGGTGTTATGCGTACCTATCAAATGAACCCACATAAGCAATTTGATGTTTTTATTGAGCAGCAGAAGGCCCTCTACAAGAATTCAAAACTTGTTCATGGGGGTGCATGGCGAGTACCTCTTAGACGCCCCCAGGATAATCTTGTTTGGAATGGGTTTATGCTCATTGGTGATTCAGGCACTCAAGTAAAACCAACTGATGGAGGAGGAATTGGAATATCAGTTAATGCCGCCGCTATGGCAAGTCAAACAATTATTTCTGCATTAGAAAACGATAACGTTTCCATGGAAGGATTGTGGGATTATAATGTACAATTTATGCGTAGTATTGCCCCTATAAATGCTCCTCTTGCGATTATGAAAGATTTTATCATTCCTATGCCTAGTTCGATCATTAATGAGATATTCCACAAAGAAATTCTTACTGGGGATGATATGCTTTACGGTAATGCTTCAGGAAATATTTCAAGCGGATTTATGGTTAACTTGATACGTGCTTGGCGCGGAAAGCGGATTTTAGGTACACTAATGAAGTTTAGAGGAATTTTAAAAAAGATGGACAGAGCACGAACTCTTTACGAGACATTTCCGGATAAACCAGCAGACTTTCAATCGTGGCGACGTGAAATATTTAATATATATGGAGAATAAGCCTCTATAATCTATTTTCTCTTTTTTTTTACAAAAACAGGTCACTTATCTGTACAAATTCAGGTGGACAAACATGGAGATTTCCCACTGCTGCTGAATAAACATAACCTGAAAAATGTCCAAGTACCTTGGTTGCTTGTTTGTACAAATATGCATTTTCCAGAGAGCTTGAAGAGATAAGTAGTTCAAACAGATCGTTCCCCTTACCTTTCCATTTAGAGAGATGGAATCCAATTTTTACTGTATTAGGTGTTAATAAGTAATTAAAGTAATTATCACCAAAAATATTAGCAGGAGGAATTTCTTCGAATATTTCCAGTGGAACCTCAAGTAAATGCAGATAGTTTGGATTTTGTGGGTTCTCATCATCCATTAGCACTTCTGGATTGGTTTTAAAGTATGATTCTTTAATAATATCAAATCCCTGTGAAAAAAGAGAAGCAATTAAGCTTGCATTTGACACCAAATATTTTCGTAATGCTGTAACTCCCTCATTATAACGCATCTCTCGTAGAGCTTTGATTTCTTGATTTTTTGCAAAATCTGTGGGTTGTTCTATCATACTTTGTAATTGTGAGGGGATTTTATTATAGAAATGATGGGCAATAAGCATTTCGATGGCGAAATGTAATCCATTAAGTAATTCAAAAATAGCTACTGCTTTCTTGCTGTCCTTGTCCTTCTTTGGGAACAATCTTTGTAAAGTGAAAATCGTAGAAACATCTTGGAGCACTTCAGAGGCATCGTGTACTTGCCATCCAGAACCTGTTTGTGAATATTTAAACCAAGGAGGTTCAGTTACTTTCTTTGACCCTATCAGCTTCTCAAAGTTTTGAATCTCTTTGGAAATTCTCTCCTTTAACTTCTGAATCTCTTTTTGGGTAATTTCTTTTAATGATGTGATTTCCTGTTCATTAATGGTTTTTTTCCCTTTAGCCTTCTTCAAGACTTTCTGCAACCCATTTACGACTTTATCCGAAATACTATTATGATTAGGATAATCTAGATGGATCTCTATCTCAATAGTCGAATTTCCATTCTTTAAATCTGACCAAGTGCTATCAATTAATGAAAGAAGAGGGTTATGTAACTCTTCTTGAATTTTTCTATAATTATTCATCTCAAACTGCTTAATATACTTTATAGGGTTGTCTTTCAGTACTTCACATAGATTATTAGTACTTAACTCTTTTAAAGTTGGAAAACAACCATTCAGAACAGTTGTCTTCCATTTATAGCTAAAAATCTTCTCCAAAAACGTAGTTAGATGATTTACCTGTTCTAATTGGGTTGCAAGCAGAGTAATATAAGATGTCAGATCAGAAAAGATTTTTCCAACACTCGTATTATCGCCTATTAACAGATATGATAATAAGGATGAAGTGGTCTTTATCAACGCATTTTCAAGGGATTTTTGAGCATAGGTAGCAGTTTCAGGATTCCCAGACAGATCATACACCCGATCAATTTCAAGGGTAGGTAAGGGACGATTTCTAGAAATAAGGTTAGAAAGTTCTTTCTTCAGTCGATCTCCACTCATTCGCTTTATTGTCTGTGGATTTAACTCGATTAAGAAGCTTAAAAATGCATTGAAGAAAGGGTTCTTCCTAAAATTAAAATGAGCTTCTTCTTCAACTAACATTTGAAGTAATTCTTCGGAACGAATAATCGTATTGAGATTTTTCTTAGGAAAAGCAAGATCAAGGAGTTGCTTAGCGATTACCAGTCCCTGCTCCCCAAATGGATTATTAACGTACCCAGATATGAATTCCTTAAGGATTAAACCTGCAGTTACCTGTTTAGGTTGATTAGCAGGCCAATGAAATTCTGTCTCAGATAATGCTTGTTTCAATAGAGCGGCTGGTCCTTGTTTGCTAATTTCTTCAGAAATAATTGATTTTATCTTAGAACGTAATGTTGGTAGGATACCCTCAATTTTTCGAGCAGTTATTAGGATAGACATGTCATTTTTTAATAAGGAGCCTAATGTTAGCCAGACAGCCTCGTTTATAGCATTTTCTATTTTTTCTGCGTAAGTGAGATCTTGTAATGATAACCCAAGTTCCTGTGTGATAAAACTACGGTCTATCTCATTAATTAACTTTTCTAGGGTGTCTGTTTCACGAAATGGTGAATGTCTTACCTGCTTACGCCAAGCAACAACTGCTTGATAGCATAGTTTCACCTGGAAACGTTCAGGTAAAGCACCCACAAGTAAGATTTCCTCAAATGCAGGGTTCCATACATAGTCAGAAAGATATTTATGTCCTAAAACACCAGATAAAACCTTAATTTGGCTTTCGATTTTCTGTGCAAAGTGTGACTTACTCCAGATGAAAAAACCGACAAGTGAATCATGACCTACATTCTGAATAAATATACGTCCCTTTTCAGCTTGGATATCATCCAACAATCCCATTCCCGTTTCCGAACTTGTCAATGAAGAAATTGCTGTTAGTATACCCCCGAATAACACGGATTGTTCATTACTAAATCCAATACTAACTGTGGGAATTCCATGGTTAACAATAAAAAAGGCGATTTGTGGTGCAACCGGTGATTTCTTTCGGGCCACTGATTTTTCCTCAATGATAGATTATTTTTGGAGAAGTACACTGAGTGTGTGTTCTCTGTGTGTAGTGTAAATGATGTATTTGAACGAATGACTTTCCTTAATTTACTAAGTATTCAAGAGCTATTTTAACCAATGGGAATGAAGTGAATCAACTACTTGAACAATTGTCTATCCCCTTAGTGGTAACAACGACTTAGTAAAAAGAGGATTATGATGGATATATTAGGCAGATATTCGGAATCTATTCGGAGAGCTCTGCAGGAAAACCGATGGTTAATATATTCCTTTCTATTAAACCTGATAATCCAGGTTGTTATAGCCGTAATCTATTATAATCCTGTTGACTTCGTTTTACAGGTAGAAACAGCCCGAGAAATTGCTCAGGGAAAGCTACTCTATCGTGACATTGGTCAAATCATCTATAATGAAAGAATTCTTCCTAATCCCCAATATCCGCCTTTATACCTATATACTCTTGCAGTTATCATTGTTATAATAGGAGTAGATACCTTTACATTCAACATGGCTAAAATCTTTCTCATTTTTATCAATTTTTTAGTAGCACTCATTATTTACTACTTGATCCATGCAAATTACGGTAAAAAACTTGCAATTATTGCATTCAACTGGTTTTTACTCAACCCTGCGACCCTAGGAATTACTCTTGGAGGTTATCATGAAAACTATATGCTTCTCTTTGTCTTACTAGGATTCCTTTGTCTCAATCAAAAACGAACGATTATGAGTGGAATTTGTTTTGGATTAGCTCTGTTGGTTAAACCTATAGCTGCGATTTATTTTATTCCCATATTAATCTGGGGATTGAGAGAAAAGCAACTTAAATCACTTTATATTGGATTTATTGCTGGATTTACATTTCTAACCATCTCTCTCCCATTTCTTCTCTTGACACCTTCAGAATTTATTACGGATGTCTTTCTTGTCCATACAGAACGTCTTGATCCAAGTATGTCGTTTTATGTGTATATTTTCTCAGACCTTTCACCTACTCTTTTTCCATTTCTCTTACAACTTTTACTCTTCTCAGCAACTGGAGTGATTATTTTATTCTTTATGGAATTCAAGGGTCCTCTAGAGATTTACATTGCAGTTTTACCATTTTCAACCATATTTCTTGCTTTCAATAGAATCCTTTACCCCCATTATATTCCACTAATCTTTCCTTTCCTTACTCTATTTTTATTCTTTCTATACGATCGATATAAGCAAGATCAACAAAATAAAGGAATTTTATGGCAGATTCGAGGTTTAATTGCTGGACTGAGTCTTGTCTATATTGGATATATTTGGTGGTCGATTTTGTGGTCAATTGAAGGATTCGAAACTTACACGACTAATATCTATTTTCCTATCGCTGCAGTCATTTGTATTAGCGGTCTTTTAATTATTACAATAGTTTCCCTCTGGTCAATCATAGTCACTTCCAGTGTAAAACAAAAGAAGGATTTCCATGTTTAGCGAACAAATGGATCGTATACAAGCTCGATTACCTCCCATGTTTGTAACTATAAGTATTATGGGAGTATTAACCCTCATTTATATTTTAGGAATGATATTCTATCCCTATCGATTATTAGAGCAATCATCTGAAATGTTGGGACAGTGGGGGCAGTCAAATAGACGAGTAATAAATGGAGAATGGTATAGACTATTTACAGCCTTTCTTATTCATGGAAATATTATTCATTTAGCTTCAAATCTACTTTTCCTTCTTATATTTAGTACTAGACTTGAAGAGTTAACAGAAGGACATAAAATTTTTCTTGTTTTTCTCAGTAGTGGGATTTTTGGGAATATTGCTACCCTTTTCTCATTTTTAGTTGGGATGGAATTCCTTTCATTTGGTGCCTCAGGAGCAGTCTTTGGTTTGTTGGGAGCGGTGATTTTCCTACTAAGAGGAAAGTCAAAGCGAGAAAGAAGAACGATGTATTATTTTATTATAATCTTCTTTACTATAACTATTGGGCAGGATACGAATGTAATTTCCCACTTATTTGGACTAATAGGGGGATTTTATGTAATGAAAATTCTACACAAAATGTAAAATGATTTGTTTAGTCCAATTCTGCTAAGAATTCACAATGGGGATGACCACTTGCTTGACATTTGGTTTCTCGAACGATTACATCCTCTTCGATAAAAAGATCCAACCTGCCGTTAATAAAACCGGAAAGAAAATCATCGAGCATATTAACTTCAGGAGGCTGTTCAAGACCAGGAAAGAGTGTAGGGCGGTCGACAGCTGTTAAATCAATACCAGATGTAGCAGCGCTCTCCCATACTTTGAAAATGGCACTTTCGTCATCAATCTGTTGAACCACAACATCAGATAAAATTTTGGGTGAGCTTAAGTTTTTATCAAAATAATAACTTAGAACGTCACAAGCCTGTTCAAATTCCATGGCCCCGAGAAGTTTAGCATCCAATCCACGACGATTAATAATCCTGCTTATTATTCCGATATCTTCTAAGATCTGACCATAATGTTGACCTGCATATGACAGTAATGTAGAATTGAACGGATCAGAGAATTTAAGGGAAGTTAGGATATGCTGTAAAACAGAAATGTGAATGAAATCTCCAATCGCTGGACGCATCCACTTTTTATTCAAGAGCGAATGATACATATTTCTGGATATATTTCCAATAGAGAGTTCAAATCGAAGTCGGTCAGACTCACTGAAAAATTCTTTCGACTCGATATTTGAAATATTATAATGGTCAGATTCCTCTCCTAGCTTAATATCAAACTCGCAGTGATTATCCCCAAGTCCCCAGCATTTGGTCTCCGTGACTGCAGCTTTTTCTCCTAATGTTACTTCAATCAAACCCGCAATTTCCCCCGCAAGAAAACCACAAACATCTTGGCCAATATCGGAGTTTTCAACGGCATGAGCAGATCCATTTACATTAAGTTTGACATGATAATCTGATATTTTATTAATAGTTAAATCAGAAGCCACATTTAACGCCATAGGATTGGGCCCGTACAAAATTCGGAACCCTTTCAACATCTCGTTAAAACGGTTCTTCATTCGGTGTTCATTCATAATATTTCGATTATAGCTATGTAACCACGACTGAGCAGCACCAAATTTCCCCGCGAGTTCCCCTGCTCGGAATAAATACCCTTTGGCGACGGGATTAATAGCAATCAAAGATGTAACAATCGCCTGTAAGTGACCAATGTGGACATAATCACCAATGGACGGTCGGATGACCGTTTCCAGTTCATCGACATCTAAAAGTCTACCAGAAACAGTGATGATAGATAATTTTCGCCATCGATCGCGATCGGCTTCGCTAGCCTTAACTCCAGCTTCAATGAGCTTGTTAAAAAGATAATTGAACAGATCATATTGTTCGGAGGAAAACAGTCCAGTATCTTCACCCCCAAAAGAAGAAAACATAGAGGCAGCTTGTGTGGCACTTAATACTTCCTCATCATTAAACAGGACATGGGGGACTTGATAGACATGATAACGTTTACTCGCAATATCAGAATGTTCATCGGTATCAATAGTCTTGAGAGTAGCACCCCCTTGAGAGGTTTCAACGATACGTTTGAGGTGACGTTCGACAGGCTTGCAAATAGCACATTTTGGACCTTTGAACAGTATTATGCTGATTGGTTCGGCCATGGATGTTTTTCCTTCCGTTTTTTTGTATTTCGTGGGTTTTTGTGGACTTTCTTCTTTTTTCCCCTCATCAGATGTTGTCTTATGAGTTTTGTATTGCTACTCTCATATATATCTTTCTCATCTCCCCATGTTTTTGCCTTCCCTCCTCCCCTCCCGTTGTTTTCTCCCGTCCCTCTATTTCTTTTTATGTTCCCATTTCAAGATAGTCTTTATTTTCTATTATTTCTGTTACCAGTGCTGTATAATCGATATAATTCAATATACTCCTCAGTATATTTCCCAATACTTCCCATTCAAGATTTTTCTCGATTTCTGTCACTCGTGTTTCCAAATCTTTCTGTGCTATCTCCTCCACTTCTGCCTGTGTCAATTCCCAATTTCTGTAAACGCTTCTCCCATTACATCGCCCAGTTCCTCGAAATACGACGCAATTATTGTCTTCTGGATTATTTTCTTTCCTGCTTCTGTCAACAATTTGTTCCTCACCTTTTTCTGATACTTTTTCTGAGCATAAAATCTTTATTTTCACCTTTCATCGAGTTTAAATTCATCCAAGACCTAGTGTTTTTGGATTGGATTATTTGAAAAAACGTATCATACTAATTTCTGTACTAATTGTCTCTTATTATCTGATAGGATTTCTTTATTACCAATATTTTTTACCTTATCCAGTAAAAGAAGGGACTTTTAATCTTTCAAACACCAGTGACCCCTTTGAAATTGAATATAATGACCCTGATATTTCCTATCGTGAATTTATAGTCGAGATAACACTAACCTCTGGTGGTCCTATAGAAATCGTCTACATCCAATGTTCAGATGATATTCGCATTACTTTACATGACGGGTCTACTCAATTTGAGCACAATATGGCGGGGAATGTCTATATCCGACTCATCAATAGTGAGGCTATAGCTACAGGAACCTTTACAGTTATAGATCGTGCTTCTTTACTCATTCCCAAGTCTGCAACCGAAGCCTGTACATCTATGCCAGGAATTGCTTTTGCTTTCAATTATACAATCATTCTCTTCGTAATTATGTTAATATCTGGTACGATCTATATTCTGATTTATAAACAGGATCAAGTAAAATCTCTAGCGAAAAAAATAAACTAGTGGTGATTGGTATTTCGAATATACTATACGGAACAACAGATTTTTCAAGAATCTATCCAGAAATGAGGGAATTATCCCCAATGCCAAGAATACTTTTCAAAAAGTTTGGTTTTGTGATGAGCTTCCATTATTCGTGGGGAACTCCTTGATAACTGCGTAAGCGCTAGTAAAAAGGCGTCAACAGTTTTAGGGGTAATATTGCCAATTCGGTATTTTTTAGTTTGATCTTGATTAACTGCTTCAATATACAAACGCCCGTGCAGACCAGTAAGGAAAGAATAGCGTTGTAAGCGGGCCATTTCGAAAGAAATTTTCATCCGATTATAGAAGTCCAAGGAGTGGTAGTAGAAGAAAACACCCCATTTAAACTGATAGAATCCTGAGTAAGAACAATTCTTGTTTTACGACTAAGAAAAGACAAAATTGCACATAGCGTTAGTCGCAATAGTATATTTGGCAACGAAGGGAAAATCAACTTTATAGGAGGTAAATGGAACAACAAATCTTCACGTAAGATTACCATTCGCACAATGGGTTCATCTAGTCAAAAATTATCAAAGAAAAAGACGAAATCAAAAGATAATCTTCCCTTTACCATATTACTTTACTATTTAACTAAGTCAATTAACCTGACTTTTACAGTTATTTTTGTCTTTTGATGGTGTTATCAGCATGTTTAATTGTATTGAGTTCTATAAAAAAGAAAATGAGAAAATTTCCTCATCCTATACGGCTTCTATTAAAAGAATTAAACAAATAATTGAAGAAATTGGTTCTAATAAGGATGATTCAAAAGAAAAATATTATTCTTTCATGAACCATACGGCTAATTTAATTATTAAATTGTGTACCCTTGAAGAGAATTTATCGGATGAATATTTCAGAATTACACCTTTAAAAGAGTTACAAAATACAAATAACTCACTATACGATGAGGTTCTTCCTGAAAATTATGACAAAAGTTATGCTAATCCACAATATTGTGTAAAAATCTTTGGGAATGAATATGGACAATTAATTTCATGGTTTTATACACTTTACCGTAGTTATATTTCCTATGCCTTTTATCATAAACGGTTTAAAATGGAAGA
>JAEOTM010000176.1 GCA_016839815.1 Candidatus Hodarchaeota archaeon
CACATTGGTTTAGGTCAAACTATGGATCTTGTCATGTCATCCAGACGGGTGAAAGCTGAAGACGCAGAAGAAATGGGATTAATCACGAAGGAAGTAGACGACGACGAGTTTGAGGAATATGTTTATGACTATGCTAAGAAACTCGCTAAGGGTTGTGCTCCTATGAGTGTTGCTGTTGCTAAGCGATTAGTTAATGAAACTGCTGAAGGTGACTTAGATTCAGGATATAATGCCGAATGCCTTGGTGCCGGCGTTGTTTATGTCTCAGAAGACAGTAAAGAAGGATTCATGGCTCGAGTTGTTGAGAAGCGGGATCCAAACTTCGAGGGTAAGTAATCCCTCCTTTTTTTTATTTTTTAACACACTCACTTGTTTTTTTAGAAGTAAATAGGATAAGACGTTATTATCAAATCTGATATATGGTTCCATATCATAAATGAATCCAACCTATGATATTTCTCTTATCATCAATTCTCTTTGGGTGAGTACCTTACTTTTTTAGTAGTTATCTTCATTTTAACCGAAAGATTAATTGCATAAGTATCGAATTAACCCTAGTTGAGGTTAGAATCTCTGACGTTATCTCTTTTATTGAAGTAGTTACAGAGGAAACATGATGGAATCAAAAGATAAGGAGTTACTCTTAGAGCTAACTCAAGCAGCAAGAAGACCTGGTGTCAAACTCTATCATTTCGCAGTGTTAACTACTCTAGACAAAGAAGGGCGTCCTTACAGTCGAGTAAGATCACCTACAGTAATTCAACCGTATGATATGGCAATCGGTCATCGTAAAATGCAAATCAGTGGAAAAATCCCAACAAGATATTCAAAGGAACGGTTAGAAAAAGCTATTAAGCTAGATACAGAATACAAACATATCCGAGACAAACATTCATGGGAATTACTCTGTTATGATGAATCTGTTCAAGATAAAGAACTTAAATTATCTACTACTCATTTCAAACGTGACTCACAGGCCAATATGCTTTGCTTGGAGGCAGTGGTTGTAATCGATCCTGTTACAAAACAAATGACTGTTCACCGAGGAAAAAGAGATTTCATTATTGAAATGGAAATCACTGATATTTCTACTAAAGGAAATGATCTTTATGATTACTGGGCCAAATGGTATCTGCTTCTCTTAGCAGATACTCATCTTGCTGCATATGAAGATAAAGAAAAAAGGTTTTATGATACAGTTAAAGAAATCTGGACTGGTAGACATCAAACTATTGAAATAATTGAACACCCAAAGGAGGGGCCAATAGAAATTCTTGAAGATTTTATCTTCGCAACCAAAACTGAGGGATTAGAGTTTATCCAACGACATAATGTGGGAACACTCGCCATTAGAGATAGAGCGAGAAATAAACCCGCTGTCATATCCACAACTTTCGATATTGACCTCTCAATTGCAGAAGGTATTTTCTGGAAGATTAATCCTGACTTAGATTTCATACAAACATTTTTTCAAAAATTAGAATCCAATCTTACCTCGAATGAGCCTTTCGTGTCACTGAATACCATGGCTTTCGGAATGAAGTATGAATTAGGAATCGCTGTCGAAGGTGAGATCGTTCTTGACGGGAAGGAAGTAACAGAGTATAAATCAAAACATGGTATTAAGGGTTCAATTGCCTACATTAAACCCCGTAGAATGGTCAATATTAGCCCCAGTGAAAGTCGTCGAAAGACTATTGGTGTAATATTTGATGAATGGAGCAAATTAGTAAAAGACTAGAATCAAACCAATGGTACCGATGTTTCCTCCTCAAATGATCAATTTCACTAAATCTGCAGAAACTTTCAGAGCAGATGACATATTTTCCTATGACTAGGAATCCTCACTTTCTACTTTTTTGTTATATACTAGTAGGATTTATAATATATCAGAAAATGATATATCGGTACATAGAATAAGAGTTCCAAAGTTACTTTTTCGAAATCAAAAGTTGAATTGACATGGATCCAAATGATAAAGATGTTCTATTACTACTCACGCAATTCGCACGACGTCCAGGAGTAAGATTATATCACTACTCAACTCTTAGTACATTAGATGAGCAAAATCGTCCGTATAATCGACTACGTTCGCCAACAGTTATTCGTCCTTATGATATCCTAATGGAAGAGATAGATAAACAGATTTCTGGACAATTACCCACTCGTTATACAAAAGAAAAATTAGAAGAGGTACGATCAGTAGATACTAAGTACAAGGATACAATTGAGAAGCATGCATGGCAATTTGTCTTTTTAGAGGAAACCTCAGATGAAAATCATCGTAAACTCTCCTTGCCCCATTTAAAGGCTAATCCGCAAGGTCATCTGACCTGTATGGAAGCACTCGTTGTAATGACCCCCAATGGCTCTCCAACCATTCAAAGGGGATCAAAAGACTTACTTTTCGATATAGAGGTGGATACAATTGAACAACGAGGTCAACCGTTGTACGATCATAGAACAGCTAGGTATATGCTGTTACTTGCTGATTCTCATTTAGCCTCTTACGACGATAAAGAAGCAAGGTATTATGAAACAGTTTTCGACATCTGGACAGCTACTCATTCAACTATGAAGCTTATCGAACAAAAAGAAAATGGACCAATCGAAGTTTTATCTGACCTAGCTTTTTCAAATAAGGAAGAAGGACTATTATTCTTACAGAAACATAATATGGGTACCATTGCTATCAAAGATCCACACCATAATCGGCCCTATTCTATTCCAACACAATTTCATGTCGTACCTGAGATAGGTGATGGAGTCTTTTGGTTGGTTGATCAAGATTTGGAATTTATCCAAGAGATGTGGACCAAAATTACAGACAATTTATCTAAAAATGATCCATATGTTTCAATCTGCTGTCCTGCCTTTGGAATGAGACATGAACTAGGAATAGCCATTGAAGGAGAAATATCTCTTAGTTATCCAGAAATCGATAACTATAAAGCCACCACTGGATATCATGGTAACCTTGCTTATATTAGTCCTCGCCGAATTACAAATATCAGTACTCCCGCAGATAGAAGAGGTAAAATTGTCTATTCAGAGTGGGATTAATCACAAATAGAAAGGTCTGAAAATGATATCACTTCCCTCTATACTCGGTAAGATTTGGGATTCATCAACAATATTTTCCCCTGTGGAGAAATTAGCCGATTCAATTGGACCCAGACCTACTGGAAGTGCTAACAATATCCATGCTTCTTCTTATTTGGAAGAACAATTCACAAATCTGCAATATCCAGTAGAGAGACAAGCATTTGATGTTGATATCTGGATTTATGAAGAAACATCTATACCCTTCAAGCAAAGCGCGATTAGCGCTATTCCATTTGGATTCTCCTCACCAGGTGAAGTTAACGGATCTATCTTACCAATTATTAACCCCAATCAAAAAAAATTAGAAGCTTTAAACTGTTCTGGTAAAATAGTAGTCTATCTAAACACAATGGGTGGGATGGGTATGATGGGTGGCCGTGGTTTATCACGAGAAGAGCTGATTACAAAAATTAGTGATAAAGGGGCTTCTGGGTTTATAGAAGTAATGAATAAACCTGGTGGTTTCATCGAACGAAGAAATCTCAAAATTAACTCAAGTATTCCTTGTGTTGGTATTTCCTTCGAAGATGGACATTTACTATTACGTACTCAGGAAGATTTATTGTTATCTGTTACTGGACAGAAGAAAACAGTAACAGCAGAGAATATTATCGCACGTACAAATCAGAGCTCGGATAAGAAAATTGTACTCACTGCCCATTATGACACTGCTAATGACTCTCCAGGAGCTTTTGATAATGCAAGTGGAGTAGCTACTCTTTTAGAACTCGCTCAAGTGTTCAGAGAGTTTAAATCTCTTCCATATTCATTGGAATTTGTTGGTTTAGATGCTTCCAAGTGGTATTTTGCTGGAGCACAACATTATATCGATAAGAACCTAGACGAAGCACCTCATTTAGTGATGAACTTCGACACTACCGCTAAACCAGCAGGAACTAGGAATGGGGTATTGGCAAATGATATACGCCTATTTGGGATAACAAAAAAGTTGGTTATGGATTATGGCTTTGAAATTAATTTGACTCCAATGCCAATTTTCGGAACTGACGCAACCAAGTTTTTTGAAAGAAAAATGCCAATCTTTGTAATTAACCAATGGAAATCTCCCACATTTATTAACACTCCATATGATACTCCTGAAAAATTATCAGTAGATTCTCTCAAGAATTCTACTAGTATTGCAGGAGCAATCCTAGCTAACGTTCAGAACACCGCAAAGATGATGAAGAGTTCACCTATAGGCACTTCTAGACATCCGAAATCAATGTAAAAATAATTTAATTTGAAGAAATGACTGAGAGGAAAATAAAATGGATAAACGATTATGGCAAATCGCCGATTTCAAAGTACGACCGGGACTGAAGAATTATCATTACGCTGCTTTAGCTACAATTGATGAAAATGGACGCCCATATGTGAGACTTAGAAGTCCTACTGTTCAAAGAACAGTTGCTGATCTACGGAAAGATCTAGACGCAATGCTTGAATCTCCTCGTTCTAGATTATCACCTGAGGAAATAAACTTAATAATCTCTCTTGATAAAAAAAATGAGGAAATAATTGATCCACGAGAGGAACTAATTCTTTTCATGGAAGAATTTGGTAATCCTGACCATATGAAACGTACGCAAACCAACCTTGAAAATACAAAGCAAGGAGTAGTTGTTTGTTTAGAGGCAGAAATTGTATTCCATCAAGGACGTCCTAGTAATCCTCGAATTGTTAATGGAACAGATGCAATTATCAATTGTAAGCTAGAAGAAATCTACGAAAATAATCATCCATATTTTCAGTATCGAAAACAACGTTATATGATCCAATTGGCAAGTTTCCATCTTGGATCATTTAAACCTGAAGATCGTGAAAAAAGGTTTGATGAATCCATTCCAACAATGTTTACTCTACGAGCATTAGATATTAAAAATTTCACCCATCGATTTGAACACTCTATTAGAATTCCTGAGGACGAAAGGCTTGATAACCCCGAATTAGCAGCTAATTTCGTTAATGAAAACTCCTGTGGCGTCGTAGCGGCAATTAATCATGATACGAACGAAGTTACAGCTATCCCTGTGGAATCTTTTGCAATCCCTGAGCTGGGTGAAGGAGTATTTATCGAGATCGATGTTACTCAAGAATTAGGAAATGAAATGTATGAACGGATAATAACAAATTATCAGAACGATGATCCTTATATCTCCTATACCATTCCTGCTGTAGGCATGGGTGCTGAGATCGGTCTTGCGTATGAAGGGAAAGTAAGAACTGATGAGGAGCTTCTTCAAAAAGCAAGAAAGATTCATAAACTGCATGAGGGAACAAAAATAGTGTATCTTGATCCTCAACGAATTACCGACGTTTCTACTCCCCAAGCACGGCGTGGAAGAATTATCTATTCACACTTCAAAGAAATAGGTTATGAATGAGAATTTTTCTTATTCTTATCCTTTTTTCAATAGTTCTAGCAACTTTTTCAAGGTTTTATGGTGTTTTAATTCTTCCTCATGAATAAGAGCAGCCACCATTTTTTCCTCGTCACTTATTAATGGATCCTTTAAGTCTAAGATCTTTTTATACTTGTCAATGGCTTGCTTTTCTAGATCAATATGTTCTTGGAAAGTGTGTTTTAAATCCTCAAATTTTCCTTGATCAAGGACTGGTTGTTCCTCAGAAAGCATTTTGATAAGACCATCTAATAAGAATGCGTGTTTCTGGCTGTCCATTAATATACCATGGATCATACTATAATAAACCGTTCCTTCAAGTTGTTTAATTGTGTTTTCAGAAACTCGTACAATCTCGTTTTCAAATAGTTTTGTTTTCTTATAGAAATCAATTCTCTCTTCTAGATCCATTTTTTTCCACCGATAACTTTCATTTTCTGCATTATTGTCTATCTAATTAAATGTGCTGGTTTCTCCTGTTTCTGGTGCTAGATATCCAAATACACCCATCAATAGTAGTAACGTACTACTAGCTACCCATCCTAGTTCAAATAAGTCTATACTCAAAAGAAAACTTTGCAGTATAGGTACTATACAACCAATGATTGCTGCTATAGATAAAATTGCCCCGATCTGTTTTCCAGATTCCTTTGACACCTCATTTATCGTGTAAGTCCAGGCTGCTAAGTTAATACAGACAAAGAAAATTGTTACCATTTTGAAGATATTGGAGAGGGTTGAACTATCATGTATAGGGGGAATAAATCCTATCAAGGCTGTTAATCCGGCTAGAACACCGCCTATAGCCATTACAGGTCGTCTTCGTTGAATTTTTTGTGTCCAAACAGCACCAACAAGAATTCCAAGATAAACGAGGAGGAGTTCCAATACAAAGAATAAAAATGTAAACGGAGGAGGAAGTTTTACCGCTTCAGTAGGTGAAATGGCTTTTTCAAGGAAGACGGGAATAAAAACGGTTGTTCCTATATAAGCAAAGAATGATCCCATCAAGAAACTTAAAATATACGTATCTCGTTTTACAAAAAACTCTCTCATTTTTCACCCTCCGCTTTTCTTCTTAAAAACATATAGAAACACCACAAACACGTTGCAAATAATCCAATTCCTCCCCAAAAAGCTACTGACATCTGCCAGCTCTCATTAAAAAGAACGTAAAGATATATTGAAAAGTAAGCAGACCCAAATGCACCAGTTACTAGTCCACTCATTAAAAGAAGAGTATTTCTTGGATGTTGAGTAGTAGGAACATACCTTGATAATATCGGATTATGATACATGAAGAGTAATCCGAACCCAGAGGCTGCACAGAATCGAATTATTAGGAGGAGAGGGAAACTAGGAATGAAAGGATGTATTAATCCAAAAACAGAGAGAATAAAGGATCCTACAAAGACAACTGTATCCTTACCTAGTCTTCTAAAGGGTCGTGCTATTAATCCTGAAAATGGAACTGGTAATAACATTACTACAAATAGTAAAGATGATTGTACTATAGTTATATTAAATTCTTCTTGAATTAATGGTATAAATATTGATATAGAGGACCATATTCCACCCAATGCTAGTAGTGAGAGAAAAAAACTAGCCATAACTAGATACTGTTCGAATTTTGAGGGATTGAGATTCGGATATCTATGTAGAGATTCCATTATGTTCGCTTCTTCTAAGTATTTAAAATCAGAATTACGTGAGTACTAGTTTATTACTAATCTATCTTGAAATTGAATTGATAAATTTCCTACCAAAGAAGTAAAGTTCATAGAATGCGAAAAGGATTACTACTCCCCAAAGTGTAAGAACAGCTGCTAAAGAGAATCCTCCGATAAAACTATAAGGAAGATAGAGAAGTGGATGAGTCTCACTCACATACTCAGTTCCTGCATTCACGGCGAAGATATTAACCACGGTATTTATTACTCCACCAATTACTCCAATAATTGCCAAAATTCTAAAAAGGAAAAACCAATATCGTTGTTCCAAAGAGGATTCAATCTGATCTTCTGGTCGTTTCCATTTTCCCATGACAATCACTTCTTTGATGAAAATTCATTCTTTATTTATTTTTTCAGGATGTGTCTTGGGTGTCCATCCTTCTGATTCTTAGGTATATGATCTGGATGCCCTCCAGAAGAACCCTTTTTTGGAATATGAGCTGGATGGCCTCGTGGCTTTGGTTTTACTGTTTCACTGGGTGTTTCATAATTGTTAAAATTGAAGTTACTTGGTCTGAATTTATATCCATAAAGGAGATTTCCCGTATCTGTTCTACGAAGCTTTCGTACCACCATTTCTACTTCCATCCCGTTTGTAACAGCATCCTGGGGAATATCCACAATTTCAGCTATCAAGGTTAATCCATCATCCAGTGTTACCATTGCTATAATCCTATGATCAATAGTACCATAACCAACTGGTGCAAATCGGAAGTCTACCCAAAAAGTATCAATTTTGCCTGTTCGAGGACATTCATAAGGAGTTAATTCACGCGAATGACACTTAGGACATGCAAAACGTTCAGGGAAATACTTACTTCCACAATCTGTACATTTTACTCCCTGAAGTCGATATCGTCCAAATCGTGTATTAGCAAAGCGTATTTCGTTATAACTCTCCAAATTTCCACCTTGATCAGGCCAAGTTCGTGTATCTACCATTTTATGATCTTCCTTTTTACCAACCTTTTCTTACTAGTCCAATAACTTCCATACTACGATGAGTTCCATAAGATTCGTTTATTGCTACTTCCACTCCCTTTACTTGTCTTCCTCCTGACTTTCCTAGTACTTGATCACAATTTTCAAAGAATGGGCCATGAAAATCAGATCCAACAGATGCATGGCCAAAAGCTACAAAGCCTCCAAATGTATTAACTGGGACTTCACTATCAAGTAACATGCCCCCATTGAGGACATAATTCCCCGCCTCTCCTTCTGGAACAATTCCAAGTCCTTCTAAAGCAATCATACCTTGTTCAGGTGAAAGATCATGGACCTGTACAACTCCTATATTACTCGTCTCAACTTTATGAATCCTAAGCAATTCGTTTAGTGTTTCAGATATATGGACTGCATTGGACATATCAGCATTAGCATATTGCGGAACAGCATTCCAATTATAATGTTCACCAATATATGGAGGACGAAAAGTGAAATGGGAATCAGTAATAATTGGTTTATCAGTTAATGTTTCAGCAACCTCACGACGTGCTAAAATAGTGGCAGTTGCAGTAGGTCCTCTCCCTGCCACTTGTCGTAGTTTTATTCCATCTGGACCAGGATCCTGGTACTCCTCTAAAGATGGAATTTTTTCTCCTACTTTCACCGCAAGAGGATTTTTCACTCCCATCGACATTTCATCAAAACACCACTTTCCACTGGCTTTGTAATCCTCATAACCATACTTTTCACGATATTTCTTACTTTGAAGCTGTGAATATTGGATATGTGAAAATCCAAAAACCTGATCATAATCAGCTCGATTTCCAATTGGATCCATTCCACCGATAATATCTACGGTTTCTGATTTCTGAAAAGTAACTACTAATCCAACATCAAACTTCTTACTAGCCAGAAAATTTGTTACGTTGAAATGTGCTAAACCTCCAGCAGCACATGCGTTAGAAACGGCAATCATAGGAGTTCGAACATCAAATCCTAACGCATCAATGACTATTGGCCCTAATGCTCCTTCAGGAATAGATCGTTCATTATATCCTACTGACCCTACCTGAATGTCATCAGGTTCCAATTTTGCTTTTTCTAACACATCATATACAATGTCTACAAGGAATTTCCGCCATTGTATTTCTGTGCTTCGTAAATAAGGAGTAATTCCATAAGAAACAACTGCGACTTCTTCTTCATGCTTTCTCATCGGATTTTTTAGGTTTGAATTCATAATTATGTCAA
>JAEOTM010000177.1 GCA_016839815.1 Candidatus Hodarchaeota archaeon
ACAGAAGAGTACTAATTAAAATAATCAGCGATAACTGAAGTAGAAGAAGGATTTTACAATTGGTGGAACCTGTTCTAAAAGTTGAAGAAATTTTCAAGGAATTTTCAGAAAAAGGAGAAATATTTTCTGTCCTGAACGGAATATCATTTACAATTAATAACAGTGAAATGGTTGCTGTAATGGGTCCTTCAGGGGCAGGTAAGACGACTCTACTCAATATTTTGTCTGGTCTAGATACTCCAACGAGTGGTCGGGTTATTCTAGGTCAGTACGATGTTCATAAAGTGGATGATGATACAGCAGCTGTTATCAGAAGAAAAAACCTTGGGTTGGTTTTTCAAGAATTCTACTTACTACCCTCTTTGACTGCTTACGAGAATGTTGAGGTTCCGTTATTGTTTGATGGGACATCAGAAAATCAGCGCGGAACTGCGATCATTGATGCGTTAGAGCACGTAGGTATGACTGATAAAGAAAATTTCTATCCATCCGAACTTTCTGGTGGGGAAAAACAGCGAATTGCGATTGCTAGGGCATTTTTAACAGATCCTGAGATTCTGATTTTAGATGATTCGGTGTCAGCGGTTGATAGTGAAACAGAAGAGAAGATTACAAATGCTTTAGATAATATAACTCAGAATCGAACAACAATAATCATTACACACAGATTGCACACCATAAGATCATCAGATAAAATAATTGTGCTAAAATCAGGAAATAGTGTAGCTGAAGGGCAGCATGATGAACTAATACAGTGGTCAGAAGATTACCGTCGAATATTTGGAAAACATCTTTTCTTACCAGAATTGCAGGTAAAATAACTATCAGGTGAATAAAAATGGGATTATACAGAGGTCTCTTTAAAGACTCTTATAAACGAGAGTATACGGATCAAGAATTATTTCGACGGTATATTACTCGAATATTTCCATATAAAAGAAGTGTTTTCCTAATTTCTACATTCATCCTGATTTCAACAATCGCAGATATTCTACTTCCTTTAGTCCTTGGCTTTACGATTCATGAGTTGGAGAATGTAGATGCAGATCTAAATGTGATAGTAGCTGCTGGAATAGCTTATATCTCTCTCTCAACTCTAATTTGGATTATGTTTAGCCTACGTCGACGACAAGTGGGAAAATTTGTTCCATTTTTCTTAGAAGAACTTAGAATGGATATATTTGATAAGCTCCAGGAACAAGATATGAGTTTTTACGATAGACACCTTTCAGGTAGTCTCAATTCAAGAGTATCTAACGATGCGCTTGATTTTGGAAATACAACTATTCTTTTAACTGATACAATCGGAAATTTACTGATAAGTATCGTTACATTCGCAATTTTATTGGTATTAAACCCAGTATTAGCTTTTACAACAGTACTAGGAATTCCAGTACTGTTCATCTTGATGTTTTCTTTAAGAAAATTGGCTAGACGAGTTTCCCGAAAATATCGAATCTCAATAAGCAATGTAAATTCTTCAATGGTTGAAGCAATTGAGGGAATTCAAGTCTGTAAAAGTTATGGGCAGGAAGCGACAGTCTCGGAGCGATTTCATGAGACAAATGAGAATTATTTTCGAAGTGCTTTTCGAGTGACTGCTGTAACGCATATCTGGAGATCAGTTTTAGATACCATAACAGCTTTGGTCCTAATCGCTATAATTTTACAGGGAGAACAGCTGATAGTCCAAGGTTTAGCTAATCCTGCGATAATAGTGATGTACATTCTCTACGTTCAAAGATTTTTTCAACCAATTATGGTTTTGGCTACCTTTTTTCCTGAACTAAGCGCGGGGATGGCAGCTTATGAACGTATTCTCGAAATCTTAGATTCTAAACTGCAGATACAACAAACAACTGAATCAATTGATCCAAAAATTAACAGAGGAGAAATCGAATTTAGGGATGTAGATTTCTCTTATCGAGAAGGGGAAGCCGTACTGAAAAACTTTAGCCTCAAGATTCCTGGAGGAGAAAAACTAGCTGTTGTCGGCCATACTGGTGCTGGAAAATCGAGTTTAGTAAAATTACTAATTAGGTTATATGAATATCAAAGTGGAATTATTAAAATTGATGGAAAGGACATTCGTGATTTTAAGTTGTCAGCCTATCGAAAACACGTTGGTATGGTACAACAAGACGTGTTCCTATTCTCTGGAACTATCAAAGAAAATATCCGTTATGGAAATCGTGATGCTACGGAAAAAGATCTTATGAAAGCAATAGAAGCGGTTCATCTGGGAGAATTACTAGAATATCTACCTAATGCTCTTCATACACAGGTTGGAGAACGTGGGAAAGGACTATCTGCAGGTCAACGTCAGCTTGTTAGTTTTGCTCGTGCGCTCCTTACTGATCCAAAAATCCTCATCTTGGATGAAGCAACGGCAAGTGTGGATGCTTATACAGAGGCAATGATACAAGAAGCCCTAGAAACTCTTTTATCTAGTCGAACATCTATTATTATTGCTCATAGACTTTCTACAATCTTAAAAGCAGATAGAATCATAGTTATGGAAAAAGGAAGAATCATTGAAGAAGGGACGCATGAATCCCTACTTAATAAGCAGGGGAAATATGGACAACTCTACAATCAATATTATGCACATCAAAAATTAGACTAGAGATTGAGAAGTATAGTCAGCTTACGGTGAAGTACCTATTCCGAGTCCGCAATGTATATATCCAATTATCATGATTTCAGAAATTAAACATTGATGAAAAGAGTGTAGATTATGTCAAGTGAAGAAAATTCATTGAAAAAGAGCGAGGAGGCTTTCTGGAGAGAACTGATGGTTCAATATTGGTATTTCGTAGTGATATTTGGTGTAGTCATAATAGGAGCGATCATCGGATTCTTATTAATAATCGATTCATATGTTAAGACTTCGACAATTGGGGGTCAAGGAACTTGGACCTTCAATCAGTTTTCAATGGGAACCTTATTAGAATTCATAATCTTTCTAGTTTTACAAATTTTGGTCTTTGATATTATCCCTGTATTAATCATAATAGGAATCCTTGTCGGCATCCTTTGGTATGGAGTCTTTTCTCCAGAAGTGAAAGAAGAACTAAAATCCCGGTCAAAGGAAGACGATGAAGACAAAAAGAGATTCGGGAAAGGAAGCGAAGGTGGCGGAGCATTTGGCTTCTTTATGTTTATCGGAGTATGTATCTATGTTTGGTTCGACGGAAATTGGTTAACAGAATTTGGAGACTTAAGTGTTCGATATTTTGTTGATGCTTGGATTGCTGTTTTCTTATGGGCATTACTTATTGGTGCAATTTTTATAATAATCGGAATGGCATGGTTCATTAACAAGTATAAAGAGTAAGGGGAAGAGAATCCCCTTTTTTTCCAAATATCCAAATATCATCATGAAATACAGAGAATTGATATCAAGTATTATTGATGTGACTTTGCCAGTGTAAAAATTGAAATATAATATCTTAATTCACTCGTAACTGGAGATATTATGGTATCTGGAATTCATTTTTTACTGACAATGAGTTGTAATTTTGAGTGTGATCATTGTTTTTTATATTGTAGTCCCCGCTTTGAGGGAACTTTCACATTAAATCAGTTAAAAGCCGTTCATGAAGAGATGAAGAAACTTGGGACAATAAAAATGGTTTTTTATGAAGGAGGAGAACCATTTCTCTTCTATCCTCTTATGACAGAAGGGATTAAGATGTCTCATGAACTAGGAGCTAGTACTGGTATTGTAACAAATTCATACTGGGCGATATCTGATGAAGACGCGGAATTGTGGTTGAAACCTTTGTTAGAGCTGGGAGTATCAAACGTTAGTGTAAGTAATGATGAATTTCATCATGGAGATGTAGAAATTAATCCTGCCTCTAGGGCTTCTGCCGCATTGAATCGGATAAAAATAGATGGAGGGGAGATATGTATTAAACCACCATCATTGGATCTAGATAAGACACAGGAAAAGGGCGAACCTGTTATTGGAGGTGGGGCAATGTTCAGAGGAAGAGCTGTTGAAAAACTAATAACTGATGAATTACCACGAAAAACCTGGACAGAATTTACTGAATGTCCCCATGAAGAACTAATTTCACCACAGAGAGTCCATATTGATCCATTCGGTAATGTTCATATCTGTCAAGGACTCAGTATGGGGAATATGTGGGAAACCCCACTATCAGAACTTATAGAATCCTATAATGGCAGTTCTCATCCGATATGTGGCCCATTAATAGAAGGTGGCCCAGCTGAATTAGCACGAAAGTATAATATCGATCATGAGGAGAGTTATGTTGATGCCTGCCATCTTTGTTACCTCACTCGAAAGGCTTTAATTGATAAATTTCCAGAATACCTTGCTCCTAAAGGAGTATATGGACTTAATCAGTAGATCCCCCCTCAAACAGAATTAATTACTAAGATACGAATATGGAAGTAAAGTTTCATCTAACCTCTTTCTCAATTAACCTGAGACCTAGAGTGGATTAAACTGGAATCGATCACGAATCAAATTGAATCAAATCTATCGCGGGAAAAATACGAGGAAGCATTACACCTTATCCCTCCCTCTAACTCTCAAGAGACGTTAGATGATTCTACAGTAGTAACAATTAGGTATTTTCAGGGGATATGTTTTTTAAATCTAGGAGAACTAGAAAAAGCTAGGGAAACTTCAAATGAGTTACTTAAATTAAGTCAAAAGATACAGGATATATCTTTTGGTCTTAAAGCTATCTGTCTATTACTTAAAGTATCAATAAAGTTCGAAACAAGGGAAGAAAGTAGAAAATTAATTGCCCATGGAGAAAGACTACTCAATCTCCAAACATCTTCGAAGTCAAGAGAATTTAAACAATGTCTAGCCGAATTTCTATACCTAAAAGCATCAATTTTCGACCCTAATGCGGATTCTGATGAAAAGATAAATTCAATTCAGAAAAGCTTATCCATAAGAGAGATGATTGAAGATCAAAATGGGGTGAGTGAATCATATTATGGTTTGGGAAATTTTTATCTGTATAAGGGAGATCGCAAAATCGCTCTGAAATATTTCAAAAAAAGTTTAGCTGTTGGAGATGAAACTGGGAATAAATATCACAGTTCTCGGGCTTATCGAGCATTAGGGAATGTTGCCCTATTTAAAGGTGAATTCAATGAGTCAATATTCTATACTCAAAAAGCACTGTCTCTAGTGGAGAGCATTAAGAATAAATGTGAGATTTCCCATAATTTACAGCATTTAGGAGAAATCTTCTATTTGAAAGGAGAATTAGAGACCGCAAAAGAACATCTCATAAATGCCTTGGATCTAGCCGAAAAAACCAATTTTACCACAATGATAATCCAATGTCTCTATAGTCTTGGAAGACTATTACAGGATCAAGGAGATATTGAAAGCTCCTTGAAACACTTTAAAGAAGCATTGAATATTGTTAAAAACCGAAAAGCGAAGTTTTTCTTAGCAGAAGGTCTCTATAATCTTATTCGACTTTATACATACCATCTTTCACCTACTAAAGCCACTCCACTTATAATAGAGTTAGAAGAATTAATACAACAAGAAAATACTATGTGGAACAATTTAATATACCAAGCAGGAAGAGCTCTTGTCCTGAAAACGAGTAAACGATTACCTGATAAAATGGAAGCATTAACGCTTTTTCAAAAGGTCGCAGAAGAACCCTATAGCATTTTTAAAGTTACTGTGGAAGCAATAATAAATATCTGCGAGCTTTTACTGTATGAATTAAAAATTACGGGTAATGAGATGTTACTTGATGAGTTAGATCGTCACTGTAATCGTTTACTTGAGATGGCCGAAGACCAAAATTCCTATTCACTACTAGCGGAAACCTACTGGCTACAATCCAAGCTAGCTCTTTTAAATCTTAAAATTCGTCAAGCCCAAGCATTATTACTTAAAGCTCAGGCAATAGCAGAAGAAAAAGGATTGAAAGCTTTAGCTAATTCAATAGGTTATGATCATTTCTCTTTTTTCTCTCAATTACACAAGTGGGAGGATTACTTAGAAAAGGAAGTTTCACTAGATCGTCGGATTGAGTTAGCACAGCTCGAAGAACTTGTTATTAAACTAATCTATAAGCAAGCAGATGAAATCCCAAGCAAAACTTTAGAGGAACTGCTGAAAGCCGAGGCGTTCCAGGAATACTTGAGAGATGCCAAAAAAATTCTCTCTGAACATGATCGTTAATTATTATTATAGAAAATGCAGATAAACGATTATTCCTACCGATTTTGTTGACAAATACACTTTCTGATATGTTAAAAGTTGTTTAAAGGGAATTTAAAGTAGAATGTAAAGGATAGCGAGTATAGCAGGAATTATCGCTGAAACCAAAGGTCCAAATTTCACCATATTTGCAAAGACCTTTGTCCTTCTTGATTCAGAAAATCGGTTCTTAGAATAATTAATGTCTGAATATGTACCTTCTTTACAGTATTTGAGGAAAATTTTGCGGACTTTCTCAAGGTGTTTAATTTCTTCTTTAGTGGTCATTACTTCGAATATGATTCCTCGTGCTCTTCTAACGACCAAAAAGAATGAAACACAACTAGAAACGATAAGTAAAATGAACATAGCGGAGGAAAAATCAACTGTAAACTTTTTTCTAATGGATTGTAAAAAATAACCAGTGGATGTCGGAGTTCCGTTGGTGGAGCTAAATGGATCCTGAAAATCCTCCTCAGCAAGCGCTCCGATTTCTTTGAAAAAGATCAGAAGTAAGGAGAAAATTAGAAAAGGATTAAAGATGGCACCGAGATCCATAAAAAACCGTATTATTGGTTCTAACCAAGCAAAGGGTTTAAAGAGTGATTGAATTGATGTGATTAAGTGATTTATAAATTCATGAACTTCTGGTGGAATTAAACCCATCAAGTTCGGGAAAGCAATATCAAAAAGCCAAGGGAGAGTGATTGGGGCAGTAAAGGCAATAGACACACTGAGCGTTTGGAAAAATGTCCGAAATAAGAAGAAGGATACTCTTTTGGAGAAACGTTTCTCTTTTACATTCAGGTAAGAAGTTTCTTCAGGTTTTTCCTCTGCCTGGATCTTATCTCCTATTGTCAGCTCTTCAGTAATTTCTGATTTAGCATCTTGATTCCAGTCAAGCCCTCTTTTAAAATTCGAAATAGGATTGAAGTAGGCGAGTTTAGCCAATAATAATTTATTTCCCGTAAAAGGATCACTGTAACCCTCTTTTTCCCATAAGGTTTTCTTCCAAATGTCTGAGTAGGATATCCATGGGTTTGGAACACGAACAGTAAGATGATTAGGCTTAGTAGTAAAGGTTTCAGGTAAGTAGCCTAGCACTTCGCCATCAGCTTGATATAAGCATTTCTTTTGTGGAGAATCCACATGAATAGTACTCCCTTCAAAAGTTTCAACGCTTTCATGAGTAAGATGATCACCATGATACACCGTTGAGAAAAACCGTACTAGGGTAATTCGACTCATTTTCTGAACAGCAGTGACTGCAAATTTCCCATCAGTTACTTCAGCCTCAGGACAGACATGCATACCACCTCCATAACGTTTACCGTTCCCAATGGCAACTAGCATCTTTCGGCCCTCAATGACTTGGTCTCTGTCCACGTGAATTACTAGATTATATGGCTTAAATTTTGCCAGAGACGTTCCTAGAGCTAATTGATAACTTCTATTTCCAAGAAATCGTTTAGTTCTCTTTGATCCTTTTTCTGTTCTATCTGCTACCTCTGCATCAAATCCCATTGATGCAATTCCAGCAAAATACCGATCTGCTTTTTCACAGTATCCTACATCAAAATTTTTATTTTGTCCTTGAACTAAACATTGAACAGCTGCTTCTACATCTTCTTCCGGAATACCAAACACAGTAGGAGTATCATTACCAGTACCCACAGGGATTGCAGAAAAAACTCCTCGTTCTTCTGCAGTTAGGATACCATTTAATACTTCATTTGCGGTCCCATCTCCTCCCACGGCGCAAATTATTTTGTACCCCTCATTTACTTTAGTCCTTGCAATATCAATTGCTTGATAAGAAGGCGATGTAAATTCAAAATCATATTCCAAATCATAATTGTCCATTAATGGCTTGATTTGCTCCTCCCAAAGGGTTTTAACACGTCCTCCAGCAGCCACAGGATTAATTACAAGGAAAATCTCTTTCCCACTTACATTTGTCTTGTCACCTTCATATGTGACTAATTCGGTAGGAGAGTTCTCTGGAGTCATGGTTCATCAATTCTGAAAGGTTGAAGAGCGTGTAATTAAAATTTCTATATTTAATCTGTTATCTCAACCATTAAATCTAGTTTTAGTTTAAGAGCGAACTCTTCTGCATGCTTTAAGTCTTTAGCATTAGGTCTGCCCTTATTCATACCTCCAAAATATTTGAGGAAACTATTAGTGTTAAACCCCTTACAAGCAAATTCATCAACAATAATGTAACCTTTAGATTGCAGTGTTTTTCTCAACGCTGAGTGATCATTAGTAACTTTATCTACTCCCACCATCGCACTAGTAGAGAAAATAAAAGCTTTCTTGTTTGTGACTTGGGGGAGATTATCCGCAAGGTTAAGTAGAGATTTATGATGTGTATCGCTATAAATTCCTGAACCAAAACCAACTAGATCATAATTTTGAAGATCTACAGGATTCACTTGTTGGGGTTTTCTTATTTCGGAATCAAGAATCTTAGCAAAGACCTTAGCGATTTTCTCAGTATTTTTGTGGTGGAAGGAAAATACTACTAATAACACCTTCTTGGAATTTATTACTAGACCTCCAACGGTTTATTTTTTTATCGTTAATCTTCTTGGTAAGGCCATTTCCAAGCATACCAGATAATCAGTAAAAGGAGTATTGATTCTACACTAGAAGCAAATACAAAAAATATATTCGGATCTACTATTCCTCCAAGTACAAAAACAAGTTGAATTAAACCAACAACAATGTTAACCCATCGATTTACTTTTGCTTCTAATGTTAAGGATAGAAAAACCATTAGACTTGGTAAAGTCATCAAAATCATAAATCCTAACAAAAGGATTTGACTTATCTCAAAGCCTGCTAAATTTCCTTCAATTACTTCTTCAATATGTCCTGGTATATAGAATCCAAAAAGATCGGCATATAGATATATTAATACTAGAGAAACCCATAATCCTGCCAGCTTTAGTTTCACATTTACTGTGAAGTCTTCCAAAGTCATTTCTATACCCTCTACTCTTCGATACTTATGACCACACGACCTTTGGAACGTCCTGATTCATAATGCTCATGGGCTTCCACTGCTTTACTTAATGGATATACAGTATCAATAACTGGTTTTACCTTCCCTGCTTCAATCCATTCGCAAATTAAGTTCATAGAAGCTGCGCTTTCATCTGCTGTCCCAATTCTGAATCTTTTATTTTTGGTTATCACATGGTAAATGCTTCTTGGACTACTTATAGGATTATTTGCAAAGAAGAGCCCGTCGGGGGTTAAGATATTCTTACATTTTGAAAGAGTTTGAGCTGAAACAATATCTAGGATAATATCATACTTTGTATCACCTTTTGTATAATCTTCCTTAGTATAGTCTATTACGAAGTCTGCTCCGATACTCCTAACCAAATCAACGTTGGAAGGCCCACATACACCCGTTACCTCAGCTTCATACACATTTTTGGCCATTTGTACTGCAAAGGTCCCGATTCCTCCCGAGGCACCTATAATGAGAACCTTATCTCCTTTTTTAGGTGTTACTAGATCTTTCAAAGCCCTTAGCGCTGGAGTAGAACCTCCAGGTACAGCTGCAGCCTCAGTGAAGGTTAAATTTTCAGGTTTTTTAGCTAGAAACTCTGCTGGAATAGCCATATATTCAGCACTTGCGCCACCATTCTCTGAATATCCATAAACATGATCTCCTATATTCCAATCTGTAACATCTTTACCTACAGCAACAATTTTGCCACAAAATCCTCCACCAACAATTTTTTGTTTAGGTTTTCTTAATCCTCCAAATGAGAGGCGTAAAAAGAAACCTACTACTCGTTTAACTCCAAAAAAGGCTACTTTCGGTGCTTTTCCCCCCCTGTGAAGCGTATCAACAGTGTTAACTGATGTACCATAGTTACGGATCAATACTTCGTCGTTGTTACATACAGGTTTTTCGATTTCTACAAGTTTAAGAACCTTAGGAGGTCCAAATTTTGTGCAAATTACTGCTTTCATCTTGTCTTTCATTTAATTCACCAATTACATATTTTTCTTAAATCACCCAATTCCATGCAGTATAAACTGCTACTAGATTAAATCCCATTGAAACCAATAGTGTAAATTTCTCATAGATAGGATACCCCCGAATTGATAAAAGATTAAATCCAATAAAAATTGATGGTACGATAATATTTGCCCAGCGACTCACAAAATCATCTAATACAAGGGTCAGAACAATCATAATAATTGGAATCATCATGATTCCTGCCATCACCAACACCATTATCCCAGTTAATGGCTTTCCATCAATTTCTCCTAATTTGAAGTCCCCAGCTAGTACGGAAAACATATCTCCATATAAATAGCAGAGTACTACAGCCACCCAAATGAAAGAAAGTATTATTTTGATATCATTCATATTCGTTAATCTCCTTAATCATGTATCAGATTCTTTCAATTAATCAGAATGGACAATTGATATAGATACATTACCTTTCTTTCTGCCAGAGTCAATATATCGATGAGCCTCAACAATCTCGCTCCATGAGAAGCGTTTGTCAATTACTGGTTTGAGTTTCTCCTGTTCAATCAGCTCTTTGAGGTCAGTCAGTAAAGAAGATGCATTCTTAGAATCAATTTTATCTGAAGATTTGTCCACATTAAGATAGACTCCAGTACTCTTAAGGGCTTTTTTATAATTACCCTTATATTTATCTACAGCGTCAAATACAACGTCGTAGGTTTCTCCTTTTTCACTAAAATCCTCTTGAGTATAATCAATAACTTTATCGGCCCCTAATGAGCTCACAAGTTCAAAATTTGACGAACTGCAAACACCTGTCACCTCAGCACCAAGAGCTTTTACCATTTGAACAGCAAAAGTACCTACGCTTCCAGATGCACCATAAATTAACACTTTGTGACCCTTTTGAATATTTACCATTTTAATAATACCCCAAGCAGTAATTCCACCACCAGGGATAACCGCTGCGTCTTCATAAGTCAAATTGGAAGGTTTAAAAGCTAATCCCTTTGCATCTTCAGTCATAGATTTATATTCGGCATATCCACCAAATCCAGTATAAAAAGTGGAGGCAAATACTTGATCACCTACCTTAAACCTTGTTACATCATTTCCTACTTCAACAATTTCTCCAGCAAGATCTATCCCAAGAACAGAATTTTTTGCAATCCTAGAGGGTCCTTTTAAACCTAACATCAAGCGAGCAAGAATTTGAATAATGAAACCCCCAGGGATATCAAATCTCCGCATTCTTGAATCTCCAATATGTCCTGAGGTCGCATGGATCTTAATAAGGACTTCATTTCCTTTGGGAATTGGTTTTTCTATCTCTTTAAACTCGAGAACCTCGGGTGGGCCGTATTTTGTGCAAACTACTACTTTCATTAATTCCTTCATCATTTTAATCATCACATCTAAGAATTGAATCCTTTTACGATTAACCACACTGCAAATGCCATCTCTTGTACAGCGATTATGACAAACAGAAAACCTAGATCAACACCAAATAGCTGAATTAGATACACCACGAACATCGAGGTGCCTCCAATAAGTCCCCATCCTGAAAGCCATTGGGGAACGAGTTGTGATTGAAATAAAATATAATTAAGTACCACAGCTGATAGCGAGAAGATGATTCCTGGGCCTACAATATATATCCATTCACGTGATACTAAAAGAAAGTCGCCAAAGATTTGGTAATATGCAGTTTCTGTACTCCCAGCGTCTACAAATTCTTGGCTCACATTCAATAATGCAAGGAGCATAGTAATACCAATCATGGTGCTAACAGCCTCCATAAACCGAAGACCTAGGAAAGATAGAGCTCCTGCCTCATTATGTTTTCTTAAAATTGGGTACAGCATAACTGGAACACCAAAAACAGCAAGTCCCCAAATTAATTCGAGAAGCATTCCTATCATTACTTGAGCTTCATTTTCCGCCATTTTTGTAAGATAATCAGGGGATTTGTTAATCAAAAATCCTAAAGGAAGAACAGTTAGGATAGGTGCAGCTGATGCTGTAATAAATAATCCGCCCACAATTTTTGCAGTTTTCTCTTCTGGATCCATTTTCCTTTCACTTTGTTGTTTCTTTATTCAGTATTTGGTAAAGCTAATGTTCTAAAATGAGTTTATAAATCGTTGGAGGAAGAATCGTTGTATTTAGTATGTAGATACTTCTCAGAATAGGTTTATGAATTATTATTCATAATCCCATCTTAACTAGTTCCACTCTTAAGTTAAAAAAATCAAGGGGATTCCTCAAATCAAAAGGAAGCCCCACAAGATCTACAAATTTTGTTACTGATTGGATTTTCGACTCCACAAACTGGACAATCACGAACTTGTTTCTCTTCAGCAGAAACCTGTTCAGATAGGTCAAGGGGTGTAAGTAAGATTTGATTTTTCTGAGGAACATCTATATTCCAAAGCGATCCAACACCTTCCATTTGTTCCAAAACATTAGCAGGTAACGTTATCCGCTTATCTGCATCCATGATTACCATTCGAGAGGCATCAAGTTCAGATAAATCAATACCTTTCGCATGTTCTCCAAGCATTAATCCATCTCTGAGTTCAACACTTCGATCAGCATAACCTGCTACATGAGAGGAGTGGGTAGCAATCAAAAATGCCATTCCTGTGTCCATATTTAGTTGTTTAAACAATTCTAATAATCTGACACTTGTTTTGAAGTCAACATTACCTGTGGGTTCATCTGCGATGATAAGTCGTGGATTATTAGCCATAGCTCGAGCTATAGCCACTCGTTGCTTTTCACCGCCTGACAAACGGTTCGCTAGTTGATTTTTGCGATGCAGAACACCCATTAGATCAAGGAGCTCAAGAGTTCTCTTTTTTCGATAAGAATAGGATATTCCGTTCAGGGCCATACTTTGATTGACATTATCGAAGGCAGATAAGTCAGGAAGGAGATTACCCTCCTGAAAAACATAACCGATTTTTTCTCGTCGAAGTGAAGTGAGTTCCTCTTCTGGTGTTTTTGTTATATCAACACCTTCAAACACTAATGATCCTGCTGTAGGACGCATTAATCCACCAAGGATTTTTAGAAATGTTGATTTTCCAGACCCTGAGGGACCGACTATGGCAATGAAGTCTCCGTAATTTATCTCAAGACTCACACTCTTAAGGGCTACAACTGAAGCAAGTTCAGCTCTCCCTTTATAGATCATATAGAGACTTCTAGCTGTAAGTAATTGCTTATATTCTTTTTCTTTGTTTATTTCAGTTTGTACATTCATTTTTTTCGCCTCTATAGTTCTCTAACGACAGTAGATATTTTTGCTCGAGATGCACCTCGTACCGAAAGGAAGGTCGCTAATGTCATTGCTACAAACGTCACAAATAACGTAAACCCTAAGCTCCACCAATCAAAGATTAGAAGACGAGGGAGTTGTGAACCGCCTCCAGCCATAGTCGACATAGGTGTGATAAAAATATCTATCAATTCAAAGAATGGATTGAAAAGCACTGATAAACCTAATCCAACTACTAGACCCCATAGAACAGACGTGAGGAGAAGAACAGCGGTTTCACTAAACACAATCTTATAGATTTGCTGTTCTGATGCACCGTAACTTCGTAGTACTGCGAATTCCTTCTTCCGTTTCTCCATTAGAATACTCATAAAGATAAATGTGGCTAATGTAGCTGTAAGAAGGGAAATAATGAAATCAGCTGTTAAAAGCCCAGGGATCCCGAAATCCATTTGCTTGATTTCATATGATTTTTCGATTTCTCCTTTCAATGTCTTAATCGAAATAACATGTTCACTGGTTAGGAGATCATCTCGAATAGCAGAAACATCGGATTTTTTTTCTGATTGAACTAGATATTTTGAGGCATAAACAACTTTGTTCCTCGTCGATGCTGGGAGAGAAACTCCGAGTAAATCAGCAAAATCTGTAATGTGTGTAAGATCATTAATTGCTTCATGATCCACAATAACAGCACTACTACCAATTCCTCCTGGTGCATGGTGAAAGATACCGTACACAGTGAAATTTTGACTAATGTATTCATATTCAAGAGACATGCCTGTCCAAGAGAATAACAGAACTTCCAATTGAACAATATCTCCTACGTCAAGATTATACTGACTTTGAACGGATTCTCCAATTAAACAACCTTCAATAGCATTATCAGCTAAATCAGACAGTAATTTATCTTTAGATGAACCACCGGGAACTGAATCAACTTGCCATTTCCCTATTTCACCGTAACTACTTGAATCCACACTATGAACGGAAATAGGATCGTTTCGTAGAATACCTCCTGAGGTAGTGATAGCCATTACATTTTCTACTCCATCAGTAGCATTTATCTCATTAATAACTATCGTGGAAACATTGTAACCAGTATTGACTACCAGATCAGCTCCAATGTCGTAAACTATTAATCGTTCTTGATGAACTTGACCTGAGTGTCCCTGTACTGCTGCTAATACACTGAAAGAGACTGTTAACGCGATTATCAACGCTAATCGGGGAATATCTCCTGATTTACGAAAGATATTTCCTTTAATGAGAATTGACACATCCTTCAGAAAACCTATACGTTTGATAATTGGATCCGTTCGTGAGGGGATCCAAATAGCAATTCGTGCTACAACCGCTGCACCCCCAATCCAAAAGAGTATGGGGCCTACGATAGCAAGAATTGGACCTACTGGGCCTAGCGGAATGGATACTCCGAATTCTGAGAGTAAAGTTAACATTAATGAAACTGATCCCAAAATGAAGAAAATAATATCGAGATTGTTTCGTTTCAAAAAGTTACCTTTATCTAATTCGTCTGTGCGTCTAACTGTCTCTGAAACTTCCATTTCAATAAATTTATTGGCTTTTCCATTAACCATTACTATCAAAATGATGACAATTAACCCCCCAACAACTAATAATGCCGTTTGATCTAATACGATAAAATCAGGTAGTTTTGTTATCGCATCATTCCAATCCCATCGCATGAAACCTCTAGCGGTTCCAATTCCCCAGGCACCGAAGATAGCTACAATATACCCAGCAATTAGACCAAAGGCGGCCAGTAGAAGGGCTTCACTCAAGATTTTTCGCTTAATTTGCCGCGGTGATGCACCTTGAGTTTTCCAAATACCAACTTGATATCTTCGTTCATGCAGAGAAAGATCTATCCCAAAACTCAACAAATAAATTGAAAGTATAGCTACAGGGAGTGTTAGAATCCCGTCAAATAGAAAAATAAAGATACTTAATATTTGAAAGGGCATGAGCTTGCTTTGGACAAGGTTGGTTCCAATTAAATCGGGATCCTCCTCAAATTTATTGATTAGTTGGTTAATTTGTGAATTTACTCGGGTGGGGTCTGCAAGGGCAAATTTAGTTTCATCAATTTTCATGACACAATACTGCATGTGTTCAGAATTCAAGGTGGAAAAGAATGTGGTAAAATTCCCCTGATCAGTAAATAACTCTCTGGGGATGAACATTTCTCCTCCTCCTACACCAATTCCACCTATTTCAGAAAATAAACCAGCAGAAGCTTCATCATCTCTAGACATAATACCTGCAATGGTAACATTTTCAAGAGTAACTGTCCCTTTTATATCCCCTGCTGAAAAAGGGAAGTAAGGATCGTCAGGGTCGATGACAGCAATATCTAATTTTAACTCAGTAATACGATTGCCTTGTTTTAGCTTTGCATCTTCAGCTAATGCCTCAGAAATTAAAATTCCATGGTAATTTGGGTCAAATGTCGAGTAAATACCTGGATACCTACCCGTTACGAGAGTATTACGCAATCCCCAACCTATTACATTATCATAAAAATTTTCATTAAATATTCGGCCTTCTGACCCTGAATACGTTTCGTTATTGTATTCTGCCCGTATTTCTGCTTTTAAAATAGCAGGAGTATAAAGATCACCAGTAGCGGATTCAATAGTACGACTGTTACCATAAAGAATTTGAGCGTCTGCTACTTTGGGATTTAAACTAAAATTCTCACGGTAAGCCTCAATTTGGGCATCAGATAATGGATCATCAAAATCCATTCGAATCTCATATGGAGCACCATCAATAATGCTTAGATAGACATTATTCATCAATACAGTGGTATAAAGAAATATCCCAGCTAGTATTGAAATACCCAAGATTAATCCAGAGATCATGGAGACTGATCGTCGTTTATTTCGTTGAATGGAACGTATAGATTGAATGAAATAAGCAATTCTATCACGAGGGTGAAATCTATCGGCTTTTGGGGGATCAGACATGATTAGAGCTCCTCCAGTACATCTTCTTCGCGATGTAATAGTCCATCGCGAAGGATAAGGATTTTGTCTGTCTTCTTGGCAATTTGAATATCATGAGTAACCATGATAATAGCAATGTCCTGTTCTTGAACAAGAGAACGGAATAATTCAATGATCGAATCCCCAGTTTTCGTGTCTAAATTGCCTGTAGGTTCATCTGCTAAAATTAACTTTGGATTGTTCGCTAATGCACGTGCTATCGCCACACGTTGTTGTTCTCCCCCAGAAAGATCATCAGGAATATGATTAATGCGGTGTCCCAATTTCACTTTCTCTAAAAGTTGGTGTGCAATTTTTCTTGCTTCTTCTAATTCCATTCCGGCTAGTGTCATGGGAAACATAACATTCTCCAAAGCACTCAAATACGCGAGATTGTTAAAATCTTGATAAATAATGGAGGTTTTATGTCTACGTATATCGACCACATCGATTTTAGTGGTATCTTCTCCTTCTAAAAGAACATTACCACTTGTAGCTTCTTCTATGCTTGAAAGAATGTTTAATAACGTAGATTTTCCAGACCCACTTGGGCCCATTATGGCGACAAATTCGCCTCGTTCAACAGATAAAGTAATTCCTTTGAGGACTTTAATATCCTCTCCAGGAATTTTAAAGGTTTTATGTAACTCTTTTACTTCAACAATTGCCAATTTTTTTGCCTTCTATTCTATAATTGTCCTGATTTTTTGTATTACTACATTTCCCCTTTTATTTCCCTTATCAACGTCCCTATGAGCCTCTACTACTTACTCAAGAGGATATCGTTTGTCAAATATATTTTTAGATTTTTGACTCCAGAACTTTAGTTTTTAAATCTTAGTATTGACAGATACTGTCTGATTGAACAATCCATTCTTATTTAGTAACAATAGTTAGTTACTCTAGTCAAAATATAACTGCAATAGAGAGCCAGAGAGTCATTGATCTAAAGTAACAGTAATATGACCTCTTTTGTCTCCTGATTCAGCATATCGATGAGCTTCGACCATTTGTTCAAAGCTAAACTTTTTGTCAATAATAGCTTTAATTTTTCCAGCTTCTATCATGTCTTTAATATCAAGAAGATCGTCTTTCTTTTCGGGGGATAGCGCACAGATTACTTTTTTACTACCATAGAGTTTAGTACGTAACATTTGTCCTAGCTGTCTCAGTTTAAATTGGGCTAAAAGATAACATCCAGTAGGTTTGAGAATATATTTCACTTGTTTAAAGCTACTTTTTCCTAGACTTGAGTCAAGAACAATATCATAAGTTTCCCAGAATTTCTCTTTAGTATAATCAATAACTTTTTTCGCTCCCAAAGCTTTCACAAATTCTAGTCTTGGTGTTCCGCATACTCCAGTTACTTCTGCGCCAAAGTGATTACTAGCCAATTGGACAGCTGCAGAACCAATTCCTCCAGAGGCACCATTTATTAAGATTTTCTGTCCTTTCTGTAGATCTACTTTCTTCAATAAGTTCAATGCCATTATTGAACCCATGGGAAGTACTGTGGTCTCCTCATATGACATATTCTTCGGGAGGGAACTAATATTCCCTTTTTTTCAGACATTACTATGTACTCGGCATAAGCACGCATACTTTGACTGCTGTATCCGAGTACTTTTTCCCCTGGCTTGAATCCTGTTACTTTGTTTCCAATAGTTTCAACAACACCAGCAAATTCGTTCCCTAAGATCTTGTTACGGGGTTTTCTAATCCCAAAGGCAAGTTTAGCAAAGAACCAGAATAGCATAGGCATGGCAAACTTACTGGGAGAAATACTTCTAAAATTCCTTGCGATTAAGTCTCCATAATTCACAGTTGTTGCTTTAACAGAAACTAAAATTTCATTTTCCTTAGGAATGGGTTTGTCTACCTCCTCTAATTTTAATACCTCCGGTGGTCCATACTCTCGGTATACGATTGCTTTCATTTTTTCTTTGTTTGTCATTTTTCTCACGACTATTACCTTTAAGGAGTTTCTATATTTCTCTGTCTTGTATATTGAAATAAATACTTCGATCTTGTTTCTGGTACTTCAGTCACTATAATGAAGTTTTCATCAATCTATATATAATACAACCTGTCCTTTTTTCTGGCCAGACTCAACATAAAGATGAGCTTCAGCAGCTTGTTCCATCAAGAATCGCTTATCTATTACTGATTTTAAATTTCCAGCCTCAATCTGATCTTTAAGATACACTAGATCTTCAGGCTTATCTTCTAGAACTCCAAAAACTATTTTCTTTCTGCTGATCAATTTAAACCACAATATTTGGAAAAGCTTGGGCATTCCAAAAGTAGTAAATAGATAGAATCCCTCATTGTTCAATAGATTCTTGCATTTGCGAACACTGCTTTTTCCCATGGTATCGAGAATTAAGTCGTACTTTTTGTTGCTTACGGTATAATCTTCTTTAATATAATCAATGACTCTATCAGCTCCTAGAGATTTCACCAACTCAAGTTTTGAAGTGCTACATACTCCAGTGACTTCACACTCAAATAAATTTTTAGCAATTTGCACAGCAAATATTCCAACTCCTCCTGAAGCTCCAATGATTAATACTCTTTGCTTTTTCTGGATATTTCCTTTTCTCAAGAAGTATAATGCGGTTAATGCCCCTTGTGGAACAACAGCGGCCTCATCAAACGTCATGGTAGCTGGTTTTATTGCCAATGTCGCATCTTCAGGTAGGCATAAATATTCGGCATAAGCACCTGATGGTAAAAATCCATAGACTTCGTGATCTTTTTTGAACTTGGTAACATTTTTACCTACAGCCTCAACTTTTCCAGCAAATTCCGTACCAATTATCGATTGCTTGGGTTTTCTAAAACCAGATTCTAAACGCGATAGTAGACCGAATCCAGGTGGAGCAGTTCCACTTCGTGTCCAACAGTCATATAAAGTCACCGATGACGCATAATTTCTTATTAATACTTCATTACTTGCAGGAGTAAGTTTCTCCATCTCTTTGAGATGAAGTACTTTGGGTTCACCATATCTTATTCGATTTATCACTCTCATACCAAGTTCTCCTATGATGGTTAGTTTCCACTTTCTATCCGTTTTTAGATTCTAATTCACTTTTTTTACCAGAAAACGAAAGTTCTTGGGACCATTTTCTTCAGAGAGTAAGAGCTCTTGACCAGTAGAACGAGCCCAGGAAGGAATATCAGTTCTTGGGTCAGTAACTAATACCTCCAAGACTTGACCAGGATTTAATGATTTAATTGCTTTTTTAGACTTTAAAACAGGTGTTGGACAGAGTAAATTACGTGCATCTACAGTGTAGTGTATTTCACCCACATATCCTTTATCAACTGTTCTCTCCTCTTTGAACATTCCAGTGTTATCCCTCAAATACGCAATTTGATCATCTAAATTTTGAGTAATGGGATATCCTTTTGCAGTCCATGCATCCAAACCATCACGTAAACTTTTTACATCCTTAAACCCTGCCTCTACTAGGATATCAACAGCAACCAATGATAAACCTCCTCCTGGACAAAGAGTAATAACCTCTTTTTCTTTATAGGATTGAAGGTCATTAAAATTATCTTTTAACTTCGTAATTGGGATTAATCTAGCGTTTGGAATATGTCCTTTAACAAATTCCTTCAGGGTTCGTATATCAAGAATTAATGGAGGATCACTTGATTTAAAGCGGTTATACAGCTCGTCAACTGTAATTTCAGACCATTCAATTTTATTATAATAAAACATCATCCTGAAGGTCTTTCTCCAATATCTGAATACGTTCTTGAGATAAAAAACCTTAGTCGACCGATTTTTCCCATATTTTTTCTCCATACGTTTCTTCAAACGCTGGTTATTCAAGCCATTATTTTCCATATCAAATACCTAATTCTATCATCAATGAAGTTTCCTAACAAGAAAACGGAAATTTTGAGAAGTTTGTTCCTCAGAAAGTATAAGTTCCTGTTCTGTAACATGAATCCACGATGGAATATCTGATACACTACCTGGATCCGTTGTTAATATTTCTAATACCTCCCCGACGTCTAACGTTTTCAAAGCCTTCTTAGACTTTAGGATTGGTTTTGGACAAAGCATACCACGTGCGTCTACTGTCTGGGTTATTTTTCCCTCAAATTTTCTTGGAGGAGTTTTCTCTATTGTTTTAGAAACAGGATTAATTTCTTCAGAAAGAGTTTCACTAGTTGGTATTGATTTAACAAGTGGATACCCCCGATCAGCCCACTCCCAGATGCCACCCTTAAGACTCTTTGCATCAAAACCTTCCTTGATAAGTAGTTCTGCTGCAACCAAAGACATTCCTCCTCCTGGACAGATAGTCACCATTTCTTTACTTTTAGGAAGTTCCTCAAACAATGAGGAGAGTTCCATTATAGGAACCCACCGTGATCCTAAGATATGTCCGTGTTTATCATATTTATTGGTTCCAAGACCATCAAAATCCGCCTTATCACGATTATCAAGAATAAGTGGAGGATCGGAAGATTCTAATCGCTCCGCTAGTTGGTCTACAGTAATTTCGGGAATATTTGGTAGGTACCATTTTCTTTTTAGGGCTTTAAAGAGGAATAATCGAATGAATTTTAAGCCCATTCGCACTCTACTAATTGACATTGCATTCCACCTTTTTAGTAATAACTATATTATTTACTCAGATTGATGGGAAACTCTCATCTTCCATCAACCCATACAGTTGAGTATTTTTATAGACTTTCGTAGCTAAATCAACGAGGGAACCGATTACTCCTATCACTGCTAAAATTAATAATACATTTTCAGATAGAGGAATGACTTCTTTTAACAGGTGTAAATTAGCAAGGAAATAAGCTGCGACAATAAAATCAGCAATTCCTGTGAATATCAATATTATATTCATTTTAAACTGATAATTTGGTTCACTTGTCCCAATTTTTGCCAAATTAATGATACCCGCAAGTATTGCCAATGTTCCAATTATTGTTAACAATGTATGTAACTCGACTGATAACCCTACGACTTCTGATCTCATTGCGACTGTGTTCCGACCTAACAGATCCAAGATAAAATTGATAATAATCCTGAATAGATTAATCATATCAATAGGAATGATGATTATAAGTAACCCAAAGAGCGATCCGACTAAGCCATTAAATACAAATTCATCTGGTTTGTAGAATTTAGATTTTGGATCTTTTTCTTTATCCACTTTTTTACTAGTATCTAGATCTTCTGGGAAGTAACCTTCATGGGATAACCCGACGAAAATCCAAGTAATAACCATTAAAAATGTCATGATAGTTGGAAACGAAAGAGTTAATCCGTTAATCAGTGCTTGTCCAAAATTATTGGGTTCGATTACTACAACTTGAACAGTAGCAATCACTAGAAATACAATAATCCCTATAATCCAATTAACATTCGTATAAATGGACCATAACTCTTCTGAAATAAAATATTTAGGAGTCCCTCGTTTCTTATAACTCCGAGCCATTTCTTTGGGAGATCCTAG